>JAITWO010000038.1 GCA_031285205.1 Methanomassiliicoccaceae archaeon | reverse complement strand
TTTGCGGTCGCTGAGACCGCCCTGAGCATGGTCTTCCGTCCTTCGATAGTTGCCGATATGTCAAGGAACGCAACCTCGTCAGCCCCGTCATGTTCATATTTGGAGGCAAGTGCGGGTGGATCTCCAACATCCCGTATGTTAACGAACCTGACCCCTTTGACTACCTTCCCGTCCTTCATATCAAGGCAAGGGATTATCTTTTTCACGGTCACGTCAAACACCCTTAAGCGAAGCCTTCTCCTTGGTGCTCAGCTCTGCGTCCCTTTTCCTGACAGCTTCTTTCAAGGCCCTTCCCAGCGCTTTGAATGATGCTTCCACGATGTGGTGGTCGTCGAACCCTCTTATCACAAGTATGTGCAGCGTCATTCCGGAGGACATCGCGAAGCTTCTGAAGAAGTGGTGATAAAGCGGGTCAGGGCAGTCTATCTCCGCATACGGTCTGTCTATGATGTCCAGCGAGACGGTCACCATCGCATCGTCCATGACGACGGTCTTCGTTGCCATCCTTTCAATCGGGATGTCCTTGAGAGCGTCCTTAAACGCCGTGCCCATGGTTATACCGACATCCTCAATTATATGGTGCTCATCATCGCCCGTCACTTTCACACATATGTCGGCGGACGAGTATCTGGACAGCGTCTCGATCATGTGCTTCAGAAAACGGTTGCTGCACGTGACATCATATATCCCTTTGCCGTCTATGCCGATGCTCACAGAGACGTCGGTCTCCTTCGTCCTGCGCTCTATCTTCGATACTCTTCCTTTCATTGGTATCGGGACATTATCGGGGAGTTCGTATAAGAATTGTTTTATCCAATATGTTATAACGTGCGCAGATGCGGTGCGCTGAACACATCGACCGCTTAACCGCTACGGGGGCACTCGGCGCATTTTATGACGGGAATGTATCCTTTCTTGTTATCGTAGATGCCGTCGACCATGCCGATGCATTTCACAAGGTCGCACAGGCGGCATAACTCATCAGTAACGTTGCTCTTCTTTTCCGCGACCTTCTCCGCAGAAAGGGATATCTCCTTCACGAACCGTTCGTAATGGGGACTATCCTCCAGCAGTGAGTTATTGCCTCTCATTCCGTAGACGTACTGTGATATGGCCGTACCGGACACGCCGAACAGCCTGGCAACATCAGCTTTGCGCATTCTGTGTGTTTCTATGAGATCGAGGGCCAGTTTTTTTCTCATTATCGGCAGGATCTCCACGATTATCGTTTCACAGGGAAGTCTCATGGTCACGCATATGCGTTGAACATATATAATAGTATCATTTAGATATTAGATATCCAAGGGGAATCCCAGTTCCACGGCTCCATGGTTCCGGTATATATCGCAACACCCACGACCGCCGCTGCGGCACCCGCTGCGGCAAGCTTCCTTGCATCACCCTCATCGGTAACGCCTCCGGACGCGATCACGGGGTGCGGGCATTTTGAGATGAAATCCCTGGCCTGTGCTTCGTCTATCCCCTTTCCCTGCCCCTCAACGTCAACGTTGGTGTTCAGGATGCCGGCAAGCGGCATGTCAGCGATGATGCTGAACATCTCATCCACGGACATCAGAGAATCCTCCTGCCATCCTTTCACCGCTATCCTGCCTTTCTTGGTGTCCATCGCCAACAGTAATCTTCCGGGGAACTTCGCTGCCATCTCACTCAGCCAGCCGCGCTCGGTGATGGCCTTCGTACCGACGATGACCTTATCGGCTCCGGCATCGAGAAGCTCCCTTATCGTCTCCTCGTTCCTTATGCCTCCGCCGACCTCCACCGGGACATCGTACGTTCTTATTATTTCTTTTATCACGGGTATGTTGTTCTCTTTTCCGAACGCGCTGTCCAGATCGATTATGTGCAATGCTTTGGCGCCCTTGGACACCCACACACCAGCCGCTTTCACAGGGTCCGGCATGGTTATCTTCTCTGTCCCGGGAACTCCGCCAACGAGTTGTACCACCCGACGGTCCATTATGTCCACGGCAGGGATTATCAACATTGCCAGAACCTCATTTCTTCCCGGAGATCACTTCCTCGGCCTTAGCCAAGAGGATGTCATTCAGTTCCTTCGTTCCGATGGTCGTCCTGACACAGTTCTCCGTCCTTCTTTTCGATCCGAAGTCCCTTATCAGGACGCCCTTCTTCTTCAGCCCTTCCGTCATTGCCTTATGATCTATCGGAGAACGTGCCAATATGAAGTTCGAATCCGACGGGAAAGGTTCGAAACCGAGTTTTATCAATCCGTCGGATAACGGTGTGCGATTGTCGTTGACCAATTTCACACTTCTCCGTATGAAGTCCTGGTCCCCGACGGCGGCTATCGCGGCACCCTCGCTGATCATGTTCAGCGAATACGGTATCTTGACGCAGTTCATCATGTCCGAGATGTTCTTATTGGAGACGCTGTAGCCTACACGAAGGCCGGCCATGGCGTATGCTTTGGAGAATGTTCTCATGACAATGAGGTTATCGAACTCATCGACCCTCGGTATCATCGATGTTCCTGCGTACTCGCCGTACGCCTCATCAACAACGACCAGCCCCTCGGACCTTTCCAATATCTCTTCTATGTCCTTGGGCCTGAACGAATTGCCGGTCGGGTTGTTAGGGGATGGCATTATTATGATCTTGGAGTCCGGCCTGAGCAAGGCATCAACATCCAGCTGGAAATCATCCGTCAGGTCAACGGCGCATGCCTTCCCTCCGTTCATGCTCACGAAGTAATCATACAGCGTGTATGAGGGAACAGGCACCGTTATGTTATCGTTCCATTCGGTGAATGTCTTGAACGCCACGTCCAACAGCTCATCCGAACCGGAACCGGCAACGAAGTTCTCCCGTTCAAGGTCATAGAGGTCGGCGAGTGCGTCCCTCAGGCCGTCGGAATAGGTGTTAGGGTAATCATTCACATCCATCTTCTGTGATGCGAGGAATTTCGCGGCAGCGGGATTGGAGCCCAATACGTTGGTGTTCGTGTCCATACGTATGGCGTTGCCCACTTCAGGATTGTAATATCTCTGGAAGTGCCTCGCGGTGCTCCTCATCCGCTCTCTGTCCATGGTCAAGGCACCAACCTGTCTATAGGCAATGTCAATATCCCTTTGGCGCCCATCTTCTTTAATGTGTTAACTGAATCGTAAACATCCTTCTTATCGATGACCACATGCATCGCCACCATGTCATCGTTCCCGGCGATGTTCATCACCGTCGGTCCGGCGACGCCCGGGAACAGTTCCTGGATCTTGGTAAGTTTCCTTTTCGGGACGTCCGCCATCAGATATGTCTTGTTCTCCGCGACTATGACGCTCCTTACCGAATCCACAATGCCGTTCACGGCGTCCTTTTTCGTCTTGATCGCTCTCTTGTTGCAGACGATGACCGCCTGAGATTCCATGATGTCCTCGATCACCGTCAGTCTGTTCGTCTTTAGCGTTGAACCGCTCGACACAAGGTCCACTATTATATCTGAGACGCCGAGATACGGCATTATCTCCGCCGCCCCGGAGACGTTGACCACCTCCACCTTCTTTTTCTTCGATTCAAAGAATCTCTTTGTGAGATTTGGGAAAGAGGTTGCCACTCTGCACCCGGCCTTCAGTTCGCCGACATCCTTGATCCCGGACGTCTCCGGTACCGCGACGCAAAGCCTGCAGTGTCCGAAATCGAGGCCCATGAGGCATTCGACCTCCTGTCCGGACTCGGCCACCTGATCCTGGCCCGTGATCCCCATATCTATCGAGCCGCCTGCCACGAATTCGGGGATGTCCTGCGCGCGCACGAAGATCACTTCGATATCCTGGTTCTGAACGGTGACGTAGAGGCGTCTGCCCCATCCCTCTCCGAGGTCAAGCCCGGAGCTCTGAAGGAGCTCGACCGCCCTTTCGTTCAACCGCCCTTTATTAGGGACCGCTATCTTGAGTGTCATATATCTCACATCAGCCCATATTGATGAAGGATAAAAAGTTGCCGTATTTCACGGCGTCACTGCAGCTTCTGTTTTACTTCCTCAACACGCATATCGCCCTCTAGCGCTCTCCGGGATAGACCATGCTGTATGTTTCCTTCTCCATTCTGAGAAACGTCTCGCTGATCATCGCCTTCGAGTGTTATCACTCACCGAGTCTTCTGCCGTACGGGTCAGATCAGCAGGACCTTCGTGATGATGTCGTCCTTCGCATCCGACCTGACGAGTTCAGGGACATCGCCGCATACGGCCAACGAGGAGTCGCAATATGCCAGACATCCTATTATGCCTTTGATTGAACATATCTTCTCCAGATGTTCGGCCATGCCGCTCCGTTCTTTTACCATGTTGCCGAGCGCGGTCGCGCAGGCATCGGCCAATGAGACGTCATTTGATATGACCGTTGATATGTCGCTCCTTCCGAACGACACCGACGGCCCGACGGACCCGGAGGATGAGCATATCCCTAATATGTTCCTGGAAGGAGGGACAAGCAGCGACAGCCGATGGCCGTTCACGTCAGCGTACATCCCTATGCGCACATCCCTGTCCGATATCAGGGCGATGTCACCGCCGTTGTCCACAATGGCATATTCCGCCCCTTCCCTCATCATCCGCTCAACGGCATGTTCGGCGATGGCGCCGGCGACCGCTGCCATCGGCCCGACATCCGCCAATATCGATGCACCGCACATGCGTTTGACGACATGACCGTCATAAGGGGAGGCGATGTACGGCTCATATGTGGTTTGGAAATAACGGTCCTGCGATATCTTGCGCTCTATCTGTTCACGGGCGTCGAATATCGCTTCCTTAGCAGCCTTCACATGGACGTTGCGGTAAGCGATTATGGTGACAGCCGTCTGATTGACTTCGAAATGCTCCCTGATCATAGATTCATCTTCAGCGAGATGGCGTGCGTCGGACATGCCGATATGCATGTTCCGCATGCCACGCATTTGCCGGTGTCAAGGCTGACATCCCACGTGCTCTTATCGATCTCGAACGCGAACGTGGGACATATCGAAACACAGGAGCCGCAGTCGATGCATCTCTTCTTATCCATCTTTATGTCGTCGGCTTCCTCCACAACTATGTCCGCCGATTCAAGATAGGATATCGCATTCTCTATGTTCTTCTCGCTACCTCTCATCGACAGTATCATACGTCCTCCGCTGCCGTCGATCTTCGCCTGGAGCACGTTCGGCTTTATGTCGAACTTGGACACAAGGATGTATGACACCGATTCATGCAGATTGCTGTTGTTGAATTTCAGCTTGAATTTCTTGTCCATCATCTCAGCCCCTTCACGGAACCCTCTTTGGGCAACGGCAACGACGGTATCGTAAGCTGGAACTTATCATTCGATATCCAGCCCTTCAGCTTCTCGGCGACCTTCTTTGCATATTTGTACGATGATAATGACGACGTTCTCATCACACGTCCTCCCATCTCCACCTTTCCTGACCTGAGGTCGGCGTAACTGACCTTACCGATGACAGGCCTTGTTCTTGACGGGATGCCGTAATCGAATACATGCGTGAATATCTTATCATCGGTTATGGCGCACCTTTCCATGACGCCTTCGTTCAGTATCGGTATAGGGATGCCCACTCCCACCGCTAACGATGTCCCGTACCCGAATATATCAAGGCCGCGTACGAACTCCCGGTCCATCCCTCTGAGGTTGCCTATCAGTGCCAGCGTCCTTGAGCTGCCAGTGGGCACCCCGTTCTGTTCTTCCGCAGCGGTGCTGAACTGCGTCCCTGACCACGTCACATAACCTTCCCCTCCGCCCAGGAAGATCCTCGTGCCGATGCCCGTGGTATCCAGATGGGGATCGTTCATCAGCGGGGACAGCTGACCGGCGGAGCTGTACGTGACGTTCTTGAAGTTGGGCAGCAGCTTGCCAAGGTATGTGTGCAGCGTCTTATCAGTGGAGTTCGTTGCAGCAGCGTAGTTCTGGTACACATTGCGGGGGTTGTACATGTAGGCCTCATTCATGGTGCTCAACGACACGGTCGTCTCAATGCTCTTCCTTGTATAGCAGTCGGTCCCGGGGCCGGATGCGACGAGATGTATCTTCTTTCCGGCGACCAGGTCCTCTATCACATGCCCTCCGCCGTAACCTCCACCCTTCTTGTCCGTCATCTGCGTGGCGCCGATGTACGTGTCCACCGCCGCCAATCCGCCGTATGCCTGCACACCGTTGAGGGAGATGTTGGCCATCCGTATCGGAGGGTCGCTGTGCCCGAAGTTCAGGAACGCGCCGGAAGAGCACATTGCACCGAATGTCCCCGTGGTAACGACATCCACTTCCTCCGCCGCGCCTTTGATGCCCTTGTCATTGACAACGTCTATCACCTCTTCGGCGGTAAGAACGACAGCCTTCCGTTTCCTTATCTTCTCGTTGATCTCGCTGTACGTTCTTTTCATTGTATTCACCATATCTTCACAGTAACTTCTTCGCTTTCGCCAGTTCCGCATTCAGGAGGGAACCGCCGGCCCCGCCCCTCATGGTGTTGTGCGATAAGACGAACAATTTGTAATATTCGTCACTTTTTCTGATCCTGCCGGCAACAACGGACATCCCTCTCGCCCTTTCGGGGGAGCCGGCCATTGAGTCCAGCGCAGGCTGCGGCCTGTTGTTCTCGGTGCGCACTATTATCGGCTGCACCGGCGCTGATGGTAATTTAAGCGATTGTGGCTCACCCTTGTATGAACTCAACGTCCTTATCAATTCTTCAACGGACGGCGTATCATCCATCTTGATGACCAGCGATTCCAGATGGCCGTCGATGACCGGCACCCTGGCACAGTTGGCGAGCATTCTGAACTTCGCGTAATTGAACGATCTGTCCTCATATGTTCCCAGTATCTTTACGATCTCCGCTTCCATCTTCTCCTCTTCGCCGCCTATGAAAGGTATGACGTTCCCTACGGCGTCAAGCGACGGTACTCCGGGGTATCCGGCGCCGGAAAGCGCCTGATATGTTGATACAGACACGAAATCGAGGCCGTATGCATCGCGTACCGCAGCCAGTGGCGGCGCTATGCCGGTCGTTGAACAATTGGCATTCGTGACTATGTACCCGCCGTTCCCGTATGTCGCCTGGTCCTTCACCGAATCAAGATGAGATGGGTTCACTTCCGGAATGAGTATCGAAACGTCCTTGTCCATTCTGTGCGCGCCGGCGTTGCTGAACACTGCGATACCGCCCTCGGCAAGGTCGCTCTCGGTCTTTCCTGCAAGGTCGGACGGCAGACCGCTGAATGCCACCCTTGCGTTCTTCGCGATCTTCTTGAGGTCCATTGTTTCCATCTTCATATCAAGCGTCTCGTTCTTGTATTCAAAATCTCTCACCTTAAGGACGTCCTTCAGTTTCTTTCCATCGGACCGGTCGGATGCATACAGCCCTTCTATCTCAAAGTAAGGGTGGCCCTCAAGCATCTGCACGAATCTCTGTCCTATCATTCCTGTGGCGCCTAGCACGGCAACGCGTATCTTGCTCATTTTCTATTCTCCGCTACGAATATCGTAACGCACGTAGAACATCAATGATTAAAACCTCTTTTGTCATTATTATTCTTTACAGAATATTTCAATATTAAAAAATTCGTATACATCTAAACGCCGATCACAAAATTCCGAAGGATGCCGCCGCATCTAGAGGGCCAAAGGTCATAATCAACAGTGCGCATACAGTATCAAGCACTGATACCGATGAAGGACGTACTGTTGGAAAAATTTGCGGCACTGCTGTCCGGATATGCGTCCGCAAAGATAGAAGGGTCATATCTTTCCGTATTCGGCAGAAAGATCAAAAGGTCACAGAAAGGAGAGACGATGGACGGCGAGGTCGCATCCGCCCTCTCAGGCCTGAGGATGACCGAGAACGTGGGAAAGGTGTTGGGCAGTGAGAAGAACCGAAGGCTCATTTGCGGATGCATATTCATAAGGGACACGGAACCGACGAGGCGCGTTGACCCGTCGGAGATGGAGTATCTCAATGACACTGATATCAAAGAAAAGGTGCTGAGGGAGATCAAGGAGCTCATGCTCACCGTCCATGACAGGATATGGGCGCAGCCCGGAACGGAGGAGAAGATGGGCCGATGCGAAGTTCAGGGCAGCATCCGGACGGACCTCATGGACGTGATGAGGGAGCTCATTGCCGTTCATGATAAAGGCGGATCGCAGAGGCCCGCAGGAGGCCCGGTGATGACATCATACCCCCGCCCGTCAGATACATTCATGGGAAGGGAGACGGAACTGCTACAACTCTCATTACTGGCGGAGAGGAGTGACGCCGTCTTCGTCTGCGGTCCTGCCGGCATAGGAAAAACGGAGATGTGCAGAAAATTTGCTGAAGGATGGGCCGATACGGAGGATGATGACAGCAATATAGGCAAAAGGCCGGTGATATGGCTGGCATACGACGGAGATCTGAGGTCGACCATCGCCTGGCACCTCAAGGTCGAAGGAATAGAGGAAGGGACGATACTGAATGAGGAGACCCTCTTCCGATACAAACTGTCCGTCCTTGCCGACAACCCGAGGACGCTGATGGTCATAGATGATCTCAACGCTCAGGATGACACGCACTTGAGCGCCGTCCTGCAATACAGGTTCAAGAAGATATTCATCAGCAGGGATCCCGGGTATCTGAAAAGGAATGTCGGCATGGAGATAGGAACGCTCTCTGAGGGAACGGCGGCAGAGATGCTGCTCAGGATACTGAGCGACAGCAAAAGAAGATGGGCGAGGCAGAGGGAAAGAGAGGTACACAGCCTGCTATCCCATGCATGTTACCACACACTGACGGTAGCGCAGATCGCACGCCACATCAACATGCACGGGACAAAGCCAAGGATACTGAGGAGGATGTCCGCGGCCGGCACGGCCTCGCGGCCCGCAGGCGATGATGAGATGATCGCCGCTCGCCTTTCAATGCTGATGGCCATGTCATCATTGGACGGCAGGGAAAGGGAGATACTGAAAGTACTGTCAATGCTGCCGGCATCAGGCATGCCGCTCGGGAGGTTCATAGAATTCTCAGGACTTGACAGCAGGAGGGACGGCGATGTGCTGAGGTCGCTGGAGGACAAAGGCTGGGCGGAACTGACGCATATCGACCGCACCGATGATGATATGATATCCGTGAACCCCATGATCGCGGACATATTGCGCAGAGACTTCAGCCCAGGAGAGGATGAATGCGCGGCGTTCTTCAGATCGGTGGAAAGATTCTTCGACCTGGGCCGTGCGTTCAACAACTGGGCGGAGAAGATGGATGTCCTTCCGGTGCTGATATCGGCTGCCGATGCGGCAGCAGAAGGCATTTACGCGCCGACGCTGAATTCATTGGCGGGACGATATCTGCGCGGTTCCGGAAATTATGATGCCTCTCTGAGATACTACTTCAAGGCATTGGACCTCAGGATAGGGATGTTCGGCGCGGAGCATCCGGGCATCGCACCCATGTACACGGGGATAGGGAATGTGTACTCCGATAAAGGGGATTACGATAAGGCCGTGGAGTATTACATCAAGGCACTGAGGGTCAGCGGGAGGATGAGCGGGATAAACGATCCGAGCATCGCATCCACATACAACAATGTAGGGACGGCGTATGCGGAAAGGGAGGAGTACGGAAAGGCGATAGAGTATTACGGCAAGGCGCTGGAGATAAGGGAGAGGGTGCTGAGCATAGGTCACGAGGACACTGCAGCGACTTACAACAGCATGGGGAACGCATATTCCGACAGCGGAGAGTACGGCAAGGCGATAGAGTACTACGGCAAGGCGCTGAAGATAAGGGAAAAGGTGTTCGGAAGCGATCATTATTACACGGCGGCAACGCACAGTAACATCGGGGTGGCGCACCTGCGCACCGGTGCCCACATCAAAGCGCTGGAGAGTGCGGTCAAAGCGATGGAGATAATGAACAGGACAGCAGGCGCGGACCACCCGGACACCATGGCGGCGTATGAGATGGTATCGTACATACAAAAGATCCTGGGAAACGGCGATGAGGTGTACTCGGAATACAGAAGCCCTACGCCGGCAGAGGACTGGAATTTCATGTACCGCTGATCAGAACGGCGCAGGTCGCCAGCAGGAAAGGGAGTATTCAGCGGACAGTGCATCGAATGACCGAGGGACCGTGGTCAGCATCGGGTGTGATCACGATGCGGTGCTGTTCGGTTGTCCGTCCGCATCTCCGTGAGATGCGCCAAAGTATCACAGGGACGGATGCGAATGTTTTTTACCGACTTTGCGGATGATGACCCGTGGAAAGACTCTCTGAAGTGTTCTCCGGATTCCCGATGCAGGAGATGGTTGCAAGGATGATGCTCCGCCTCGGAACGTCGGTCAGGGACGGGAAGGCATATTGCGGCCCCGTTGAGCTGTCGGACGTCGCCGTCGGGAGGGCGGCGGGTGCAGACAGGCGTGTCGCAAGGTCCGCAATAAACAGGATATCGAAGGACCGCGAGCTAAGTATGTTCTACGCCAACCTTAAACCGATAGCTCTGCTGTCGGATGTCGCCCATCAGATAGGGTGTTCGGTGCTTGAGATATTGCCGACGGATGCAAAGATCCCGGGCATACTGGCCGATGTATCGGCGGTGGCCCTTGCGGCGGGCATAAGCATAAGGCAGGCGGTCATTGACGATCCGGACGGAAAGAGCGCACACCTGCTCATAGTGCTTGACGGCAACCTTCCGGCGGAGTTCATACCGGCGATGAGGAACTGCAGAGGGGTGGCGTCACTGATCCTCAGATGATCAGTGGAATTCTTTCATACTTCTGACGCTCAATTTCTTGCTGCCGGCGTTCTTGATGGCGCCGACCGCCGCATTTGCCCCGTTGACCGACGTCACGAAGGGGATCTCCAATTCAACGGCAAGGCGGCGCATCATGTAACCGTCCCTCCTCGCGCCGGAGTGCATCGACGGCGTGTTGATTATGAGGTTTATCTTCCCTTCGCGCATCAGCCCGATCGCATTCGGATTCTGTTTGTCGCTGACCCTGAACACCGTTGTGACGTCGATGCCGTTCTCGCGGAGGTATGTTGACGTCCCTTTCGTTGCATATAATGTGAATCCCATCTCCTTCAATGACCTGGCAGAATCTATGATCTCGGGTTTGTCATTATCGTTGACGGTCAGATACACCCCACCGCTCTTCGGCAGTTTGTTACCGGCGGCGATGAGGGCCTTATAGCAGGCGATGTCAAGGTCCTCGTCTATCCCCATCACCTCGCCGGTGCTCTTCATCTCCGGCGTCAGTATCGAATCAACTCCGGGAAGCTTAAGGAAGGGGAACACCGACGCTTTGACAGCATAATGATCTATATCCCTGTACCCGACGAATCCCTGTTTCTTCAGGCTCTTCCCCAACATGACCTTCGTGCCTATCTTCGCCAACGGTACGCCTATCGCCTTTGAGATGAACGGTATGGTGCGCGATGATCGCGGATTGGCCTCGATCATCCACACGATGTTATCTTTCACCGCGAGTTGTAAGTTCAGCATGCCCTTGACCTGAAGCGCAAGCGCAACGCGCGATGATATGTCCTTGATATCCTCTATTATCTTGTCGCTGAGCGAGAACGGAGGCAACACCATCGTTGCATCCCCGGAATGCACGCCCGCATATTCTATGTGTTCCATTATCCCGCCTATGAACACGTCTTTACCGTCAGAGACAAGGTCCACATCTATCTCTATCGCCTCCGTGAGATATTTGTCGACCAGAATGGGATGTTTACGGGAGACCTTCACCGCCGTTTCCACATAGGTCCTCAGTTCGTCCTCTGAATACACGATCTCCATTGCGCGCCCTCCAAGGACGTATGACGGCCTTACAAGGACCGGATAACCGATGCGTTCCGCTATCCCCCTGACGTCATCGAATGAATATCCTGTCCCGGAATCAGGCTGGCTGATGTTCAGGTCGTCCATCAGTTTCGAGAATCTTTTTCGGTCTTCGGCAACATCCATCATATCCGGGCTGGTGCCCAATATCTTCGTCCTCGATCCCTCCAGCGCCTTCTCCAGATCGATGGCCAGGTTCACGCTCGTCTGTCCTCCGTACTGGACGATCACGCCGTACGCATCCTCCTTTTCAATTATGTTGAGCACATCCTCCAGCGTCAGCGGCTCAAAGTATAAGCGGTCCGAGATGTCGTAATCGGTTGAGACGGTCTCCGGATTGTTGTTGATGATGACCGCATCGAACCCCTCGTCCTGTATGGTCATGACGCCGTGCACACAGCTGTAATCGAATTCGATCCCCTGACCGATCCTTATCGGCCCGCCGCCTATGATCACCACGTTCTTCTTCTTCTTGTCACGGGCGACCTCGCATCTCCCGCCGTAAGTGGAGTAGAAGTACGGAGTTCTTGCTTCGTACTCACCGGCGCAGGTGTCCACCATCTTGTACGACGGCACGATGTCATTCTTTTTCCTCAGCTCGCGGACATTCATCTCGTCCGTTCCGGAAAGGGCTGCGATAACGGGATCGGCAAAGCCCATCCCCTTCGCTTTGCGTAAGTTCTCAGGGGTAAGCCCCCTCTTCAATAAATCTTCCATCTCAACGATGTTCTTTATCTTCAGCACGAAGAAGCGGTCCCATTTCGTCATGTCGGAGATCCTTTCAATGCTCATCCCCCTTCGGATGGCCTCCGCGATCACAAAGAGGCGTTTGTCCGTTGCGTTCCTCAGTTCATCGTCTATCTCCGCGTCGCTCATGGACACACGGTCCAATCCCGTCACACCGATCTCCAGCGAGCGCACCCCTTTCAACAGGGCCTCCTCGAACGTCCGTCCTATGGACATGGTCTCCCCGGTGCTCTTCATCTGTGTTCCCAGATGACGATCCACCATCCGGAACTTATCGAACGGCCATCTCGGGATCTTCACCACGACGTAATCTATTGAGGGTTCGAACGATGCGTACGTCGTCCCGGTGACCTTATTCTTTATTTCGTCAAGCGCATACCCTACGGCTATCTTCGCGGAGACACGTGCGATCGGGTACCCCGTCGCCTTTGATGCCAGCGCCGACGACCTGGATACACGCGGGTTCACCTCTATCAGCCTGTATTCACCGTTCGCGGGATTGAACGCGAACTGTACATTACATCCGCCCTCGATATGAAGCGCGCGTATCACCTTCAGGGATGCGGCCTTCAGGCGTTTGTGGTCATCATCGGACAGCGTGAGGCATGGCGCACATACTATGCTCTCGCCGGTATGGATGCCCATGGCGTCAAGGTTCTCCATGTTGCATATTATGATGCAGTTGTCATTCTTGTCCCTCATGACCTCGTATTCATATTCCTTCCATCCTAACACGCTTTCTTCGATGAGCACCTGATGGATCCTCGAATAGGCGAGACCGCGGGCGCATATCTCTTTCAATTCGTCCTCGTCATACGCTATCCCTCCGCCGGTGCCCCCAAGGGTGTATGCGGGCCTTATCAGAACGGGATACGCACCTATCTCATCGACCGCTTTCAGTGCTTCGCCGATGCTGTTCACGGTCCTGCTCTTCGGAACGGGCTCGCCGATCTTTATCATGGTCTGCTTGAACAATTCACGGTCCTCGGACATCGCGATGGCATCCGGCTGCGTTCCGAGCAGTTCGACACCATGCTTCTTCAGTATGCCTCGCTCAGCCAGCTCGGAGCACAGGTTCAGTGCTGTCTGCCCTCCCATGCCAGACAATATGCCGTCCACCTTCTCCTTCTCTATTATTTTTTCTATGACATCGGCCTGTAACGGTTCTATGTAAACGCTGTCGGCCATATCCAGATCGGTCTGGATGGTCGCCGGGTTCGAGTTCACGAGCACCGTCTTGTATCCTTCTTCAGTCATTGATTTGCATGCCTGCGAACCCGAGAAATCAAATTCGGCGGCCTGACCGATCGTTATCGGCCCGGAACCGATTATCATGAGCTTACGGTACTTCTTCTTCATCTCCGGGCCTCCATCATCTTATCGAATTTCTCATAAAAGTATGAACCCTCTCCGAACCTCAGTGACGGAGGATAATACATGATCCCGAATATCGGTAATGTTCTGTGGCTGAAACCCTCAACGGTAAGGTCGTTCACGTTCGTTTGGTCCACTATTATATCTGTCCCTTTGACCGAATCCGGGTCTATGGTGTAAAGATGGTTCTGTGAAGTTATATACGCCCTTTTCCCGGACCTCACCGGCTGGCTTGAGCCGTGGTGCCCGAATTTCATCTTCATCATCTTACAGCCGAAGGCCGCCGCGATCGCCTGCGCACCGAAGGCCACGCCGGCTATGGGCATCTTCGAGGAAAGGTCCTTCACCGTCCTTACAACGGTAGCCGTTATCACGGGATCCCCCGGATCCCCCGGGCCGCTTGATATTATCAGACCTTTCACACCGGAATCTGTTATCTCGGATGCTTTCGTGTCATACGGGAACATCATTATGTCATACTTTTCCGAAAGATCGGATATCATGCTGCGCACCGTGCCGCAATCTACGATCCCAATGGAGATGCCCTTTCCGTTGTCTATCTTCTCGGCCTTCTTCACGGACACGGAGGGCACAAGGCATCGCGGTTCGATCTTCTTCTTCAATTTCTTCTTTACCGCATCAATGTCCTTCTCATCATACACTATCGCGGCGTTCATGGTGCCGTTGTCGCGTATTATTTTGATAACGTCCCTTGTATAGATCCCTGATATCCCGGGGATCATGTGTTCTTTCATGTATGAGTCCAGTGTCCTTCCGCCGTACATGTCTGACGGTTCATGACAATATTCACGCACGACCAAGCCGGCGGTATGGATCCCGTCGGACATAGCATATTTTTCATTGATCCCGTAATCTCCGATCAGCGGGTATGCGGAGACAAGTATCTGACCTTTATACGCAGGGTCTGTGATACTCTCCTGATATCCGGACATGGATGTTGTAAAAACGATCTCTCCGAGAACAGCGCACTGATGTCCGAAGGACATTCCCTCAAACACTGTCCCGTCCCCGATCACAAGGAAACAGCGCATCATCGGGTTTACACAGTACCATTGGATTATATTTAATGGGTGCACATGGAGTAATACAGCAGTGAGTTCAGGTTGTCTCTCCATAGACAAAACGCCGTTAAAATAACGAAACATAAAAACGTGATGATGCAATGGGATGGCATGCGCCTGCTGGACCAGGACCCTGTAAACGGGTCCATGAGAGTACAAATAGAAACGGAGGATGACATTTGGCATCTGTTCAATGTGATCGATACAAATGACATATTAACGGCGTCAACAACGCGGCGCGATGAAAAGCAGACGGATAAGCTGAGGGCAGAGAGAGCGGAAAAGAAACGGATGACGCTGTCCGTAAGAACGGAGAAGATCGAGTTCTCGGACGCAGAATTAAGACTGAGGGTGCTCGGTACGATAACGGAAGGCCCGCAGGACATAGGGCAGCACCATACGCTGATCTTCGAGGTCGGCGAGACATTGACGATAACGAAGGAAAGGTGGCGCGAGACACAGCTGGAACGGCTCAGGAAGGCAGTATTCGAATCAAAGAGGCCGATGGTCGTATTCGTTTCATTGGACCAGGACGAGGCCTCGATAGCCGTCCTCAGGCAGTACGGATTAAAGGAGATGGCAACGATAAGATCAATGCGGTCAGGGAAACAATATCAGGAGAAGGAAACGGCATCTGTATACCACGACGAGATAATATCGAAGCTGGCGGCGACGGCGGAGGAGGGGATGCCGCTGGTGATCCTCGGTCCGGGATTCGAAAAGGAAGCGTTAGCGGAATCAGGGAAGAGAACGGCGCCGTTGCTGTTCTCAAAGGCGCATGTGCACCATACGGGCCAATCCGGTATGGCAGGGATAAACGAACTTATGAAGAAGGGAATGGGCGCGGAAATCCTCCGCGAATCACGGGTCGCCGCCGAGATGGAATCCGTGGAGAAACTGATGGAAGAGATAGGCAAGGACGGGTTGGCAACATACGGACCGAAACAGGTCGAGGATGCGGCAAGAGCGGGCGCTGTGGAAACGTTGCTGATATTGGATTCGAGGATAAGGGAGAAGGACCATGATGCTGTTGTGAAGGATGCGGAATCTCAGAAGGGGAATGTGATAATCGTTTCCGAGAAGCATGATGCAGGCCGTCAACTGGCGGCGCTGGGAGGCATCGCGGCCATCTTAAGATACAGAACAGGGTGATATTTCCATAGCGGCAGTCAAAATGGATAAACATTAATTATATATATGTGAACATTTTTTGAGCATCCAACTATTGATTTTATAGCAGGTTTACACCACAGAGTATATATTCTCTATCAGCTATCCTCTATTGCTCGGTGTCGAGATCTTTCAAAGGGGGAGGAGGAGGTCTGAAAGAGCAATACGGATGTGCAGAAGGATACGACACAGCGGAAAGGGATCATAATGAAGAAGCACATCAGAATCATACTGACAGTCGTAGCAGTGTCACTGTTGTTATTATCTCCGTTGGTCACTTTTGCGATGATTTTTAAGAACACAGGCAAAAGTGAGGACAGGGACGATACACTTGACGACCTCGGAGACGATCCGAAGGACTACTTGATATATTATACTAATAACGACGGCCGTATACCCATATACAAGTTCGAGGACCTGATGAGGGTCGGCACGGGCGACAAATACCCTGAAGGTGTCATCTGGTCGCTCAACGGAAAATATGACCTGAAGAATGATATCGACTGTACATCATCCATCGGTAACGGAGTGAAATTGGGACTTACTGTTCCGTTCAGTAAAGGAACACAGAACGGGACCGCGAAGGCGGACATAATCCTGTCCGCCATGGCTTCTGAAATGTATGTATGGATCGATGACATCATGCAGCGCGGCACCAACACCGACAGAGTGTCCATCGATAACATCCCCTTCGGCGAATACACATTGATCCTGGGCGGGAAACTGGTCACGGGCGAGAGTTTTGCATATTCCGTTGACATATTCTCTTTTGATGCGGGAACGTTCAACACAACGTTCGAGACCAGTGTGTTCACGCCGATAGGCATGAAGATCACAAACCAGACGACAGGGGCCTTCACCGTATCCCCGTTCACGGGAGAGTTCAACGGCGAGGGCAAGAACATCATAGGGCTGAATTATGCATCATACAGCAACACACCGAATACGGCAACCTCCGGAACGGTGTACGGCGGTCTGTTTGCACAGCTAGGAAATAACGCAAAGATCACAGGGCTCGGCCTTCTGTGTAACAATTTCACCGTCATCACGGCATACGGAACGGCGACCGTCTATGTAGGCGGAATCGCAGGCCATATAATAGGGAACGTAACGATAGAGAAATGCTTCGTTATCGGCCCGGTGGTGGCAGCATCGGTGCCCACCGGTACCGGTAACACCAGCGGGACCACGTACGCCGGGAGCATCGTCGGCTATGCCAGCGGGACCACGAAACTATTCCAGTGCCGCAACGCCGGACCTGTCACCGCAGTGGTCACAGGCCAGAACGCAATGTTCACCGGTAAGCTGTACGTAGGCGGCATATTGGGCGGCGCGAACGGTAAGACAACGATAGAAGAGTGCGCGAATATCGGGCGCGTGGTCGGAAAGATGGTCGCGGATAAGCTGAACACAAGTTCTGAACTGTATGTGGGAGGCATATTGGGCGGTAACGGGACGGGACTGTCAAGCGATCAAACACTGATATACAACAGCTACAACACCGCCACGATAATAGCATCGGCAGTGAAGCTCGGCGGAGGAGGGAATAATCCGGTCATATCCGTCGGCGGCATAGCCGGCCGCATGAGGAACGGAACGACGGCGGCGGTGAACTGTTATTCAATATTCAACGAGAATGACACTTCGAAGATGACCGTAACAAGCAGCTGGACGGCGAACGTCGGAGGGATACTGGGTACAGGGGACTCAACATATCTTGTCAACACATATTTCCTGGAGAACCTAGGCGGAGTGCACAAGCTGTTCGTCAATGGGAAATATATAGCGGGACTCTACGGTTCCGGCACGGTGAACAACCCGGGTTCGGCATCCGGCCCGAAAAGTGACACCGAGATGATGGACATCGCCACATACAACACATCCGGAACGAACATTCCGGGTCTGTCCGGTCTCTTCAATGGCGGCACCGTCCCCGGATGGGACATCGCCAATGATGATAAAAAGCTCTGGACGATGAGGCCGGATCTGGTGTTCGACGGATATCCGAAGATCACCGCCTTCACAGGGGATGCATCCATCACATTGGCAGTGACCCTGAGGTCGGAGGCGGGATTTACATTGACGCCGCTGAAACAATTCGGTTATATGAAAATAGATGACAGGTACATAACGTACTTCGTGCCTCTGGGAATGAGCTTCCCCTTCACTCTCACCGTCAACCCGGACTACAGCGACTTCATTAATCCGGGATTGGGGGACATCGCACTGCATACCGGAGAACTCGTGATCGATCTGACGGCCAAGAACTTCGTTCTGCAAAAGAGCGACATATACAAAAAAGATTCGTACGTGTACACATACTCATTACAAAAAGTGAAGCGTTCGTGCACAGTGTTCGTGACAGGCATAGGCCACAACGTGACGATAGACCCGCAGAGCAGAGGTGTATTCGAAGTGGACTTCGACCGCAGTGTGGTGCCCTTGCGCAACCATGCCGATTTTGAATTCGACATCATGATAAATTCAAGATACAAACCGGAGACACTGACGGTCTCTGTGAACGGGACGGACATCACGGATCAGAATGTCACCGATAATTCCGTGTTCAGGTACAAATACAACATAAAGGACGTCACCGAAAGCATCGTGATCAAGATAACCGTTGATAAGGAGGCATACGATGTGGACTTCTATCAGGGTCCGGGAACATACTGCACACTGCCGGAGGACACATCCGCAAAGCCGGGCAGCACACACGATTTCACGATCACCCTTGACGGAAGTTACATAGGATATGCTCCGTCGGTCAGTATCGTCGGGCTCGGGAACGTTCAGCGGACCGGCGGCACAGCGGGCGATGCCCAGTTCACGTACCGGATATCGGACATATACAGCGACATCGAGGTTCACATAACGGTAGAATATACCGTCACCGTCATTGGGGACAACATCTCACCATCCGGCGCTTTGCCGCCGGTGAATGACCGTGATAGTCTATACTTCGTGTTCATGCCGGACCGTTGTTACAAACTGCCCGATACGGTAACGGTAACCATGGGCGGAATTCCCGTATCAACATACTTCTATGACAGCAGCGACGGCTCGTTCGCGATAGACGAAGTTAACGATAATGTGGTGATAACGATCACCGCGATACAGTATCTGTTCGATGTGACACTGCCGTCCCCGCAGACCGGATACACTTTGACGACCGAGGGCCCGACGGAGGTGGAATCGGGAGGTTCGTTCACCTTCATGTTCTCACTGGACGCGGCATACTCGGCATCATCGCCGGTGATCAAAGTGAACGGTACCCCGGTAACGGTCATCGACGGAGAGTATACCATAACCAACATAACCGAGAACAAGGTCATAACGGTAGAGGAGGTCATCATCAACACGTATTCCGTATCGCTGACAACCGGAACGGGATATGTGATTGGTGCAAAGAGCGGATCTTCGTCACCCGTTGACTACGACGGCTCGTTCACCTTCACGTTCTTATTGGACACACCGTACTCTGCATCACTGGCTACAGTGAAAGTGAACGGTACGGAAGTGGACGTGAGCGGCGGAGAGTACACCATAACCAACATAACCGAAGATATCGTCGTTACTGTGGAAGATGTGGTGATCAACACATACACCGTATCGCTTACAACTGGAACTGGATATGTGATCGGCGCGAAGCCCGGATCTGTATCACCGGTCAACTACGACGGCTCGTTCACCTTCACGTTCTCACTGGGCGCAGCATACTCTGCATCATCACCGGTGATCAAAGTGAATGGTACAAAGGTCGACATGATCGGCGGAGAGTACACCATAACCAACATAACCGAGAACAAGGTCATAACGGTAGAGGGGGTTGTCATCAACACCTATTCCGTATCGCTGACAGGCGGAACGGGATATGTTATCGATGCAAAGAGCGGATCGTCATCACCGGTCAACTACGGAGGTTCGTTCACCTTCATGTTCTCATTGGAGACGCCTTACTCTGCATCACTGGCTATAGTGAAAGTGAACGGTACGGAAGTGGACGTGAGCGGCGGAGAGTACACCATAACCAACATAACCGAGAACAAGGTCATAACGGTAGAAGGGATTGTCATCAACACGTATTCCGTATCACTGACAGACGGGACGGGATATGTGATCGGTGCGAAGCCCGGATTCGCATCGCCGGTCAACTACGGCGGTTCGTTCACCTTCACGTTCTCATTGGAGACGCCTTACTCTGCATCACTGGCTATAGTAAAAGTGAACGGCGCGGAAGTGGATGTGAGCAGCGGCGAGTACACGATACTGAACATAACCGAAGATATCGTCGTTACTGTGGAAGATGTGGTGATCAACACATACGCTGTATCACTGACAACCGGAACGGGATATGTGATCGATGCAAAGAGCGGATCTTCGTCACCTGTTGACTACGGCGGTTCGTTCACCTTCACGTTCTCATTGGACACAGCATACTCGGCATCATCGCCGGTGGTGAAAGTGAATGGCGTAACGGTCGATGCAAGCAGCGGCGAGTACACTATCACCAACATAACCAAGGAGGTTACCGTCACCGTGGAAGATGTCATGATAAACACATACACTGTCTCGCTTACAACCGGAACGGGATATGTGATCGATGCAAAGAGCGGATCTTCGTCACCTGTTGACTACGGCGGTTCGTTCACCTTCACGTTCTCATTGAACACACCGTACTCAGCATCACTGGCTATAGTGAAAGTGAACGGTACGGAAGTGGACGTGAGCGGCGGAGAGTACACCATCACCAACATAACCGAAGATATCGTCGTTACTGTGGAAGATGTGGTGATTAACACATACACCGTAACCTTGTCAGAAGGAACAGGTTACACGATGGAAGCAAAGAGCGGATCGTCACTGCCTGTACAGTACGACGGATCTTACACATTCACGTTCTTCTTGGATGTAGCATACTCGGCATCATCGCCGGTGATCAAAGTGAACGGCACGGAAGTGGATGTGAGCAGCGGCGAGTACACAATATCCGGCATAAGAGAGAATACGACCGTCAGCGTGGAAGGCGTTCTCATAAACACATACGCCGTCATGCTGCAAAGCGGAACGGGATACACACTGAAAGCAAAGGACGGATCGTCATCACCGGTTGATCACGGAGATCCGTTCACCTTCACGTTCTCATTGGATGCAGCATACTCGGCAGCATCGCCGATGATCAAAGTGAACGGTATGGAAGTGGATGTGAGCAGCGGCGAGTACACGATACTGAACATAACCGAGACCATGACCATCACGGTGGATGGTGTTGTCATAAACACATATACCGTATCGCTGACAGACGGGACGGGATATGTGATCGGCGCGAAGCCCGGATCTGCATCGCCGGTCAACTACGGCGGTTCGTTCACCTTCACGTTCTCACTGGAGACAGCATATTCGGCATCGTCACCGGTGATCAAAGTGAACGGTACAAAAGTCGACATGATCGGCGGAGAGTACACCATACCCAACATAACCGAGAACACGACAGTAACGGTCGAGGAGGTTGTCATAAACACATACACTGTATCGCTGACAGGCGGGATGGGATATGTAATGACAACCGCTGATCCAACGACGGTGGAATACGGAGATAAGTTCACGTTCACGTTCTCATTGGAGACAGCATACTCGGCATCACCTGCAGTGGTGAAAGTGAATGGCATCGCGGTAACGGTCATCGACGGAGAGTACACGATACTGAACATAACCGAAGACGTGATAGTAACGGTCGAAGGGGTTGTCATAAACACATACACCGTATCGTTGACAGGCGGGACGGGATATGTGATCGATGTAAAGAGCGGATCTTCGTCACCCGTTGACTACGGCGGTTCGTTCACCTTCACGTTCTCATTGGACACACCGTACTCAGCATCACTGGCTATAGTGAAAGTGAACGGTACGGAAGTGGATGTGAGCAGCGGTGAGTACACCATCACCAACATAACCGAGGACACGACAGTAACGGTCGAAGGGGTTGTCATAAACACATACACCGTATCGCTGACAGGCGGGATGGGATATGTGATCGATGCAAAGAGCGGATCGTCATCACCGGTCAACTACGGCGGTTCGTTCACCTTCACGTTCTCACTGGATGTAGCATACTCGGCATCATCGCCGGTGGTGAAAGTGAACGGTGTAACGGTCGACGCAAGCAGCGGCGAGTACACCATCACCAACATAACCGAGGACACGACAGTAACGGTCGAAGGGGTTGTCATAAACACATACACCGTATCGCTGACAGGCGGGACGGGATATGTGATCGATGTAAAGAGCGGATCTTCGTCACCCGTTGACTACGGCAGTTCGTTCACCTTCACGTTCTCATTGGACACACCGTACTCAGCATCACTGGCTATAGTGAAAGTGAATGGTACGGAAGTGGATGTGAGCAGCGGCGAGTACACGATACTGAACATAACCGAAGATATCGTCGTTACTGTGGAAGATGTAGTGATCAACACATACACCGTATCGCTGACAGGCGGGACGGGATATGCGCTGAACGCGAAGGAAGGATCATCACCTGTTGAATACGGTAGCTCGTTCACCTTCACGTTCTCATTGGACACAGCATACTCGGCATCATCGCCGGCGGTGAAAGTGAATGGCGTAACGGTCGATGCGAGCAGCGGCGAGTACACGATATTGAACATAACAGAGGACATGACGGTCACCGTGGAAGACGTTACCATGAACACATACCCTGTGACACTGAGCCACAGCGGTACAGGGGGAACGTTAACATACACGGTCACCTACGACGGGATCGTCATATTCAGCGGGACACTTGACAGTGCCACATCAAGTGTCACACTGACAGTACAGTACGGCGCCAATCTCGAAATTCTGGCCGGACCATCGAACGGGTACAGGTTCGACGGATGGGATGACGGCAGACCGGTAAAGATGACCGATGATACCTACGCAGCCGACATATATGATGCGGTCGACGTGACGGGAGGATTCTCGCCGACAAAAAGATCATTGTTCGAGGCGTTAATGGAAAGTTCAGGGTTCCTGCTGATCTTGATCATCATCCTGTTCTCTATAATAGGTATAGCCATGTTGGTAAAGCGGAGGGAGGAGAAGAAGGAGTGAGATCCCGTACAGACCATCAAAACAGATGCCTTCACGGCATCTTTCTTACATTTCCTTATTCCGTATTTTTATTGACTGGCATATGATATTTAGGCGGCATCACAGGACAGGATGACTGTCACGTCCTGACAACAATTTCTCAACATGTGAAACAGTGAAATAATCGTCAGGATATGTGTGTCACCACACGGTGAAATTCATTATCTGGTATTGTTAATCTTTAATTGTAACGTAGTTACAGAGGCTAAACCTTGTATAATTTATAAACTTATTACTATTTATTGGTATTTTTACATCTAAGAGCACTCAGTGTTTAATCTTTCAAGATGGGATGAGTCTGAAGGAAACAGATGTTGAAGATTGCGGCACAGCGGAGGGGGATCGCAATGAAGAACAACCACATTTGCATGTTATTGTCAGTCACTGCAATATCCATACTTTTATTATCCTCATTCGTAGCCATTGTATCGGGCCCGGTGGGCACATACAATGACGCTGATGAGGATGGGATACTTGGTGCAGATTACTTAGTGTACAATACGAACGGGAACTACATACCGATCTACACGATCGAGGACCTATACAGAGTAGGTAAGGGCACGACCATACCGGAGCTCCCGGGGGTGCTGTGGTCGCTCAGTGCAAAATACATACTCATGGATGACATGGATCTCAGTTCGTACTCCAGCGGAGGGTCCAGTTTAACCATCACTGTTCCGTTCACTCCCGGTCTCCCCAATACTGCGAATGTCGAGGTCATATTATCATCAGCAGCCACAGAAATGTATCTCTGGTTCGATGACAGGATGTACAACGCCAACAACACAGACCGTATCATGGTGAACAACCTCCCGTTCGGCGAATATACGATGGTGGTGGGAGGGATAATAGGAGGGGTGAGGTTCGCATACTCGGTGGACCTTTATTCCTACAGCGCCGGAACGTTCCGCACAACGATAGAGATAGATTCGGGATTCCTTCCGATAGGCGTCACAAGAGGGGGAACAGCGGCCAACCCAACATATTCGGTGGCAGCGTTCACCGGAGAGTTCGATGGTAACGGCAAGGAAATAATCGGACTCAGCTATTCGACATACGCCGGTGTCATCGAGAGATGGCAAGCGGCTGGCGGAGTGCACATAGGCATGTTCGCACTGTTGGGCAACGGCGCGGAGGTCTATAATCTGGGACTGATGGGCAGTAGTTTTGTGTCTATCACGCCCTACATCGGCGCAGTCGTGTACGGAGGCAGCATTGCCGCCCGTACCACAGGGAACGTTACGATAGAGCGATGCTATGCCGTCGGCCCTGTCACGGCAACATCGGCCCCGATGGGAACAGGATCTGCGACCACGACGATGTACCTGGGCGGCCTTGTGGGTTATGCGAACGGAACAACAACGATAATAGACAGCGTCAATGCCGGTCAGATCACCGCAATATCGAACGGTCAGAATGGTAACTATACATTAACCATGGGCGTCGGCGGCATTCTGGGCGGTTCGGACGGGACATTACGCATAGAGGAATGCTTCAATGCCGGATCGGTAATAATGAGAGGAACGGGCAATTCACCCATGAACGGCGGCGTGTTATCGCTGGGCGGCATAGTGGGAAGAGGAGTCGGAACAAGTACGCTGATATATAACAGCTACAACATCGGAGCGATCACCTCTTCTTTCACGAAAACAGGCGGCGGAGGGGTTCCGGCCTTTAACGTAGGCGGCATCGCAGGCAGAATGGACTCCACAACAGCAGCGATAGTCAACTGTTACGCCCTGGATGAGGCCCCCGCTAACCCAGAAGAGCAATATATGATAAGAGTGACAACAACCAATAATGTGACGGCAAACATAGGAGGGATACTGGGCAATGCCACAGGTTCGACACATATCGTCAACTCCTATTTCACGACTGGAAGGATCACATACACCCGCGGTTCAATAACAACAACGCCTAACAACCTGTCAGGGATCGGTACGGTCACTAACCCCGGTTCGGTGTCTGGTGCCAAGACCGCAACTCAGATGAAGACAGTAGGCACGTATAATCAGTCGAACACCGCCGTACCCACACTCACCTCGCTGTTCCCAAGCGGCGTCGTCCCGGGCTGGAGCATCGCCAATGATGATTCAAAGTTGTGGACAACGGACCCCGCCCTGTCATATGACGAGTATCCCAAGCTGATAGCATACACAGGAGACGATACGATCTTCATGTGGGTGACCGTAAGGTCGGAATCCGGATTCACAATAGAACCGTTAGGAACGTACAGGAACATAGATCTCGGCAACGGTTACATAAGATACTATGTGCCCCTGGGCGAGAGATTTGATTACACGTTCACGGTCAATCCGAGATTCGAGTGGTTCGTTCAAAATCGTGAGATATCGTTGCACGTGGGCAACTACTTCTACACCTTCCCGCCGGGCGGAACCGGTTTTACGTATCAGCACAGCGACATATACGGAGATGATGCATACACATACGCGAACAACATACCCAAAGTGAAGCGTGCATATACGATATTCCCGACCGGTATCGGTTTTGATGTAGAGATGGACAGTGCCAGCATAATCAGAGGGGGATTCGAATGGGAGATAGAAGGCAATGTGCCTGCCACATATGACGGTGAAGTTGATCTCAAGATCAAAATGGACGTAAAGTACGTAAAGATGGAAATATCAATATCCCGAGGCGGCACGATCGCACCGGGAGAGATCTATGTGATCACAAATGATTGGACCGAGAAGACGATCAAGGTAGATCTGATACAGACGGACATCATTATCTTTGTGTATGCGGAGAGGACCGCGTATGACATAACATTCAGCGCCTCATCCGAAAATCATTATGTAGCGGGCACGCTCACGGGCGACCCGCCGTTGGGGCCGGGGATCGATGGATTACTGTCAACGGTGGTACAAAGCGGTGACGACTTCGAGTTCTCATTCAAGCTCCGTCCGGAATATGCGGGAGGCATCCCGCTGGTGACGCTGAACTACGGCACCGGAGTCATATGGTGGATCGGTTATCCGACGGTTCCGTCGGACGGTGTGTATGAGTACAACTTAACGACCGTGCACGACAACTACATCATCGACATAGACGCGGTCTACACCGTGGAGATCGATACGACCGACACCCACATAATGAACTGGAACTGGTCTGCCGAAGAATGGGTTGTATCCCCGACAGAATCGATACTTGTGGTGAGGCACGGTTATGACCTGTACATCAGTTTTGAGATGGAGACAGGTTACACTGCGAAGATAACGGTCACGATGGGCGGTGCGAGCTTCGAAGGATACATATATGATGAATTCGGAGGGATGCTTACCATTGGGAACGTCATCGGCAACGTGGAAGTTACGGTGACGTCGGTGATGATCTACTATGTGGAATACCTCCCCAATGAGCCGTCCGGAGCGAGCGGCACCGTAAGCGGAACAATGGACGATTCGACGCACGAATCAGATACATCAAGCGCATTGATCATGAATCTGTATGAGCTGACAGGATGGTCGTTCACCGGATGGAACACGGCGACGGACGGTTCGGGTGATGCATATACAAACGGCCAGAGCGTTCTTGACCTCACGTCAACGCCCGGAGCAACGATCACATTATATGCGATATGGCAGGCGAACACATACACCGTAGTGTACGATTCCAACAAGCCGTCCGCAGCAACCGGCACCATAAGCGGAACAATGGCCAATTCTGTGCTAACATACGACGACCCCACAGGCAAACTGAGGATCAGCGCATTCGCACTGACCGGATGGGCGTTCGCAGGATGGGCAACATCTGCAGGCGGAACCGTAGATTACGATGATGAGGAGGTCAAGCCCAACATCGCAACAACCGGTACGGTGACGATATATGCGGTATGGGCAAAGACACCGTACACAGTATCGTACGATGCCAACAAGCCGTCTGCGGCGAGCGGCACGATTAGTGGAACAATGGCAAGTACCACGCTGGATTACGATGATCCTGCCGGTGAACTGAGTACCAACGCATTCACACTGATTGGATGGGAGTTCGCAGGATGGAACACAGCATCGAACGGATCCGGTGTTGCATATGCGGACGGTGCGGTGATGCCGAACATCGTAACGGGCGGTACTATAACATTGTACGCACAATGGACCGCTAACACGTACACAGTGATATACGATGCCAATGAGCCGGCCACAGCAAGCGGTACGGTCAGCGGAACAACAGCGGATTCAACGCACGTATACGACATATCGAGCGCATTGACCATGAATTTGTACGAGTTGACGGGATGGACGTTCAAGGGTTGGGCAACATCTGCCGGCGGATCCGTGGTTTACGACGACGAAGCAGATGTCCTCAACCTCACAGATGTCGACGGAGATGCGGTCACGCTGTACGCACAATGGGAGCGCATGACATTCACCGTGATCATAAGCCACAGCGGCAACGGAGGAACATTAACGTACACGGTCACCGACGCCGGGACGGTAATATTCAGCGGAACACTTGATGCAGCTGCGCCGAGTGTCACATTGACGATACCGTACGGAGCGATCCTTGAGGCAACGGCCAATATCCCGTCTGGATACAATTTCGAAGGATGGGATGACGGCAGGCCTGTGAGGCTCTTGGAGCCTGTGTACACGGTCGCCGTGAGCAGCCATGTCGATGTGACAGGAGAGTTCTCGGAGGCAAAGAAGTCCTTCGCACTTTGGATCATACTGATCGCCTCCATAATCATGATCTCGCTGCTGCTGATCGACTGGTGGAGAAGGAAGAAAGAGGAGGAAGAGGAATAAGGCACCGGATCCGCATCCTTACAAACAGATGCCTATCAGGCATCTTTCTTATAATTTTTCAATGAATACTGTCGAACGAAGGATAATAGTTTTTATAACAAAAGTCCATCTCCAATTTCGCTGATTTCGTCCGATGATGTCGGTTTCGAGCTTTGTAGAGCAGAGGAATGGAAGATGAGAACAAAAGAAGACGTCCTTAAGATACTGGACCGCCGTGTCGTAGTATGTGACACCACGCTCCGCGACGGGGAGCAGACGGCAGGTATCGTCTTTGCCAACATAGAGAAGTACAAGATAGCCCAGATGCTTGATGATGCCGGAGTTCCGCAGATAGAGGCAGGCATACCGGCAATGGGAGGGGATGAGAAAACAGCTGTGAAGCATATCGCTCACATGGGATTGGACGCATCCATCCTTGGATGGAACCGTGCGGATGTTCACGATGTGAATGACAGCATCGACTGTGATGTTGATGCAGTAGCGGTATCAATGTCATCATCTGATATCCACATAAAGAACAAGATAAAGAAAACAAGACAGTGGGTGCTCGATAAGGTATCCGAATCGGTGCAGCACGCCGCAGACCACGGATTGTACATATCATGCAATGCAGAGGACGCATCACGCGCCGACCTTGGGTTTTTAATCGAGTTCGCAAGGACCGCCAAGGAGGCCGGTGCAAAGAGACTCAGATACTGCGACACCATAGGGCGCGAGGACCCGTTCACCGCCTTTGAGAGGATCAAGACGATAATAAGCCTCGTCGGCATTGACATAGAGATGCACACGCACGACGATTTCGGGATGGCAAATGCGAACACCCTTGCCGGTGTAAAGGCCGGAGCGAAGTTCGTCAGCACGACGGTGATGGGCATAGGCGAGAGGAGCGGGAACACGGCGCTTGAGGAGATCGTCATGACATGCAGGCATCTTCTCAACATGGAGACGGGTGTCGATCCGGCAAAGCTGAGGCCGCTGGCGGAGTTCGTGTCGGTGGCATCCGGAAGGCCGATATACGCTTCAAAGCCGTTCCTCGGTGCAAACTGTTTCGCTCACGAGGCAGGGATACACACCGACGGGATAATCAAGGATCACAAGAACTACGAGCCTTACGACCCGGAGGAAGTGGGATTGAAGAGGGCGATCGTCATCGGAAAGCATTCCGGGAGAAGCACACTGATATCCGACCTCGGGAAGAGGGGAATAGAACTTGATGATGATACCGCACAGCTCCTTCTCAACAACGTTCGGAAGGCATCCATAGCGATGAAGCGCGCACTGACATCAGACGAGTTATTCAGCCTGTACGACAACCTGATCAAGAACATCGAGCTGTTCGATCACTGATCATCATCGTCCTCAACGCTGACCTTCTTTCTCTGTCTTCCGCCGGTCCTCTTCAGTTTACCCTGGTCAAGCGCCCATTCGTAGCTCTTCATCTCGGCAGGTGCTATCAGCACCCTGTCGCCCTTCGAATATTTACGGTTGAGCGCCCAGTTGGTGAACGGTGAGACCACACGGTATTCGTCAGCATCCATGACGATCTCCGTTGTATTGGGGCGGCCGCGCATCTGCGAGTATGTGCCGTTGAACACCTTCACTTTTTTGTCACTGACGTGGCACACCTTCGTGCACACGGAATCCAAGAAGTAACGGTCGTGGGTTATCACTATCATCGTCCCCTCATAATCGTTCAATGCCTCTTCCACCGCATGCCGTGAGGGGATGTCCAGATAGTTGGTGGGCTCGTCCAGGATGAGCAGGTTCGTCTCATCAAGGAGCAGCAACGTCAGTGCTACCCTGGCTCTCTCGCCTCCCGACAGGGTCCTCATAGGTCTATCAACCTGATCTCCGGTGAGGAGCATCCTTGCCAGCAATCCTCTCGCCTCAGCCCTTCTTTCGTTCCCTATGACCTTAAGTATCTGCTCCTCTGCCGTCAGGTTCAGGTTCAGTTTATCGTGACCTTGTGAAAAATACCCTATCTTTGCGCCAGGGGCGACCCACAGTTCGCCGTCAGAGGGTATCTGGCCCAGCAACGCTTTGATCAGTGTGCTCTTTCCGGCACCGTTCTCCCCGAACACGCCTATTTTATCTCCCTTCATCACATCCAGGTCAACGTTCTCCAGTATCACGTTCCCGTTAAGCTTTATTTTCAGGTTCTTGGCGGTGATCACATTCTTCCCGGACTTCTGTGCCGCCTGTATCTTCACTGTGATATCCCTGCTTACCTCAGGGGATTCCTTTTCCTCAAGACGTTCGATCATCTTCTTTCTTGTCTTATGGGTGGAGAAGAACCACTGGTCCCTGTGCATGTTCTCGGCGATCTCCTCCTGTCTTCTTTTGTTGGCTGCGTATTTTTTGTACTCTGCCTCCATTCTTTCTATCTCAAGCATCTTTTTCATGACGAACGCGGAATAATTGCCTTTGTACTCCCTCGTCCTTCCGAAAGAGATCTCGGTCATCCTTGTTGCAACCTTATCCAAGAAGTAGCGGTCATGGCTTATCACCACCAGTGTGCACTTCGTCTCAAGAAGGTGGTCCTCCAACCATTCAACGGTCGATATGTCCAGATGACTGGTCGGCTCGTCCAGGAAGAGCACATCGCACCCCTCTGCCTGCACAAGCGCCCTCGCCAACATGACTTTGGTACGCTCGCCGCCGCTGAGCGTGTCCATCGTCCTTTCCATCATCCCCTCTGACAATCCCACCTTTCCCAAGGATGACAGCAGAAGGCCCTCATCCTCTGCGCCGGACCTTGCCAGTTCCTTTTCCAGAGAGGCGTATTCTTCGGTCACCGAGTTCCAGTCGATGTCCCTGCCGGATGCCATGAGGCCATCTATTTCCGTCATTCTCCTCTTTATGTTCTCGACATGCCCGTACGGCCTTCCGAGAACGTCGCGGACGGTGTATTCGGATGACGATTCGGCGAACTGCGGCAGGTACCCTATCTTCTGTGTGTTCCTTGTCAGTTCGCCTGTATCGGGTTTGAATTCACCGAGGAATATCTTCATGAACGTGCTCTTGCCGGCTCCGTTCACTCCGATGAGACCGATGCTATCGCCGCGGTTGATCTGCAGGTCCGCCTTCATAAGAACCTTGACAGGACCGAATGCCTTTGTCACAGATTCCGCCTTAAGGAGCATATAATCACAGTTTCACATAATCGCTGACGTACTCTTCCATTTTGAACTGTCTCGGTTTTCCGACGGCCATGACCGTTATCTGTGTCTCTATGAGGATACGGCCCTCATAGCCCTCTCCGAGGCTCACCTTCTTCTCGCGTTTTTCGGAACGCACTTCGATATTGTCTGCGCCGGCCTTCCTGGCACGCTCCCTGAGATGCCTTCCTCCTTCTTCCACTGCGAACACCTCTGCCTGGCTGAGCTTTTCGAACTCGATGCGCCCGAACGGTGCGAACAGTATGCACGACGGGTCGTCCAGCGCGTTCTCGCCCACTCCCGGCTTTAAAAGAATGTCCATGCTCTCCACGATGCTTCCGGTGACTGCGCCCACTGCATTCCCCACCTCGGAATGCTCCGGCAATAACAGTTCCGTTTCAAATTTCTCGGCCACCCGGGGGAACCACGCAGATACGGGAGCACCTATGCCGACGATCGGTTTGTTGAGTTTTATCACGCACCCGTAATCCATCCCGTCCGTGCGCGAGATCGCCTTGCCCATAAGGTCCATCCCTACGGCATCTATACGTAACGTGCCGGTCTCCTCGAAGAACAGCTTTCTCAACAATTCTTCCGCCAATTTGTCAATGACCCTTTCTCCGGCGAATGCAATGAACTCTTTTCCGCTCATGCCCATCTTATGCGACTGGTGGGCGACCGCATATTCAGACGCGGTCCTATCATATTTCACATAACTGCCGTCCGCATGCAGAAGATCGGTAGGTGTGAGGCCGATACGCTGTATCATGCCCAGACTCTCCATCTTGGCAACATTGAATGAGAACGGGTGAACGTTCAGTTTCATTCCCGCCTCTTTAAGGGAGAGCGGTTCTTTTTCTATAAGGCTGAGCAAAGCGGTGTCCTCGCGGCTAAGCAGCACATTCTTTATGTCCTTCAGTTTAATGAAGAATTCCGTATCCTGGACGATGTTCATCACGTCCATGCTCTCCGGTGAGAATCGTGACCTCATCTCTGAAACATCTTTCAGACGGGGGATCAGCTGAGGCCATCTGGATGCCGCTATGCATAACGGCACAACACGCACCGTTTCCAGCATGAAGCGGCTTCCGTTGACTATTATCCTCGAGTCCCCTCCTATGCCCGATGTGGATATCTCTGCGGCCATCACCCTCGTCCTGTGGCCGCCGATGATCGCCCCTTCTTTCTCCAATCGCGGGTAGCCGTTCCTGAGGATGCCGATGTCCAGCGTCGTCCCGCCCATATCCATCACTATGGCGTCCTCTCTTCCGGTGAGCATCTTCGCCCCGATGAGGGATGCCGCCGGGCCCGACAGTATGGTCTCCACGGGCCGTTCTAGCGCCACCTCCTCGCTCATGATCGAACCGTCACCCTTCACTATCATCAACGGAGCCTTTATGCCGTGCTCGTTCATCACTTTTTTAACGGAGTCCATCAGTTCTCTTATTATCGGGATCAGACGTGAGTTCATTACTGACGTAACAGTACGTTCATTGTACCCGAGGCTTGATGACAACTCGTGGCCGCACACCACAGGTATGTTGAGGGCCTCTTTCGCGATCTTTTTCAGACGGAGCTCATGGTCAGGGTTACGGACGCTGAGATAGCTGTTTATGGCCAGCGCATCCACTTTGTCTTTGACGGACATCATGAACCTTCTCGCCGCCTCCTCATCCAGTTCTCCGGCCTCCTTCCCCTCCAGGTCGTGGCCTCCCGATATTGTTATGTGAAGGTCCACCGGTATGGACATCTCGAATTCTTCGCCAACGCATATAAGCCCGACGCGGCATCCTTTGCCTTCCACGATGGAGTTTGTTGCCAGCGTTGACGATAATGACACCATCGCCACGTTGTTAAGGACGTTCTCATCAAAACCGGTCAGCGTGTTCCTTATGCCCACGGAAAGGTCATCGCGTGTCGTCAATGCTTTTGATTTTCTGATGACGCCGTTGGTCGCCATGTCCATAAGGACGGCGTCAGTGTATGTTCCTCCTGTATCAAATCCTAGGCCGATATGCAAAATGCTCACCTGTTCGGTTTCTTTCCCTGGGATTCGTTCCAATCGACAACTATCCGGGATATGTGTTCTGAGATATTTCTCTGCTGATATTCGTTATGGACCTGCGGCGTCTCGGTTATCGGGAATTCGGTGTCGCATTTGGCGCATCTGAGCTTGGGGCAATTCTTCCATGCTTCCGAACAGCCCTGGCATGCAAAGGTGCGGGCATATATCATTGAGAATTCAAACCCGCAGTACGGGCATTTGAATTTTTTCAGGGATGCGGTGGTGTTATAGGAGAAACCCTTGTTCCGCATCGCTTCCATCCATCCGTCCGCCATGTTACCGCCTCAGCCATGGTGAGCTATGCTCTTCTCAGTATCGTAATGGTCCGCTGTTATCTCATAAGGTATATTCCATTTCCCGAAGACACCGTCAAGGACCTCCAATGTGCTTTCGCGTACATGGTCATCCCATATGCCGTGCACGATCACGTGTAGCATGAACCTTGCTTTGTATATCGTTTCCGAATTGAACTGGTCCTTGATCCTCGTCGGGATGCGGTGGTCGACAATGGAGCACATGATGCTTCCGTCGTCGTTCGAGAAGAACGATTTCACGTGACCCACAAGATCGGCACCGTTGTCCATGCAGCTCTTGGTCACCGCGACCATCAGGTCATCAAGGAATTTCAGGACCGTCTTTTTGGAGACCCCCATAGGAGCATCCACGTTTATGTCGATCGCATACTTCCCCAATTCGTCGACTGCCCTGTGTATCTCTAAATGTAATTTATCATGTTCGTCCGCAGGATTCCCGTGGTGACCGTCATGATCATCATCGTGCTCATGGTCATCATCATGATCATCGTGCTCATGGTCGTCGTGATGATGGCTCATCTCATCCCTCCTTATTGTACTGTTTCCTGAGCATCTCTTCCTCCACCGCTTCATCATACCTTGGCGATACCCGCGTCTCAATGAGGTCGCATGCGTATTTTATGCCAAGTCCGGTCTCCGATGACATATGTGATATCTCAGCGCGCGGATTCATGTCCTTTATCAGTTTTTCCGTCTTTGCGATGTCTGTTGCGGATGCGGTGTCGACCTTGTTCACGAAGCACACATCGGCCTCGCGTATCTGTGTTTCCACTAACCGTTTGACGGCCTTTACGAGAAGGTCTATCCTTGTCGCGTCCACCAGCGTGATCACCGGAGCATGTTCGATCACCATGTCCGCCTTTGCCTCGGAATATTCAGCCGCTCTTTTCAATCCCCACGGTATGGCGACGCCGGAAGGCTCCACGATCACTATCTCCGGGTTGAAGGAATCATGCAGCTTCGCCAGCGTCTCAGAGAAAGTTCCCGCGATCTGGCAGCATATGCACCCTCCCGCGATCTCCTTCGCTTTCAGGCCGTGCGACTCTATGAACTTTGCATCGACGTTTATCTCGCCCACATCGTTCACAACTATGGCGATCTTATGCCCCCTTTTCATGAGCTCGTCAACGATCTTCATGACAGCGGTCGTTTTTCCGCTGCCTAAGAATCCTGCGATCTGTGAGACTTTCATTACATCCACTATCCTATATTTTAAGGGATAAAAGAAGATAGTAAAAAAGGTTTAGGAGAAAGCCTTTCAAAGCTTTCAGTTCACCAGTCGATCTTTCCGAACTTCTTCGTCGTTTCGACGACTGCTGCGATGTTCTCCATCTTGGTGTGCACGTCCGGCGGGACTTCGCAGCCGCTTGCGATGCAGTACCTCGGGCCGAGGCCTTTCTTGCAGAGCGCCGTCTTAACTTCCTGACAAAGGTCTTTCGTCACCTGGGTGATCTTTTCTACGGATCCTCTGATGAAGAGCTGCGGGTCGATCTGTCCTGCGAGGAGACAGTTGTCCGCATATCCTTTCGCGATGGCCTCCGATGCCGACGGCGAGTCGGGGATCAGCGGGTAGTAGGCCATAGAGTAGATGGCAGGTTTGAAGTCGAATATCTGGGTGTCCAGATGCGGAAGGTCAGCGCAGCTGTGGATGGCGAAGGCCATTCCCTCCGTCCCCGTGAGCTTGTTGAGCGGCCTGCAGTATTTGCCCTCGAACTCCTCATACTCCTTGTCACCGAGACAGGAGTAGTTGGCCCAAAGGTAATCCCATACAAGCCCGACGCATCCGGTCTTGCCGAATCCTTTGACCATCTCGGTATCGAACGCGGTCATGGTCTTCAATGCGGTGTGAACTGCGGAGGGGTTCGTGAACATGTCCATGAACACTCTCTCTGCGCCTGCCGCCTGGGTCAGGACGAGCAGCGGCCCCTCGATGAACCCTGCCGTTACCACCTGGTCGTTCAGCGCCTGGGAGAATATCCTGGTCCCTTCAAGGATGACCGAGGACCTTCCTTTCTTTATGTCCGGGACCTTTAATTTTTCGTAGTCCTCAACAGAGTTGACTATCGGTTTGTCCACGAACGGCGTGTTCTGCTCGTCCATCCTGACGCCCGCGCCGAGATCGCCCGCCATGACGGAAAGGTCCATCAGGCCGATCGCGAAGTCGTAGCTGAATTTCTTCTGGCCTTCGATGAACGCCTGTGCGTACAGCTTCGGGTCGTGCGCCCAGTCACGATATGTTATACCACCGTTCACGAGTTTCCTGTTGACACCGCATGCGATCGGATATGTGCTGAGCCTTCCGCCGGCTTTGTCATTCATTACTGCTGCAAATGCGATTTCCTTGTTTGTCGGCATGTTTAAAACCTCTCTTTCAGCCATGCGACGCAATCCTGTGCGTTCGCGTCCCTGTGATCAGCGCCGATCTCCTTCGCGAATGCGGGCGAGGTCGGTGCTCCGCCTATGCATATCTTGACGTTCTTTCTGTAGCCGTTCTCGATGAGTCCGTCCACAGCCGCCTTCATGCCGTCCATCGTGGGCGTCATGAGGGTGCTGAGCGCGAGGATATCCCATTTCTTGGCCTTCGCGTCACTGACTATAGATGCGATAGGTACATCTTTTCCGAGGTCCGTGACATCGAAGCCTCCCGCGGTCAGCATCGTCTTCACTATGTTCTTTCCGATATCATGCACGTCACCCTCGACGACCGCGGTGGCGCATTTCTTCACGTTGGCCATTGCCGCCTTCGGGATGGCGGGCAGAAGTATGTCAAGGCCGGCGTACATCGTGTGCGCGGACATCAGTACCTGAGGCAGGTATACCTGACGTGCCGCGTATTTGTCACCTACTATTGACATCCCCTTGACCAATCCGCCGTTGATGGCATCCAGTGCATCTATCTTTGCTGCGAGGGCCTCGTTCGCGCCCTGTTTGGCAAGATCCGGTTTGCCGCTAACAACAGCATCGCTCAGTTTGTTGAGTATTGCTTCTTTTGACAATTTGTCTCCTCCTATGCGAGAATGATACGCACCCAAAAAGGGTGATATATCTGCAAAAGTAATCCTCAGAACCCTATTTAATCCGATTAGATGGATGGATGGTCAATCCAATATATTTGTCATATCGTAATCGGCCTTAAGTCGCGCGTATATAAAAGGGAGTATAGGAAAAAACAGTTAACAACCTATAGAAAAAGAAAGGCAGATCCTGAAAAAAAGGCATGGAATCAGGGCTTTATATTTAATACTATCTGTGAAGTCCTTCGCTCAAAAATGATAGATGTTCGGTGACAGAACTTCTCTCTGTAGAGGGGATTATGAACAGCATCTTTATTATCTGTGATAAATATCCAATATCCGTGGTCTGAATATGGGATTAGAGGAATATGTGGTCGATCTGAACGCAGACTGCGTGTGCGGTTGCATGGACGGAGACCGTTTTCACAAGATATTCCATTTCCCGAATGATTACGGCGCGTCCGTTGTCTCGAATCCGAAGAAAAAAGGGTTCTCCGGAGACGGTTACAGGATACTTTTACTGAAGTTCAGCAACGCGGCGGATTATCGCATCATCACGGTGCCGATGTTCGATTCGAATGTCCTTGAGTGCGATACATGGGATCAGGCGGAAGCTTCGCTGAGGAAGATAAAAGAGTTATGATGCCCGTGAGCATCACTTCTTGACGGCGGCAACGGCGTCGCTGACGTACTTGTTCCACACCTTCTGAAGGTCCTTTCTGGCAATGGTGTCCATCACGTACTGCGCAAATTCGTCACCGGTCGCACCGTTGGACCTTCCGGTCATCACTTTCTTCTTCTCGAACTGGCAGCAGATGTCCAGCGCCATCTCCAGTTGGCCAGCCTTTTCCGTTTCGCCCATGTGGCCCAACATCAACGCAACCGCCTTTATCATGCTGGACGGGTCTGCGTACTGCGCCCTTCCTTCGGTGACCATCCTGGGTGCGGAGCCGTGTATCGCCTCGAACATCGAATACTTGGTCCCGATGTTCGCGGAACCTGCGGTCCCCACGCCGCCCTGGATCTGCGCCGCCTCATCAGTAAGGATATCGCCGTACAGGTTCGGCAATACCATCACCTTGAAATCGCTCCTTCTGTACGGATCGATAAGTTTTGCGGTCATTATATCAATGAACCAGTCATCCCATTTCACTCCGGGGTAGTCCTTTGCGACCTCTGCAGCAGTGTTCAGGAACTTCCCGTCAGTCGTTTTGACGACGTTGGCCTTGGTCACAAGCGATACGTAATTGACGCCGCTCTTCTTGGCATGCTCGAAGCCGGCGCGTATTATCCTCTCGGTGCCCTGTGCGGTCGCAACGCAGAAATCTATCGCGAGATCGTCGTTCACATCTATTCCGTCGCTTCCGAGTGCGTAGCTTCCCTCGGTGTTCTCACGGAAGAACATCCAATCTATCCCTAATTCGGGCACCTTGACGGGACGGACGTTCGCAAAAAGGTCTAACTCCTTTCTCATGGCGACGTTGGCGCTCTCGATGTTCGGCCACGGATCCCCCTTTTTAGGTGTTGTAGTAGGTCCCTTCAATATCAGGTGGCATTTTCTGAGCTCTTTCAAAGTGTCGTCAGGTATCGCCTTCATAACTTCAACGCGCCTCTCGATGGTGAGGCCGTCTATCGTCCTTACCTCTATGTTCCCGCTTTTTATACGGTCTGCCAGCAAATGTTCCATGACCATCCTTGCTGAATCGCATATGTACGGTCCTATGCCGTCCCCTCCGCATACCCCGATGATTATCTTCTTCAGTTTAGATAGGTCAACGGGATCCTTTGTCTCTTTCATCCTCTCGACCCTTTCCATCTGCTTCCTCAGAAGCTTCCCGAAGTGCTCCTGCGCCCTCTTTATAGCGGTCTCGTCAGCCATTTGAATACCTGTACATCCGATATGCGAACAATTCTTAAATATGATGGTCAGGAACCGTTTCTCTCAATTTCCGTGTGTTCAGAGTTTCGAAAAAAAGTTTGAACACAGAGCACAGGCCATTTGCCTATGCGGCCCGAATTGTTCCTGCCGGAAGCATGGGATGATCGTCAATATCATCATCATTCATGTTCCTCCCTTTCTTTCACGGACATCATATAAATTATCCGGCGGATGTGCGTAACATTATTACCGTTGCTGTAAATATATTGACGTGGAGCAGGACAAGAGGATAAACAAGTTCATCAGCGATTCCGGCCTTTGTTCAAGACGTGAGGCCGACCATGCGGTCAGGGACGGCAGGGTGACCGTTAACGGAATGACCGCAACGGTGGGCATGACGGTCTCCGAAGGTACGGACGTTCGCATTGACGGAAAACGTATATCCGAAAGGCCATCGGCCGTCCTTATCGCAGTGAATAAACCGGTCGGGATCGTATGCACATCATTCCCCGCCGAGAAGAACAACATCGTGGATTTTGTGAACCATAAAGAAAGGATATTCCCCATAGGAAGATTGGACAAGGATTCCGAAGGCCTCATATTGATGACCAATGACGGCAACCTTGTCAACAGGATAATAAGGTCGAGGTATGCCCACGAGAAGGAATATGTTGTCACCGTGGACAAAACAATAACAAAGGCGTTCATACAGAAGATGGGC
>JAITWO010000034.1 GCA_031285205.1 Methanomassiliicoccaceae archaeon | reverse complement strand
AGAGGAAGTATGAATCTGAATCGAGGCACTCGAAGCCGCGGATATGGGTGAACCCGTGGACGCCGGGGCAGACCGGCGCATCACCCATACAGAGCTGGAACTCGCTGCACGTATGGATGTACATCTTCTGGAAGAAGGCTGAGTTCAATGTGTGGTATACCCGCGGACTTGACAGGATAGGGTGCTTCCTGTGCCCAGCGTCGGATCTCGCCGAACTGGAAACGGTAAGCGGAAAGAGCGGCAGGTACGGACAATGGGATTCGTACCTTCGTGAATTCACGGCATCGCGCGGCCTTCCGGATGAGTGGAGGGAGTTCTCGTTATGGAGGTGGAAGAAGGTGCCGCAGTCCATACGCGACGAGGTGGCAAGGGTCACAGGGAAGGAGATCACTGATCTGATGAGACAGACATCAAGGTCCGACGGTCCTCTGTTCCTGAAGATGCAGGAAGGGCATTCACCCTGTGTCCTCGGTTTCAGCGTTGAGGGGGCGCTCTCGCGTCCAGTGAGCATCGAGAGGCTGAGCGGCCTGGCAGGCATATTGGGAAAGGATGTCTCCATTGATGAGGACGGGCAATGGCTCTCCGTATCGAACATCACGGTATTCAGGGAAGGCTCGGTGATATCGAAGGGTGCATCCGAGGATAAGGTCCGGAACGCCATGAAAAAAATGTTCGGCATCATCGTCCGCTCGGAACAGTGCGTCGGCTGTTCGTTGTGCGTGGCAAGATGTCCTCAGAGGGCGTTATCACTGAACGACGGCATCCGTCTGGATGCGGAAAGGTGCGTTCAGTGTGAAAAGTGCCTCGGGCCCTGCCCCGCCGTGAACTTCAGGGAAGAAGAGTTCAGCATGTGATCACATCCTCCTGAACCCGCGGCCCATCCATTCCGTTATTGATTTGAAACCGTACTTTAGCGTGTCCCCTCCCTTCCTATGCCTGCCGCCCGTCCTCGCGCTTCCGTCGAGGATGGCCTTGATGACCCCTTCCCAGTCCGTTATGTCATCGGAGAGTTCGACATAAGCCTCCCCGATGTGGTCGATATGATGCGCGTCGCTCCCTGCGGTCACCGGTTTCTTCATGCTTTTCGCAAGCCTTGACGCTTTATTGTTGGATCCCTTCGTTGACCTTGCGTTGAACGCCTCGATGGCATCGAACCCGGATACGACATTCTCCTCTCCGAGGCCGGACCACCATCTGTACGGGTGGGCGGCGACAGCGATGCCCCCTGCATCATGTATCATGTCTATCGTCTCCCCTATCCCCTTCCCGCGCCGGATCTCGGTGTTTATCCCGTACGCAAGTATATGCCCTTCCGACGATGACACCTCTTCCGCCGGGACTGCGATGATCCCCTCGTACCTTGATGCCGTCCCGTATGAACTGAAGCTGTTGTGGTCCGCTATCGCCACGCATCTTATCCCTCTGAGCTTCGCCGCCTCCATTATCTCCTCCACGGTGGACCTCCCGTCACTTGAGAATGTCGAGTGGATATGAAGGTCGGCGATCATCTTACGTTCGCCCCGTCCATGATCTCTCTGTCGACCACTGCGTAACATCCGTTCCCGTCCGACAGCGGGATGCGTTCGCCTCCGTCCGTGATGACCGCGGCCTTCTGCTTCACCTCATTGATGGATGTGACATTGATCACCGCCTTCTGGAACTCCTTGTACTCTATCTCCCTTCCGTCGATCTCGAGGCCGCAGGTGAACCTTGTTCCGTTGGGAACGTCCTTTGACGGCCTCAAAAGGGCGACGGTGCTGCCTCCGAGCGCCTCGTCATCCGCCGCAAGCAGCATTCCCTGGGACATCAGCCCTCTGAGCTTCGTCGGTTTCAGGTTGTAGACCAGCAGCACCTTGCGGCCGACCATGTCCTCTTTCTTGTAATAGGCCCGGAGGCCGGCGACTATCTGCCTCTCCTCTCCGACATCGACCTTCAGACGGAAGAGCTTCTCGGCATCCGGGTGGTCATCGGCTTCGATTATCTCGGCAACGCGTATGTCCGCCCTCCTCATATCGGCGAACCGGCCGGACGGTGCCGCCTTGGATGCTCCCGGTCGCTCTGCCGCAGCCTCCTCCTTCGGAAGCTCCACCTTCGCGTACACCGGGACCGGTTCCGGGAGTTCCGTGCCCACCGGTAGCGATTCGATACATGCACCGAACCCATGCTCCGGCGGGGTGCCGCTCAATCCGAGGAACTTCCATATCCTTTCCGATGAGAACGGCATGAACGGCCACGCCATTACCGCCAACGCCTTCGCTATCTGCAGCGAGGCGTTCATCGCCTCGCCGCATTGTTCCTTGTTCTCCTTCACCGACGCCCACGGTTTCTTCGAATCGAAGTACCTGTTCCCGAACCTTGAGAGGTCCATGACTGTCTTCAGCGCCTTCTTGAGATCACAGCCCTCCATGTACCCTTCGTATTCGGACATCGTCCTTTTTATCTCGTCGGTCACCGTCCGTAGCTCATCGCCGTTCAGCGCACCCGGTATCGATGAGAAGTTCTTCTTCGTGAAGCTCAGACACCGGTGATAGAAGTTCCCGAGGGCTGACACAAGCTCGTTGTTCACCTTCACCTGGAAATCCTCCCAGGTGAACTCCGAATCATGGGTGTCCGGCATGTTGATCGAAAGATAGTACCTCAATACATCTGGATCATATCTTCCGATCACGCTCGGTATGTCTATCGCACCGCCGCGGCTCTTTGACAGTTTGCCGCCTTTGAACATTAGGTATTCGTTCGCCGGGATGTCATACGGCAGGTTCAGACCGCCGTATCCCATGAGCATCGACGGCCATATTATCGAATGGAACGGTATGTTGTCCTTCCCCAGGAAGTAGTAGTGTCTCACCTTCTCATCACACCAGAACTCCTTCCACAGCTCAGGCATCCCGATCTGTGCGGAATATTCCTTCGACGCACTGAGATATCCTATCACCGCTTCGAACCAGACGTATATCACCTTGCTCTCCCAGCCGTCAACGGGAACTGGTATCCCCCATCTCATGTCACGGGTTATCGGCCTGTCCTTAAGCTCATCCTTCAACCAGTTGGTGGTGAATGTCTCGACATTCGGCCTCCAGTATGTCTTGTCCTCAAGATATCTCAAAAGGCTGTCGCGGAATGCGCTCAGCCTCAGGAAGAAATGCCTCGTCCCTTTTATCTCGGGTGCCGATCTGCAATGCACGCATACCGCATCTCTGAGGTCGCCGGTCTCGAACGTTGTGCCGCATGAATCGCACTGGTCGCTCCTGGTGTTCTCGGCACCGCATTTCGGACAGATCCCCTCGACGTACCTGTCGGGAAGGAACCTCAGGCATTTGGAACAGTAGTACTGCATCGTCTCTTTCTCGTAGAGCATGTCCTTTTCCAGAAGCCTGGTGAATATGTCGTGCACCACATCTGTGTGATTATCGGTGTGCGTCCTCGTGAACAGCGAGAACTCTATCCTCATGTCCTCGATCGCCTTTTTGTTGATCGCGTGGAACTTCTCCGCGACCGCTTCGGGTGTCGTGTTCTCTTTTTCCGCGGTGACGGTGATCGGGGTGCCGTGCTGGTCCGACCCGGACACCATCAGCACCTCGTTCCCTTTCATCCTGTTGTACCTGCTGAATATGTCCGGAGGCAGTATGGAGCCCGCCATGTGCCCCAGATGTATCGTCCCGTTCGCATACGGCCAAGCGACGCCTATGAATACCTTTGCCATTTCTATCCGAGCGGAACATGATTCGCGGATATATGAAATTACTTCAATGCTCCGAATAGGTGAAACGTCCTTTGGTCAATGCCCTGAGGGTCAAAAGGCACCATATCAGTACCGCCACCGGGCCGATCACTTCCATCACCGCGGTCGCCCACCATATGTCCACCAGCCTGCCGGTGAAACTTGCGGCGTATGCCGCCGGAACGATGATGAACCCCCTGAAAGCGGTCGACACCAGCGCCCTGGTGCCCATCCCCAGCGCCTGGAACACCGATGACGACAGTATCCCGAACCCTATGAACGGCAGGAACGTGCATGATATCCGTATGAACAGCGTCATATCATAATGTAAGTATGCCGTATCCCCGGAATATGAGAACAGTGATGACACAAGACCCGCGGCAGCGGCCAGCGCTGCCGCCAGGATGAACATCATGATCAGTGATATCTTAAGCGAATACATGTACGCGGACCTCACCTTCTGATTGTCCCTTCCTCCGTATGCGGCCGCGGCTATGGGGACGAGGGCTGCGCCTATCCCTATGCACGGGATCATTATGATGTTCAGCGTCCTCCATCCGGTGGTGTATATCGCGACGGCGTCCGTCCCTTCCGCAGTGCCGATGAGTATGATGTTCGTGAGCATCACGGCAACGGATATCGCCACGAACTCGACCGACGCCGGGAGCCCGACGCGGAATATGTCCTTCGTTATCGCCTTATCGAAATGCGGCCTGCCTATCCTTAACCTGATGTATGTGTCCTTCCTGATGAAGAACCAGTATACCGCCGGCACCGAGGCCAGCGTGAGCGCCACCGCCGTGGCGAATGCCGCGCCCGCCATTCCCCATCCGAAGGTGTATATGAATATCGGGTCCAGTACCAGATTCAGGACCGCGGCGGTGATCATTATCGCCATTGACCTCCTTGCGCTTCCCTCCGACCTGAGGATGCTGCTCAGCAATGCGTTTATGAAGAATGCTATCGCGAACACGAACATCACGTTCGCGTAGTCCATGCAGAGGTCTATCACATCCGCGCCGCCGATGATCATCAGCAGCGGCTTTGTGACCACCAGCATTATCACTGAGAACACCGCGCCCGTTATTATCGTGAGAGTGAACGCCACGGATGCCGTACGTTCTGCGTTCGCTTTGCTTCCGGCGCCTATGTACCTTGCTATCGCTGATGACGCGCCCACGCTTATGCCGCTCGACACGCCCACCACTATGAAGAACAACGGGAACAGGATGCCGATGGCGGCGAGCGCATCCGGCCCCAGGCCGGATATCCACGCCGCATCCACCAGCCCGTTTATTGACGACGCGAACATGGCGACTATCATCGGTATCGCCATCCTGACGATCGCCTTCTTGTGAGACCCGAGCATGATCTCCACGTCCTTCGTCAGCGGTGCGTCCGTCATGTCCTCCCCCATCGTTCCGCGCTGTATAAAAACGGATTACCTCAGCGGAACCTGCCGAATGATCCCTCTGATCATTTCTGTCCGGTCCCGGATATACGCATTATCGTTTATAATTGTCGCAATACCCTGTCATCGGCGGGCCTTTCGCCAAACCTTATATCCATCTTAACGATAAGCGGGGATATGCGCATAGCGGCGGTCCTCCATGACAGGTGTCAGCACAGGAAGTGCAACAAAGAGTGCATCAGCTTCTGTCCGAAGATGAGGACGGGAGTGGAGGCGATCGTCATCGGCGAGAAGGGGAAACCGGTGATATCGGAGGACCTCTGCGCCGGGTGCGGCATATGCGTGAACAAATGCCAATTCGATGCCATCAAGATAATAGGCCTCGCCGATGAACTTAAAACGGAGATGGTGCACCATTACGGCGAGAACATGTTCCGCCTGTACCGGCTGCCGGTGCCGAAGAAGGGCACGGTGACCGGAATACTCGGGCCGAACGGCATAGGAAAGACAACGGCGATAAAGATCCTGTCAGGCACCGAGGTGCCCAATCTGGGTAAATACGATGAGCCTCCGTCGAAGGATGAGGTCCTTCAGCATTTCGCCGGCACGGAGATGCACGATTATCTGTTCTCGGTGTACAAAGGAGGCATCAGGACGGCGACGAAGCCTCAGTACGTCGACAAATTGCCGCAGATGACGAAAGGAGTGGTCCGCAGCCTGTTATCACGGGTCCAGGAGCGCATGAGCGTAAGCGAAGCTGCAGAGATGTTCGAACTGACCGAAGTCCTTGACCGCGACCTTGACAAGCTGTCCGGCGGTGAGTTGCAAAGGGTGGCAATGGCGGCAACACTGATGAAAGATGCGGACGTGTACTTCTTCGACGAGCCGTCATCGTACCTGGACATCTACCAGAGGGTGAAGATGGCCAGGCACATCAAGAGGCTCAGCATCGAGAAGCAGGTGGTGGTGATAGAGCATGACCTGGCGATACTTGACTTCCTTGCCGATAATGTCAATGTGGTGTACGGTTCGGAGGGAGCTTACGGAGTCTTCACACTTCCGAGGCAGGTTCGGACAGCCATAAACGTCTACCTTGACGGATATCTTCCGGAGGAGAACATCAGGTTTCGCGACAGGCCGATAGAGTTCCAGGCATCCCCTCCGAGGAGCGAGTGGAACACCGGCATCCTCCTTGAGTACGGTACGCTGGAGAAGGATTTCAAAGAATTCGGATTGAAGGTGAACGGCGGGAGCGTGCGCATCGGCGAATCGGTGGGCATAGTGGGGCCGAATGCCACCGGCAAGACGACGTTCGTGAAGATGCTGGCCGGTGTCATCGAACCGGACAGGGGAAGCATGGACGCCAAGGCCAAGGTCTCGTACAAGCCGCAGTACATAACCGGCGACTTTGAGGGGACGGTCAGAGACCTTCTCCACTCGGTCGCTTTCGATACGGTGCAGTCGGGGTTCTTCCAGGGGGAGGTGATCACACCTCTAGGAATAAAACAGCTGATGGAGAAGACCGTCAAGACCCTCTCCGGCGGTGAGTTGCAAAGAGTGGCGATAACATTATGCCTTGCCCGGGAAGCTGATATATATCTGTTCGATGAGCCGTCCGCGTACCTCGATTCGAATCAGAGGATGAATGCCGCCCGGACCATCAGGAGGATGATGGAGAAGAGCGGGAAGAGCGGCATGATCGTCGACCACGACATTTACTTCCTGGACATGGTCTCGGATTCGATCATGGTCTTCGGCGGAGACCCGGGGCACAGCGGCACAGGGGAAGGTCCTTTTCCGATGAGGGACGGCATGAACCGTTTCCTGAAGGCGGTGGACATAACGTTCAGAAGGGACGCCGATACCCGCCGCCCGAGGATCAACAAACCCGATTCACGCCTTGACCGGGAGCAGAAATCCGTCGGGGAATACTACTACGCGTCCGGCGTGTGACGTATTGGCGCAGTTCACGCATGAAAGAACTAAATACACTTTATTCTCTATACGACGCATGCGCATGAGAGCAGACCTTCATGTTCACACCATGTATTCGGGTGTCGGACGGCTCGGTAAGCTCAGGTTCCCTGAATCCATAGACAAGCCGGAGGAGATCGTCGAGGCGGCAAGAATGAACAGGCTGAACATCCTCTGCATAACGGACCACAACAGCATAACGGGCGCCCTGATGGCCCGGGAATACTCAAAAAGGTACGATGACATCGAGGTTGTCGTGGGAGAGGAGGTCTCCACATCGGACGGCGAGATAATAGGCCTTTGGCTCACCGAGCGCATACCTCCGAAGCTGTCAGCAGAAGAGACAGTGAGACGTATACGGGAGCAGGGGGGCATTGTCATTGCGCCGCATCCGTTCAGCTTCCATGTTCCGGCGCTGAATAACAAATTGCTTGACCTTGATGTCGACGGCATTGAGGTTCTCAACGGAGGGCATGTTGACAAGTACTCCAACAGGATGGCCTATGAGGTGTCGAAAAGGCATCCCGGCAGATGGGCGGAGATAGGATCAAGCGATGCTCACTCCGTTACCACGATGGGCTATGCATGGACGGAGTTCGACGGCGAGAACGCAGATGATCTCCGGACCGCGATATTGGAAAAGAGGACGATACAGTGCGGCGTGCCGGTGCCGGTCGATAAAGCTGTGTTCTGGAGCATCAGGGTGGTGTTCAGAGGGTTCAAGATGATCCTGCGATCGCTGTTCGGCATCCTGAAACCTAACCCGGAGGACCCGCTTGTGACCACCGTTCTCAGAGTTCCGAAGCAGAAGAGGATCGCCGGCATCGTCGGCGCCATGATATATCTCTTCCCACCGATACCGTACCTCGCCTGTATAGCGTCCAACACATGGCTCAACCGCAAGGCCAAGAAATTACTGGACAACATCTCCGAGACACTGGAGAAGATCGAGCCTAGCCCTCCTCACTGAATTCCACGGTATTCTCCTTCGCCCTTTTGACCAGTGAACGTGATAACAGCCCCGCCTCTACCCACGCCGCATCCAGCACCGCGATTGGCGACAGGCAGGGCGGCGACAGGTCGCCGCGTATCTCCCTCCTGTTGATCCTGCTCTTATCGAAATCGGTTATGTCCTCGAATGTCACATACCTCAGGTTCTCGCCGAACAATCTCACCTTGGGGCAGTCCGATTCTATCACCACGTCAAAATTGCCTTCCCCGTTCATCGTCACGGTCACGCGGTGCGTTTTGCCGCATGTCCTCATGCGTGATATGACCGTTGCCATTGCCTCGCCCTCATTTCGTGTCCTTGATAAGTATCAGGTGCCACCCGAATTCCGTTCGCACCGGGCCGACGATCGCTCCCTTCTCGGCTGAGAATGCTGCGTTCTCGAACTCTCTGACCATGCTGCCGCGGCCGAACCATCCCAGGTCCCCTCCCTTGCGCCCGGACGGGCACTTGGAGTATTTTTTGGCCAGATCGGCGAACTTCTCCCCTCCGTACGCCAGTTCGCGTATGTCTTTCGCTTTCTTTTCAGTGTCTACCAGAATATGCGCCGCATTGACCTGCTTTGTCATGCATCCCGTATCATCAACAGCCGATATAACACTTATCGGCAAAAGATAGATTATGGTGATCGTCCTCACCTCACCATGGACATCGACGGTGACGGTATATTCAAGATCTGTGTGCACCTTCCTGAAGAATTCCTTGAGAGGATGATGGATTCCGTGAATTCGGCGATGGAGCCTATATATAAAGGATACGACAGGGCGTTCGGGTATTCGAAGGCGGTCGGGACATGGAGGCCGCTTGACGGCTCGAACCCATACAAGGGGGCCGTCGGGATAATAGAGACAACCGATGAAGTCAGACTTGAGTTCGCCGTCCATGGGAGGGATCTCAAGGCGGTTGTGAAGATCATTGCGGACGTACACCCGTACGAGGAGCCGGCGATAGACATCATTCCGATGTGCTCGTGGAAGGATGTCATCTGATATTTGCGCATCATTCTTTGTATGTGTATGTATAAACGCCGTCGAACGATCTCTGCAGGCGGTGTATCTTCAGGCTCTGCCTTCTGAACGCATGGTCCTCAGCGCTTATCATCCCCATCCCGAGGAACCTGTCCAGCAGTTCCAGCGCAGGATCGTACGCCGATTCTGTGCCCACCAGTATATCGATGTACCTGTTGCGGCAGACCATCCTCTCTGGCACAGTACCGCCGTTCCTTGCCTTTATCTCACCGGACACGTACGGATACAGTGAAAGGTTGTCCTCGCACCGTACCTTCGCATCATCGTACCTCTTCGTTCCGATGTGCGCCTCTATGAGTGATTCGGTCGCATCGAACCTCTGTATATCTGAGATCTCGTTCCTCAGGCATTCTTCGGCGGCGGAGGCCGCGAACCTGTAGTTCTCGTCGGTCAGGGCGGCCGTTGCCGCGGACAGCAGGAACGACGGCACGGACGTTCTGTCCGCATTCCGTGAATACCGATCCAGCATCACCGTCTCCTGTTCCGACATGGATGAGCGCCAATCATACAGCGCGTTCCTCAGGCTGTCAGGTAAACTGTCGAAGGACATGCATGCCCATCGCCGTCGTACATATAATATATGCGCCGCTTAATCGTAAAGTATCATCCCGAAGTAGTACATCTCGCCTTCCGGCGCACCGTACACGACACCGTGCTTCTTTGCGAAATGGAATATGTCTATGCCGTATGCCTCCAGCGGCGGAATGGCCGTGTCCGGATGCCTGCATTCCTCTTTCCTTATGTATGCGCACTCTTTGCAGCGTACACATCCCCCTCCGGACAGCACCAGATGATCGCCGGCATCCTTAGGTATGAGTTCCCGGACCCGCCTCACGTTCTCCTGATGCCTTCCTATCGTCTCCTCCACCTTCTCATAATCATACCATTCGTTTATCTTATAGTCGGAACGGAACACCAGTACCTTGGAATATTTTTTTACAGCGGATATGCATTCATCGATCGGGCCGACGGCGGGGGGGCATGTCCAGTTCGCGCCATATTTTCCGCAGGCGTTATTCTCGCAGAACTGGCGCACCATGTTGGAGCACATGAGCGGCGTCCTTCTGAGATCGAATATGGCCGCATATCCCGTATCTCCTTTTCTGACCTCTTCGAGTATATCTTCCATCCCCATCGTATCATTCCTTCCCGTGCTGGGCATTCTTCGAAAGGTTGTTTATGTCCCACTCCAGCAACCTTACGAACGGCGCCTTGCGCTCCTTGCATTCACATCTGCATGACTGGCATGAGAACTCCCTGCACGGATCGCTTGTCACCGATAGCTCTGCGGACTCACCGTACCTGTCCCGTATCAGGGATGTGATCGCACGCACCTCTTCTTTCTGCTGCATCACCGTCATATGCCACGGCATGGTGACGTGCATATCGATATGCAGGGTCGGCCCGTACTTCACTATTTTAAGATTGTGGATGTCTATCCACGTATCGTGCCTGTTCTCGCTCAGCGTATCCACTATCTGAGTGAGCAGTTCCATGTCCACCTTGTCCATGATGCCTTCCATGGACCTTTTTATCACGATCACGCCCGTACCTCCGACGATACACCCGAATATCAGTGCCACGGCACCGTCTATCCACAGCACATTGTGCCCCATCCCGGTCAGCACATACAATATTAGCAGGCCGGCGATGATCCCAAGCGACGAGTACGCATCCGATTGTATGTGCTTCCCGCTGGCGATCAGCGCCTGCGACCTGTTCTTCCTTCCCTTGCGTATGGCTACCGTCCCGAAAGCGAAGTTAGCGGCAGCGGTGATCACTATCAATGCCATCCCTATCTCCAGGTTCGGTATGTCGCTCGGGTCCAGTATCCTCCGTACAGCCTCAATTATGATGATGGCCCCGGCAACGGTTATCATCGCACCTTCGGCCACCGCTGAGATGAACTCCGCCTTCCCGTGCCCGTAAGGATGGTCGAAGTCGCGGGGCTGCATCGAAAGATACAGCGCATACAATCCGATGACCCCGGCGGCGACGTTGGCGATGCTTTCCAATGCGTCCGTGAATATCGCGACGGACCCTGTCATCATCCATGCGACGAACTTTGCCGTTAGGATGATGCCGCTGAGCGCAACGATGTACCTCTGGAACCTGTAATTCTCGAGCGCCTCGGGAGATATAGCGACACCCATATATGGGTGTCACGTCCGCCTGTGTATAAAGGGATTTTGCCGGATACATCGGTACGGGCGAACGATGTCGGGGGCGTATTCGGCGGTGCCCGCGCCGATGTTCCGGAAGTTTCTCAGATGTTCACGATCTTGGGGTTCACCAGTTTTCCGATGACCGCTTCCCTCACAAATCTGTTGTATGCTGAAAGGTCGCGTCTTTCCCTGATGATATCATTGATCGTCGCCAAAATATGTGAGAATATCTTTTTGAACATCAGGCAGGATGTTCCTCCGTTCTCGGAGATATTTCCTTCTGAGAGCGCATCGATGGAGCATCCGCCGTTGCAGTGCTTGTACAGGCTGCATGATGACATGCACTTTGACCTCCTCTCAACGGAGGCGGACAGCATGTCCTTCATGCTGTCGGACATGAACGCATCCGATAATCTTTCGATGTCGGCGATGTTGCACAGCCTGAATCCTGACGGACATCCTTTTGCGCACGGGTATATGTCCCCGTTGGGGTACACGGACATCCACTTGAAGATGCATGATGAGTGTGCACAATCGGCGGGCGTCGGCTCCCCGAGCGCATTCATCACGTATTGCATATGGGGCATGAGCGGCATCTCCGCATTCACGTCATGTAACCATCTGTCGAACACCTTTATGCTCATATCCGCATATTCGTCTGCGTCCGGGACCATGTCCTCCGTTGCGGAACCGGAGCGTATCACATGAGATAACGACAGCGCTATCCCGTCCCCCATGAAGTGATCGTATATGTTCATCAGCTCTTTCACGTCATGACTGCATATCGCTGATGACACCGAGAATTTATGTCCTCCTTTTTTCATCATACCGATGTTCTTTTCCGTCAGGCCGGTCATCTCCCTCAGGATGTTGTTGCACGGGCCCTCGAATGAGACGCCGACGTTGATCTTCTTCTCCTTGCAGAAATTCATGAATTTTTTGCTGATCAGCGTGCCGTTCGTCTGTATCGTGTTGCTCACTCTGTGCGAATCCTTGCCGAAATATTTCTCCTGCAGAGAGGCCGCATCCTTATAGAAGCTCAGCGGGACCAGCAACGGCTCTCCGCCGTGCCAGATGAACCATACCGTCTCGTACTCCTCCGACGCCTTCCTTATCACTCTTTCCAAAATCTCCGGCGGCATCACGCCGCCCGTCCTCTCATGCGGAGGATGATAGCAGTGCCTGCAGTTCATATTACAGGAAAGCGTAGGTTTTATGATAATGGATATCGAGTTCATCGCTCAGTAGGGCCAGTATTCCCACCAGCCGCCGAAGCCGTCCGTGACGTAGCAGCAGCAGGCGAACGCCCCGATGACACCGAGCGTGCAGCACAGGAAGCATACCGGCTTGCATTCGCCCTGCTCATTGCAGCACGGCCAGCTGCATCCTTTATTGATGTAGTTCCTCTCTCCGACAGGCTCGTCCTTCGCGGGAACGGACATCGCTGTGCTGAAGAATTCACCGACCGACTGCTTTGCGTACATATCGGCCAGTTCCTCGGTTGATCTCGCACCAGACATTAATCTCACCATGGTATATCCATACGGACAATATGGTCTGGGTAACCTCTTAGAAATATTTAACTCCGTATGCTGTCTAACCGATACGCAGTGACACGGCCTTGTTCGGTTATATAACACCGTCATACGCTTCGATGGGCGCATCCGACCTCAATGTCTATCGGTCCTGCTACTGCGAATCGTGCCATCAGCTGAAGAGGGATTTCGGCATAGCATCAACGGCTGCCGTGAATTATGATATGACGTTCAACAGCATCGTGCTCAACTCCCTGTCGGAGAACGGAATAAAGGACCAGAACATGAAAAGCGGGATGATATGCATCCTCCGGAAATGCACCGCCGATACCGATATCCTGAGAAGGATCGCAGGGTACACGCTGCTGCTTACCAAATGGGAGCTTGAGGACGACAGACGCGACCGTCCGAACATACGGTCCAATGCCGCATCCGTTGTCCTCGGGAGGGCGATACGCAAGGCCGAGAGACTTTATCCGGAATATGATGAGCATGTGCGCAGAGGTTTCGACTCATTGATGAGGATGGAACGGGACGGCATGACGGATGCGGCCGCCGTCGGCAGTGAGTTCTCGGAATATCTGATGCCGGCGATGAGGGACATCGCCGGCGATGCGTGGAACGACGACCTCCGAAGATTGTTCATTGGCCTGGGAACGATGGTGTACGTGATGGACGCCGTGGATGACCTGGAGGAAGATTACATGAATGAGACGTTCAACCCGTTCCTTTCCGGGTGCGAGAGTTTCGTGAACAAAGAGCTGTTCATCCGAAAGAACATCTATGGGATAACGGACTCCATGAATTCCCTGATGACCGATATCCAGGCCGCATATTCGTCCGTGCGCAGCAGGATGAGGTTTCATCACGGTGTTTCCGACAACATAATATACAGAGGCATCCCGGACTCCGCCAAACGGGCGATATCCGGCGACCGCTCGGCAAGACCGACGTTCATGAACGCATTATCGTCACGCATCCTGAGAAGAAGCGAATGATGACGAATATGTTTTAACGATGGACGCCATACAGTATAGAGTGACGAGGGTTACGCTGGCGAAGAAGATCGGTTTCGATAACGGCAGGTACCTTGTCCTGCAGTCCGAGAACATCAAGGAACGCATCTCCCGGTTCGGAGGAAAATTGTATCTGGAGTTCGGCGGGAAGATGTTCGATGATTTCCATGCCTCCCGTGTGCTCCCCGGGTTCGAGCCGGACAGCAAGATCAACATGCTCACCCAGCTCAGGGATGAGGCGGAGGTGGTCATAGTTATCAACTCCGGCGACATCGAGAAGAACAAGGTGCGCGGGGACACCGGCATAACGTATGATCTCGAGGTGTTGCGGATGATAGATGTGTTCCGCAGCAAGGACCTGATGGTAAGGGGGGTGATCCTCACTCAGTATAACTCCCAGCCCGCCGCCGACCATTTCAGGGAGAGGCTCACGAAGCTGAGCATAAAGGCGTACATGCACCATCTGATCGCCGGATACCCGTCCGACATCCCGCTGATAGTCAGCGACCGCGGTTACGGAAAGAATGACCACATAATAACGGAGAGGCCGCTGGTCGTCGTGACCGGGCCGGGAAGCGGCAGCGGAAAGATGGCCGCCTGCCTGTCACAGTTGTACCACGACCACAAGTGCGGCATAAGGTCCGGATACGCTAAATTCGAGACGTTCCCGGTGTGGGACCTGCCTATCGATCATCCCGTGAACCTTGCATACGAGGCTGCCACGGCCGATCTGAACGATGTCATCATGAAGGACCCGTTCCACCTGAAGGCCTACGGAAGGACGGCGGTCAACTACAACCGCGACATCGGGACATTCCCCATCCTGAGCGCCATAATGGAGAGGATATCCGGAACGCTGATATACAGGTCGCCGACAGACATGGGCGTGAACATGGCCGGGAAATGCATAATTGATGACGGAATCATAAGACATGCGTCGGAGCAGGAGATAATACGCAGGTATTATGCGGCGAGATGCGCCGTGAAGGAAGGATTCGGGGACGAGAGTTCGGTGACCAAACTGGAGCAGCTCATGAAGCGGGCCTCTGTGACCACGGATGACAGGAAGGTCGCGGCACCGGTGATGGACGCCGCCTCGAAATGCGGGAGGGCGGTCATAGGGATAGAGTTGCATGACGGCAGGGTGGTCACCGGAAAGTCATCGGACCTAATGTGCGCATCCGCCGCCATGCTGATGAACACCCTGAAGACATTGGGGAACATAGATGACTCCATCCCGCTGATATCGCCGTCGGTCATAGGACCTGTGCGCGATATGAAGATGAAGTACCTCGGGAACAACAGTCCGAGGCTGGGCGCGGATGAGATACTCGTTGCCTTATCTGTCTCTGCGGCGACATCGCCGATCGCCGACATGGCATTCAAAAAATTACCGGAGCTCAGGGGGTGCGAGGTGCACTCGTCGGTGATACTGCCGGCGGTGGACGAACATGTGTTCAGGCAGCTGGGCACCAACGTCACATGCGAGCCCGAGTACCAGACGGCGAACCTGTACCGCGGACGGACCGATTGAAAAAATAGCGTTAACGTGTTAAGAAAATAGAATGCGGGCGGTGCCCGCGATGTGTTCATTTCTTCTTCGAGCCGCTCTTTTTGCTGTCCCTATAGTATGTGAAGGCGACCATGATGATTATTATCAGCACCGGAAGGACCGCGTCATACATGCTCACTTCCTCGATGAGGTACGACATGAGCACATATGCCGCAACGAGTCCCACTACGCCGATCGGACCGTACTTTTTGAATATCCTTCCTCCGCCCAGAAGCAGCATGAACAGTATCAGGAACAGGAGCATCACACCTGTCACCATCATTCCGGGCCCGAACGGACCAAACTCCGTGTCTCCAAGATATTCGTTCACTATCGGTTCGACCAACAGTACGGATATGACGGGCACCACGACCACGAACAGGAACGTCAGGAACAGTCCGCCCATGAAACCGTGCAGTACCGACGGCCTGTTTTTATCTTTTTTTGTGTCATTTTTTGACATGACCGTGAATTGTGCATCGGGTATTAATGCTTTCAGTGAGCGCAGGACATCATCTGATGCGCTCGGTGAGCGTCACCGATACCGTGTCGCCGGGCTGTTTGTTTATTTTCTGACGTATCTCCTTCCGGATGCCGACGATGTAGCATACCGAGCCGTCGGGGTTCTTGATGCCCATGTTCACCGCGCTGCCGTCGTACGGCTCGCCGTCGAACGTCACATGCACATACGTTCTGCCTCGGCCGAACTCCTTCCTCAGGTCGAACGGGACGGCCACGTAAGCGCCGCCCGTGTCGGGAACCTTTACGATGACCGCGTCGAACTCGTATGTCTTCGGTTCCGTCCTTATTCCCGATTCCATTCCCGAACCCCCGTGTTCCCTGCCCTGTTCCTGACCCGATCCTCCATACATTCCCGATACATCCCCGATTCCCGAACCCGGCCTCATTTCCTGCCGTCCGAGTACGTGAACCCTTTCGCCCTGCGCTCATCCTGCGTCTTAAGCCACACATCCCATCCTTCCTCACGGAGCATGTCGTTGTCAGCCCTGATCACCGGATAGCCGCTGAAGAACTCATTGAAAAGGCCACAGGGATAATCTTCGCAGAAGGCGCACATCTCCTTTTGCCTCTCGATGGCGCATATGCGCACCCTGCATCCGGGATTGCCGCTTCCCTCCCTGCACGAGACGCATGCTCCGTCAACGACCATGCCCTTCAGGAACGGCCAGAACCCACTGCCTCCGGGGATCATGTGCACTATGTCCTCAAATCCTGCATCTATCATCTCGGCGTACAGGATCTTCGCCGCAGGTTCCACCTTCGCCTTCACGGCGCAGTTCCCGCAGCACAGGCCACAATAGCAGGCATACCTTTTGTCCATGCACGAAGTATGTCCGATGCCTGTAATAAACGTTTTTTACGGTATGCGGACGGCCGGCATATTTTCGGAAGCGGTCCGGATGCCTCTTCATCCATGTCCGGATCGGTCCGGTCGGATCTGTGTCTCCGCAATACGGCGCGGTAGCCCGCCGCAGGACGGTTGGATGCTGCTTCATCCCGTCATATATAATAATTTCTGTTGTATCATTTTTGCATTTAAAACTATCGATGAGATCATGCTAGCCCCAAGCATACTATCTATCTTTAAGAAACTCATGTGTTTATATCTTTGTCAGATATTACTAGTTTCAAGAAGATACGGGCTCGCTGGGGCGGATGTATTGAATTAATATGTCTCTCCGGCCAGTTTGGTTATTATGACAAATATGAGTCAGCTGTAGCGCTGACGGACCCGATTCTTCTTCTGGATAAATCAAATACAATAATACAAAAGGAGGATAGATAAAATGAAAAAGAGTTTACTCGCAATAGCTGTAGCTGCTGTGATGCTCTGTGCCGTGGTGCCCGTGAGCATCGCCATGGCATCGGACTCGGATCCCGAGTTCGGAAGCCTGACCATATCGAAGGGATTGGGCGACAGAAAGGATTACAGCGGATCAATAACAGGCGGCTATGAGAAAGAGGGGGCTTTTGACCGCTCCAAGCAGGAGCACAACCTCGCAGCGAAGACAGGAAGCGGCAACAGCTGGTTCCAATTTAATGATAAAATAAACTTCGATGCGGAAGACAGTTATACTTTTGACCTCGTGCAGGGCAACAATCTGAAAAAGGTGGGCGAATACACGATCACCTATAACGGCGGAAAAAGCTTCACGATAACATTCAACGAACAGATGGCAGGGATCGGTGCAAAGCTGTCCATATCCAACACCATACAGGGATTCAAGAACGATAAGGACAAAGGATTCAACGGCGCATACATCTGGACAACGGCACCCGGCCAGCAGCATGTGGGCTTCAGCGGCTACTCATACACATTCAACGCCCCGTGGGTGGAGGACCTTACGAACGTGAAGGTGTACATACACCTAGATGGCCTCAGCGGCTATGTTAACACACTAGGCGTCCCGGTAGGAGAGTCGTTCGCTTTCAAAGTGACGAACTGCGCTGACGGAACGTTCCAGACGGTCGATGTCCCGGCCAACGGCTCCGTGACACTCAACAACCTGGCACCCGGCAAATACGTTGTCCGTGAGCTTGAGAATGATTACGGACTTATTGCCGAGTTCACCGTGAACGGTGTCAAACTTGACACCTCATATGCACTGGTGGACGTCGTCGCAGGCGAGAACACGATCGTCAAGGCAAAGAACAAGATCGGCGAGATACCGCCCGGTGAGATCACGCTCCAGAAATTGGCAGAGACGGTCTCCGGCGACTACGTCGGCATGGCGGGCTTTGATTTCGCAGTATACGACTCAGAGGACAAGGCAAACGGAGTTATCGCCACCGCAACATCGGATGAGAACGGCCTCGTAAAGTTCGGGCCATCATATGACCTCATACCCGGTGAGTTCTACTACGTCTTCGAGACACTCGCTGACAACTCCGGATACATGTTCGGTGCGCAGGGAGAGTTCATAAAGGTCATGGCAGTCGATGAAGGCACTGTTGTGGATGTCCTTCCTGAATTCTACAACAAACTTGTCCCGAACGGAAGCCTCACCATATCCAAGAGGGTAGGCGAGTGGAAAGATCCCGTCGGTGGATCTATAACCGGCGGATATGCGAGTGAGGGGGCCTTTGACCGCTCCAAGCAGGCGCACAACCTCGATGCGGCGTTGGGAGGTAAAGGCAACTGGTTCCAGTTCAACGACGGGATCGACTTTACTGCAAATAAGAGCTACACTTTCGACCTCGTGCAGGGCGACGATCTGACCAAAGTGGGCGAATACACGATCACCTGGAACAACGAAACGAGCTTCACGATAAACTTCGCTGACCAGTTGAAAGGGATCGGCGCTAAGATGTCCATATCAAATGTCATTGACAGCGCCGGAGACAAGAAGACATGTATCTGGACAGCGTCACCCGGCCTGCAGTATTTCAAATTCGGTGGGAATTCATTCACCTTTGATGCTGATTGGGTAACGGACCTGACGGATGTGAAGGTGTACCTGCATCTGGACGGCCTCAGCGGCGGCTACGTGAACACCTTCGGCATACCGGCCGGAGCCAAGTTCGATTTCAAAGTGACGGGCCCCAGCTACCCTGAGGGAACAATAGTTACGGTCACGGCCAACGGTGAGCCCGCAAAACTCGACAACCTTATACCTGGCTGGTACAAGATCGAAGAGGTCACACCCGGCTACATAGCCACCTACACTGGTGACATCGACCTCACCAGGGTTCTGGGAGAGGTGTGGGTCAACGTCATGAGCAGGGCCGTTGCAGCGGTCGTTGTGGATAACGTACCCGCCTTCGGATCGCTTGAGGTCACTGCCGAGATAGAGCAGTGGCGCTGGGTAAATAAGTACGAGCCGATATACGAGACACAGAGCTACGATACGCTTGTGAGCTGGGTCGGAGTCGGCAAGAATGCAGCTGTGTTGCCAGCGGGTTTCGAGGGTAAGTTCATGACCAACGGGTTCACGTTCTTCAAGGTAGATCTGGCGGCATTGGCGGCAGCGGGCGAGGACGGAGTGGACATCGGCATCGCTCAGTCCAACAAGTCCGGCGGTAACACTCCCAACGAAAGCTGGAACACCAAGATAGGAAAGGCGTACAACCTGAAGTTCGTTGACGGTCAGTTCATAGTGACGGTCGATGACTTCATAAGCATCGAGTTCGGCGCCTTTGTTTCAGATTCGGAGATCTCAGGGAACCCGGTTAAGCATGACAACAAGAGCGTGTACAGTGTCAACGACGCGAACGGTGACGGCTTCGTGTACTTCTTCTTCCACGTGAAGGCAGCAAGCATGATCATAAAGCAGATAGGCTGGGAGCTTGTGGACACCTATCTGGACCCGGATTGCCCGGCATTCGACGGAGTGCTCTCCATGGTCGTCACAGATGCTGACGGCAATGAGGTCTACAGCGGCCCTCTCGGCCTTGTTGAGAACCTCATGGCCGGCGAGTACAATGTGGCCGTCTTCGCGGACGGCAAGGAGCTGGATTCCAAGGTAGTTACTGTTGTAGCGCTTGAGAACACACCGGTGGACTTCGGTAAGTTCCCTATAGAATTGGACCCTATAGAAGACAAGCCGTGGCCCTGGCCGTAAACAATAAACAATAAACAAAACACGCCCGGGGGCGCGTAAGCATCCCCGGCGTGTCACATTTTTCTTATTTCCTTGTGACCGTTCGGCATTCTTCTGCGTGTTGGCGATAAGCGTCCGTAAAAATAATTATAAAAGACATGAACGATTGCTGTATACTGATACGAACTTACCGAACGGTGAGTTACGGAAAAAAAGGAGGTATCAGATATGAGAGACCAAAAACAACGGAAAGTTATCATCGTGGGAGCCGCGGGGCGAGACTTCCACAACTTCAACACGTTCTATCGCGACAATCCCAATTACAACGTGATCGCATTCACAGCGGCACAGATCCCTGACATCGCCGGCCGGAAATACCCGGCAAGCCTTGCCGGAAGTCTGTATCCAAATGGGATCCCGATCTACGATCAGGGTGAACTTGAGGTACTCATCAAAAAGTATGAGGTCGACGAATGTGTCCTCTCGTACAGCGATGTCCCCTACTCGGCCGCAATGGCCCTCGGAGCGAGGGTCAATGCGGCAGGTGCGGACTTCACCATGATGGGCCACAAGAACACCGCGGTCAAGAGCACTAAGCCCGTGATCGCTGTGCTTGCGACACGTACAGGATGCGGTAAAAGCCAAACGTCACGTAAAATAATCGAGATCCTGATGAAACAGGGGCTCAAGGTGATCGCCGCCAGGCATCCGATGCCCTACGGCGACCTTGAGGCACAAAGAGTTCAGAGGTTCGCAACCGTTGACGACCTTAAGAAACATAAGTGCACGATCGAAGAGATGGAAGAGTATGAGCCGCATGTGGTTCGCGGGAACGTGATATACGCCGGCGTCGATTATGAGGCGATACTCCGCGCTGCCGAGAAGGACCCCAACGGATGCGATGTCGTCCTCTGGGACGGCGGCAACAATGACTTTGCGTTCTTCCGGCCGGACCTTATCATTACGGTCACCGACCCTCACCGCCCCGGGCACGAACTTTCGTATTATCCCGGCGAAGTATGCCTGAGGATGGCTGATGTCGTCGTCATCAACAAGATAGACAGCGCCGATTACGCGAACATCCAGACGGTACGCAGGAACATCGAGTTCGCTAACCCTAAGGCGACCGTCATCGATGCGGCATCATGCCTCAGCGTTGACAGACCGGAACTGATCAAGGGGAAGCGCGTTCTTGTGATAGAAGATGGCCCTACGCTCACCCACGGCGAGATGAGGACCGGCGCAGGAACGGTTGCCGCTCAGCGCTTTGGTGCGGCCGAGTTGGTGGATCCGCGCGATAAGGCGGTAGGTAAGCTTGCAGAGACATTCAGGATCTATCCGAACATCGGCAAGCTGTTGCCGGCAATGGGTTACGGAGAACAGCAGATGAAGGACCTGGCCGCAACGATCGATAAAGTGGACTGTGACTCCGTTGTCATCGGAACGCCTATTGATCTGCAGCGTGTGATCAAGATAAAGAAACCGTGCGTGAAGGTAGGTTACGATCTGCAGGAGATCGGCAAGCCGGACCTGGAAGACGTGCTCAAGGACTTCGTGAAGAAGAACAATCTCAAAAAATAAACTTTTTCAAAACTTTCTCCGGCCTTGCGCCGGAGCCTTGGCTTTTTGATCCTTTTGTGATGATCATCAACTCATGATTCACAAACTCGTGATCCGTAATCTCTGAGGATCATATAGTAACTGATCAGCGAGTCTTTATTCCCACGGCATGGCCGGCAGCCTTTTTCGGATCTTAAATGGCATTATATCAAATTACCTATCTTGACTGACATTCACTGTCTGTTTGACAGACGTGTGGGAAAGGAGATCAGATCGGGAACTGCTTAAGAGTATGTTGCAAGGTTCAGAGTGTGCTGAGATCCAACGAATTGCATGAAAAATCAATTCGGGAAAAAACATCGAAATTGATTTTCAAAAATGAGCATACTGGCCATGAAAATGAGCGATCGGGGAGGGATTCGAACCCCCGGCCTGCAGCTTAGGAGGCTGCTGCCATATCCAGACTAGGCCACCCGACCGTGAGAGGTTTATGGAAATGGTTTCGCTTATATCGTTCACTCGGACTTCTTCTTTGCCGCAGACGTTTTCTTCTTGGGCTTTTCGTCATCCTTGGGCTCTTCGTCCTTCGGCTTCTCTTCGGCCGCCTCTGCCTGCTCCGCATCCTCGGCCTTCTTCTTCTCTCCCCATACCTCGATGAACTCTATGATCTCAAGACCGGTGACCTTTCTCAGGTCGGAGACGACCCTGAACCTTGCGATCTGCCAGTTCTGGTCGAATTTGGTCCTGTCAGGAAGTATCACGGAGATCTTATCGTCCGTTATAGTTACCTCGAGCCCTTCGGATGTCCCGAGAGCCATCTTCACTACGGCCTTTGCCTTCTCCGCCGCATCGCTGACCACTTCTGTTATCTTGAATTTGTATATCAGGTCCTTGCCTGCAAGAGGATTGTTGAAGTCCACTATCACACGTCCTGAACCGACGCGCATTATGGTGCCCCTGCGGTTTCCTGTCTGTACCTCCGCGCCGGGGTGTATGTCCTGGTCCTGGAACTTTTTGAGCGGGAACGTCTCGATGAGCTTGGGGTCCCTCGCACCGGCGGCATCTGCGGACGCTATTTCAACTTCCGTCTCTTTGCCCACTGCCGCCCCTTCTATCGCGTCCTCGAGCGCCTTGAACAGCGCCCCGGAGCCCAACAGAACGGGCATCGGCCCGTATTCGAACTTCTCATCGAAGAATCCTGCGTTCTTTGCGGACTCCGCCATCGTTGTGTCGAATAGTTTGTCATTGTCCGCGAGGAATGCATCATAGTCGATGTAGACAAGGTCTCCCTTGCTTACCGTTTTTTTAGCTGCTGCCATTATATATCACCGCAATAACATCGAATGTTAACTGACAGCCCTAATAAGCTGTCTTTAATAAAACTTATGGTGCCCGGGATCGGCCCGGATGACGCCGCGAGTACATTTCCCGTCTGTCCGGATAAGGCAAAGTAATAAAAACGGAACCGTTATACACGAGGCAGTGCCACTGTAGCTCAGCTCGGTTGAGCGGCTGACTTGTAATCAGCAGGCCGGGAGTTCGAATCTCCCCAGTGGCTCCATATCACCCCTTTATCGTTGATTCGGCGCTCTGTATGCATCTTGTGAGTACCGAATATGCGTTTATCATGTCCGATTCCTTCACTATGAATATCGTGTCGGTATGACAGCTCACCGTCTCCTCGATGTTTATCCCTGCGTCCGAGAGGTTTGTGATGAGATATGCGATCACGCCGCTGGTATCCACGATCTTCTCCGGACTCTTCACCGCTATCTCCACCAGATTCTCCCTTATCTTTATGACATTGAACCTTCCGACAGTGTCCATTATCCTGTCCCTCAGCATGCGGTCGGCTATTATCGTCACGGCTGACGCACTTTGCACCACCTGCATTATCGAGTTCTCGTTCCACAGGTCCTTGAACAGATTGTCCATCTTGTGGAGGACCGTCCATTCGTTCTTTGCAGTGACGATGCATATCTTCGTCCTCATCTCAAGGCGGCTGTCCTTGAGTATCTTCAGGATGTCCTTCTCATGATCGGATGTTACGGACAGCTTGTCCGCATAGCGTCTGCATGCGATCATCAATGCTTCCTCGTTATCAATGCCCAGGTCCTTCATTATCAGCCTTGCCAGTGAAGAATAGCTCACCAGCCCTTTTGACACACAGTCCTTGATGCTTGGGTGCGCATCTATGTACGATCGCGTCTTCTCCGCGAGACTCTCTTTCGAAGAACTTTTTGTCATCTCCACAGTGAATGAGCTACCACTATTTATGTCCTATTATAGACAAAAAGTGATTTGTTTGTATACAATCCGTACTTAGTTGTATTTGGAGATGAACGTTCTGAATAGCTCTGTGAACCTGTCTGCCTCCTCATCGCTGAGTATGAGCGGAGGTATCAGACGGACGGTGTTCATATTGCATACGTTGACCAGTACATTCTCACTGAGCGCAAAGTTCTGGAAGTCTTTCGCATGCTCCTTCATCTCTATGCCTATTATCATGCCCATCCCGCGCACCTCTGTTATATCGGTTCCTGTCACTTTCCTGAGGTCTGACATCCACTTCTTTCCGAGCGACCTTGCGCGAGGCACCAGCTTCTCCTCTTTTATTATGTCGAATGTTGCGCATCCTGCGGCGCATGCCAACGGATTTCCGCCGAATGTCGTCCCGTGCGTCCCCGGGACCAGTACTGAAGATATCTCCGGCGTCGATACTATCGCACCTATCGGCGCTCCGCCTGCCAATGCCTTCGCCAGTGTCATGACATCGGGCATGACATCATAGTTCTGTATGCCGAACCATTCTCCCGTGCGGCCCATTCCGGTCTGTACCTCATCGATGATCATCAGCGTCCCGTTGTCGGTGCATATGTCGCGCACAGTCCTGAAGAACTCCCTCGACGCCAGCCGGACGCCCCCTTCTCCCTGTATCGGCTCAAGTATGACCGCAGCGGTGTCCTTTGTGATCTTCGACTTGAAATCCTCAATGTCTCCGAAACCAAAGTAATCGAACGAGTCGCTGATCAACGGCTCGAAGGACTCCCTGTACTTCACCTGACCTGTCGCGCCGAGCGATGATGCTATGCGTCCGTGGAACGAGTTGAGCGATGACAATATGCGTTTCCGCTTTGTGTATCGTACAGCGAGCTTCAGTGCCCCTTCGTTCGCCTCTGCGCCGCTGTTGACGAACAATGACCTGCACATGCCCTTCGGGGTCACGGATGCCAGCCTCTCGGCCAGATCGGCCTGTTCTTTCACATGATACAGATTGGAGACGTGCGCCATGCGGGCCGCCTGTTCGGATACCGCTTTGACCCATTTCGGATGCGAATATCCTATGGAATTGACCGCGATCCCCGCAACCAGGTCCAGATATTTCCTGCCGTCCGCATCGTACAGATATGGGCCGCTGCCGTGCGTGAAGCACAGGCTGTTGCGAGCGTAGTTCTGAAACAGATATTTTGATGTCTTTTCCTTTGTGTCCATGAGATCACCGTGTTATCAACGTACCGTGCGGTTTGTTGTCCATCACGTCCGATACTATCGATTCCTTATCCTTGCCGTTGACCATGCGCACCGCGCTCACTCCCGAGAGTATCGCTTTGCGGCACGCCTCCACCTTCGGTATCATGCCTCCGGATATCGTACCGTCGGCGATCAGTGCGTCTATATCTTCCAGTGTCACTGAATCTATCTTCGACCCCGGGTCCTTGAGGTTGCGGAGTATGCCGGGCACATCGGTTATGAATATCAGTTCCCTGCAGCCGGCCGCTGCCGCTATGCCTGACGCCACCGTGTCCGCATTGACGTTCATCCTGCTGCCGCTCCCGTCAGCGCATATGGGGTATATCACCGGCAGTACTTCCTGGGACAGCAGATCCTTGAGGTATTCCGTCCTGACCTTGTCCACCTCCCCTACCAAGCCGAGGTCCACCGTTATCGTCGTCTCACCGTCTTTCACGGTGATCGGTTCCTTTTTTACGCATGATATGACGTTCCCCTCGTAACCGGGCATCCCCTTCGCTTTGACCCCTGCCTTCTTCAGTGAGTCGAGCACATCATCATTCAGTCCTTTCAGGACCTCGTCCGCAACTTTCAGGACTTCATCGTCTGTTATACGGAAGCCTCCGGCCATCGTTGTCCTCATCCCCCGTTTCTCTATCTCTGCGGTTATCTCCGGGCCGCCGCCGTGCACAAGAATTATCTTCGCACCTTTCTTGACCAGTTGCGCCATCTCGGCGGCCAGACGGTCCAGGTCCTCTTTTCCGCGTATGGCGTTCCCGCCGAACTTCATCAGGTATATGGACATGACATCACCTTATGTCGCATATTCCGCATTGATGCGCACGTAATCATACGTAAGGTCGCATCCCCATGCCACCGCCGATTCCTTGCCCATGGCGAGGTCCACGACTATCGTCACTTCCTTGTTGTCCATCGCCATGCGTACGACCTCCACGGAACGCTCCTCCTGGAACACCGGTGCCCCCGAATCCAGTATCGGCACCTCCATGTCCCCTCCCTTTATCGTCAGCCTTACATCCTCTATCTTGAACTTGCAGTCGCTGTTCCCTAGGGCCATCATTATACGGCCGTAGTTGGGGTCCGATCCGAATATCGCTGATTTCACCAGCGGCGAATTGAGTATGGACATCGCCGCTGAACGTGCGTCGGCCTTCGTGTCCGCACCCAGCACCTGTACTTCTATCAACTTCGTCGCCCCTTCGCCGTCGATCGCGAGCATGCGCGCTATGGTCATCATCACCTTGGTCAGCGCGTCTATGAAATTGGGGTCGTCGTCAGCACATTTCCCGCTCGCCTTTCCGTTGGCGAGCAGGGCGCATGTGTCGTTCGTGGATTGGTCCCCGTCGACGGTGACCATGTTCATCGTATCATCAAGTATCTCGCCCCACTTCTTGCGGAAGCCGTTCGACAGTAATGCATCGGTCGTCACAAGGCACAGCGTGGTGCCCTGCAGCACCTTCAGGTGAGGCGCGATCATGCCGCTGCCCTTCGATAATGCGGCTATCGTGACCAGTGTGCCGTCCGTCAGGCGCACACGGACCGCCGTCTCCTTCTTTATGGTGTCGGTGGTCATCACCGCTTCCGCCAGAAGCCCGTCCGCCTCCCGTCCCGCTTCCAGTTCACGGGCCGCCTTGCTTATCCCGTACCTCACTTTGTGCATGTCCATGAACCTTCCGATGAGTCCGGTCGACATCACGCCGACCTGCTTCGGGTCTATTTTCAATTCGGATGCGGCCACCGCCTTCATTGTCATCGCATCCTCTATCCCGCGGCGCCCGGTTAGGGCGTTGGCGTTGCCGCTGTTTATAACGAATGCTGAGAGGAACTCGGAGTTCTCCTGCATCATCACCTGCACAGGCGCCGATTTCACCTTGTTGCTCGTGTATCCCACGAACGCGCGCGCCGGCACTTCGGAATATAGCATCCCGAGGTCCAGCGAACGGTATTTCACACCGCAGTGCACGCCTGCCGCCTTGAATCCCTGCGGCGATGTCACGCCGCCCTCTATCTTTTCCATCATGTTACACACCCATCCCCGGCGCCTTGAGGCCGGCTGTTTCCTTCAGTCCTAACATTATGTTGGCGCACTGGACCGCCTGCCCGGATGCGCCCTTCACC
>JAITWO010000055.1 GCA_031285205.1 Methanomassiliicoccaceae archaeon | reverse complement strand
GGTCGTTCATGCTGCAATGCGACATCGGCGATTATGAAGTGACGGGCAAAAATCTTGCCGAGGCGTTCAACCTGGTCCTCATCTGCCGCAACGACAACAATCTGGCGATGGCGTCCCGTATGGGGAAGTATGATCCGACGGAGATAGACTGTGCGCTGTTGGATTCATTCGATGCGATGGAATTCATAAAACGCATAAGGCTCGAGGCAGAAGAGAACGGGGATATCGTTTTCATCGAGAACGAGGACGGGGAGGAAAGGAGATTCCCGTCATACGGTACCGTCAAGATGTTCAAAAGATCGGATGATAACGACCGGTTCATAACATTCGAGATGGGCCAAGATCACGCAGAGGACCCGTCCAACGCGTTCTTCTATCTGGAACATATCGATTACATCCTTGACGCTGACACGGCCGATGCGGCCGTTGACCTGAAATACCACTCATTCGACGAGACCTGTTCGGTGTCGGTACTGGCGTCGGAGAACGAATCATTCAGACCGCCGGGCGAGTACGACATAATAACGCAGCTGAAAAGGTCGGCCGCGATCCTTTTCAGACGGATCTCAGGATATCTGCCGGGGACCCGTCCAAGATCATCATTTTTTAGGGGGACGATATCATCCCATTACCGTTATCACAATATGCTGGCGCCCTCCGTGGTGGATGCGATAGATGACGACCGTGACGCAAAGAGCCGTCTGCTGGAAGTATTCGCGAAGAAAGGAGAGGCAGCGTACAGGCATACGCTTGAGCCCGCCCTCAAAATGATGGAATCTCAGAGTAAGCGCGCTTCGCCGTACACATGGGAGGAGAAGGTCGATGACCTCTGTTCTTTCGTGAAGGACTCGGCCAACGACTTCAGGAGGCTCGTGGACTGGGACGCATTGGTGTCACGCATACTGATATACAACGGACCCACCGGCCTCATCAAGGCGGCCCTCCTGAACGATGGCGAGTCAGGGAACGACCGTGCCGGTTACAAGGAAAAGGACAAGGACCACATAGATACGGTATGCAGGCACATCATCGCCGGCCTGGAGATGAGGTACATCGATTCAATATTCGATGCGGAATCAGTCTCGCGGAAGAAGGATGAGATATACGAGGTGTTCGGGTCCGGCATCGGGATCATGAAAGAGTATTTCCCCGGCGTGGATTACATCACGGAATTGGAATGCAGGACGCTCGCCCAGTCGTACATAGATGCGATCGTCAAGACCCTTACAAAGATAGAGGAGAATGACAGCGAGAACAAGCACAGGTTCAATAAATTCGCGGAGAACAGCATCCAGGACAGCCTGAGGATACTTGAGGGGTACAGCGCCAGGCCCGATAAGAACTCCAAGAACGCACAGCAGACGTTCCTGCGTTCCGTCACGGCGTTCCTGGCATTCTACGAAGGAGTGTACGAATGCCGTCAGCCCCGGCTGATATACGAGTTCGAGAAGAGCGCGAGCATCCTGGAACCGGCCAGGATCGAATACTACCGTGAAAGGATCGACGAAAGCTTCATCGCCGGCGTCCGCAAGGAGGCGGGGCGTCTGAAAGAGATTTTCTCATCAGAGGATGCGGTCAAAAAGGCATTGATCGAACTTTGGAACTCCGCAGACAAGAATCTGTACAGGACGGAGGAGAGGAACAAATATTATCAGGCGATCCTCGCCCGCCCTCCGATGAGCCATTCAAAGCTGTCCAGGATATACGAGGTGGACGGCGATCACGTCTACTTCAAAAAAGATGAGAGGAATTATGATATCGACTCGATCGACAGCGAATCGCTGCGTATAATGTTCCTCAGGAGCGTCCTCGATTTCCTGGCAGGGAACAGCAAGGACGGCGCCGACAGCGAGAACATGTACAGGGGCAATCACACCGCATACAAGGAACGCATAATGAGAGTGGTGTATCCGCAGGTGGTATCTTTCACAAAGCACAGCCAGGACCCCGATGCCAACGAGTCGTTGATAATGATGAACATGGGCAACGCATTCGCGGACTGGAACGACGGAGGGGTGTGCGTCCTCACAGAATTCAAGCACAAGATAAACAGGGCGTATTACGTCCTACCGAACATGGGACGCATCGACATGGAGTGGTGGGTCGACCCGCTGCTCATACCGTGCTACAAGTTCGACAAGGCGATGCGGGACGTCCTGAGCGATAAGGATGTGATCCAATGAACGTGAAGGACAAGGACATAGCATCCGAGAACTATGTGATAATCAGCTACTCGCACGAGAACACCGATGCGGTGCTGCGGGAATTGGAATCGTACGATAAGAACAATCTGTGCTACTGGTTCGATACCAGTATGACGGGCGGCGAGAATTACGAGAAGAAGTTCTTTGACGCACTGGACGAAAAGAACTGCAAGGGGATAATATTCTTCATAAGCGAGAGTTTTCTGCTGTCGGGGCCGTGCGGCGGGGAGATGAGGCACTTTTTGGAGAATCATAAGAAGAAGGGCACGGACAAGTTCTGCCTGTTCGTGATGCCCCCCGGATTCCCGAGCTCGAACGCCAAGGAGATAAAGGCGAAGGTGACCGAATACCTCAAGAACCGTCCGGACCAGATCGAAAAGGCGCTGTGGAACCTCACCGACAACATCGATCTTTTACTGGAGCTGAACGATGGCGGCAAGATGATATATGCGGTGCTCGGCGATGAGAAGTACATAAAGAACTACTGCGGAGAAGGGCAGGTGTTCAGTAAAAGTGCGATAACCTTCGGGCGCACCGAAACAACGGAGTGCACGTTCGGCTATTTCCCGCAGAACCAGAACAGGAGAACGGGGGCATCAGGAATAGAGGCAGAAGGCGCGAGGCGCCCGCTGGACGGGCAGACGGCGTACTATTCAAAGGTGAACTGGCTGGTGATATCGGATAACAAAGCGGAGGCCACGCTGCTAAGCAGGGACCTTCTGTTCTCCGTGGGCTATCTGGACCTGAAATATCCGCTCAGACCGGGCGACGCAGGCGTATCAAAGACAATAAACAAAATATTCATGGACCATTTCAGAAAGGGAAATGATGAGAAGTGGAACATAAAGAACGTGCGCTTCCTTTCAGAGAGCGAACTTGAGAGGCTGATCGCCAGGGCGCAGAAGGGCCCGGAGGAGAAACGGAAGATACTTCTGCCGAAGGCGACCTTCTTCTCACAAGTTCCTAACAGCATGAACGTATACGCATTCTGGCTGGCCGGCGACATGGAGAATGCGCGCCGCGTCGACCTGTGGAAGAAAAGGCTCTCGGAGATGGAGGCGGGCGTCGAGACGTTCCACGTGAGGGTCGTGATAGACGTGGAGAAGCAGTGAGATCAACGCCGTCATCAGCACATCATCATCCCCGGACCTCTGTCCGAGCCCGTTCGCATGGCGTCGTGATGCGGTTCCGTTCTGATTCCGTCGTCGTTCATTGAAAATATGCTCCGAATCGGCGTTATGTTTGTAAACGTTGAGCGTAATACACGCACGAGGTCACTAAAAATGGTTAAATCGTTCAAACTGCAATTCATCGAGACCGTTGCCACGCTGATGACGGCGGCCTTCGGTATGATCGCGGCCTTGGCATGGAACACGGCAATAAAAGCGCTGATAGACAGCTACTTCCCGTCAAACGAGGAGGCTTGGATGCCGCTGATGATATATGCGATATTCATCACCGTCATAGCGGTGATATGCATAATACTGATAGCGAGGTCGCTCGGAAAGCTAAAGGACTCGATCGCCGCCGAAGAAGAAGCGAAGAAACAGAAATGATCTTAAACGAGGGGGCACGGGACTCCGTGCCCCCATATCCTTTTACCGCTGTACGCGGCAGACCAACAGTTTAAGTACGATAGTACGTTTCGAAGATGCACGGAGTTATAAGTTTGGCTGTAACGTACAAGAATTCTTCACCCAATGTGCCCGGGTCCGCGAGCTCTCAGAAAAAACAAAAGGTCAAACGCAAAGAGTCGTCCAAGAAGCAATCAATGCTCAACACGAACAGGATGGCGCCGTTCAAGTACGATTTGAACGAGATCTTGTCATCAACGTCAATGGACGCATCGGCCGCATCATCCTTCCTCGCGTCAATTGTTGCGAAAGCATCGCGGGTATCCACCAAGGAAGCGAAGGAATTCGCTAAGACGTTCGTAGAATCCGGATCGTTAACGAAAGAGGAGTACGACCGCATCTGCAGGCTCATGGACCGCTACAGCAAGTTCAGATGACCCGGTGATAACATGAGGTCTGCCGAGTGCTCCGAGGGGCGTATATTCATTATCAGACTGGAGGGCGGCGAGATCTTACACGAGGCTATAGAATCATTCGCCTCCGATAACAACATAAAATCGGCGACGGTCACGGCGGTCGGCGGGGCGGACAGGGGATCAAGGCTGACGGTCGGCCCAAGGATGCCGTTATCGTCGCCGGTGGTCCCGCTGATGCATGAACTGGAAGCGCCTCACGAGCTGACGGGAACGGGAACGATATTCCCGAACGCATCCGGAAGGCCGGTGCTGCATATGCACTGTTCGTGCGGCAGGGAAGGGAATGCAGTGACAGGATGCGTCAGAGCGGGCGTGAAAGTGTGGCTCGTGATGGAGATAATTATGACGGAGCTGCTGGGATGCGGATCGAAGAGGCTCATGGACAACAGCTCAGGGTTTGAACTGCTGGTCCCGGATGCGGATTGAAATGACAGCGAAAGATGACCTTATCAAATTCCTTCGGTCGATAGACGGAAGGCCGTATCAGAGATACGGGGAGATGGCACGGTCGTACGACCTGGATGGTATCACGTTGTATGCGGACAGGGTACAGAATGAGATGTCGTCGTCATCGGACATGAGGGTCAGGATATCATTCGCAAGGTCCGGATTCCCTGACGATACGCATGACTCCCCGGTAAAGGAGATCGCGCTCAGGGACCTGATAGCAAGAAGGTTCTGGGAATCATGCAGGACGTTCGCAAAAGGGGGGGCGCACGGAGGTTCAATATACATACCCAGACCGGGCCAGGAGATGCTGGAAAGGAGCTCCGTGGTCTTCTCAAGGACGTTCATAGAGGTGAGGTTCAGGGCATCACTACCGGCAGCGGGGAGGAATGCTGCCGGGAACGCCGCGGTGAAGATGTTAACGGAGGACCTCGGGGAGATAACGAAGACGTCGTTATTTTACAATGCATACAAGCAGTCGAAGCTGTACAATCATATCAACACGCTGATCACCGCGAGGACGATACGCTCGTCCCTCAGGGAAAGAGGATTGGTAGGGTTCGTGGCGGACGGATCGGTCATGCCGAGAAGAGAGGACGGCGCGGCGCCGATGGCAGATGCGGCCCCATTCTCATCACCGGATGCACTGGCGGTGACGTTCACAAAAGCTGACGGCACCGAGGTGCGCGGCATGGGTATACCGGAGGGCCTGACGGCGGTGATCGGTGCGACCGGTCAGGGCAAATCGACGCTCATGCGTGCACTGGCAGCGGGAGTATATGACCACATCCCGGGCGACGGAAGGGAGTTGGTGATAACAGCGGATGATGCGGTCGAGATATACGGGGATGCGGGCCGCACGGTAAGGAGCGTTGACGTATCCCTTTTCATGTCGGACGCCTCACGGAATACACGTTCATTATCAACGGATGACGCAGACAGGGCGACATCATCGGCAGTCTCGGCATCAGAGGCCATAGAGGCGGGATGCAGGCTGTTGCTCATGAATGACCTGAATGTCCACCACGGCATCATGTACAGGGACGCAGGGATAGCCGCCGTCATACCGAAGGGCGACGAGGTGATGATACCCGTCACAGAGGGCCTCAGAGGTTCCGACATATCAGCGGTGATCGTCTGCAGGCACATGCCGGAGGCAGCGGATACGATGATAATAACGTCCGGGCATAACGCAATCGGTGCGATACTGCGGGAGCGTGCGCCGAAAAGGAATATCATCATGCCGGCGGACAGGATCCCGATGTCCCGGAACATGGTCCTGGCCAAAGGCAGGAAGGAGGTGAGCTCGGTTGCCGTATCGGTGCAGAGGATAGAGGCGGGCGAGAAGACGATCACATTCCCGCCGCAACTCGCGGACATATGTCAGACGGCAGCTGTCGCCGATGCGCTGGCAGATTCAAAGGACCTCATGGACGGCACGGTCACACTGAGGGATGCGGCAAAAAGGTTGGAGGACACGCACAGGAAGAGGATAAACTCCACGGACATCAACGCAGGCCCCGACAGGGCGGCGTTCCGTATGTACGATATCGCTGCCGTGATAAACCGTCATCCCGATATCGTCTTCGCGCAAAGGTCATGACCGTACCGTGAACACAGAGCAGACATCGCCGGGGGTCATCATCCGTCTCAACAACGTTATGATGTTTTTGATAAAAATGCAACGAAATTAAAATTATTGGGATTAGTATGCAACATAGTTTCATTAGATGGGGGTGTTAATATACCACATGCAACAATGTTGCAAAAGTATCACAATAACGTATAAATAATATTTTTCCCATCCTTGTACAGGGATTAAAATGGGCTACGAAGAATTATTCCCGGAAAACGACAAGAGCGGCTGGCATGCTAATGCCGCCAAGAGATTTGCGAGCCCCTTCGTGGACAACTTCCATGACAGAATCGATGTGGACCCTATCATCCTGTCGAACGCTGCCGTGCAATGCGGTTTCACGATAAGGGACTTCTATGAGAAACCCGAGCTGGGCATACACTGTGTCGGATACATATCCGAACTGTTCGACCTGCTCCCGGTCACGCACTGGTTCTTCTCACTCCCGTGGGTAAGAGAGCTGGGCGTCACATTGGAGTACAAGGACACCCTGCCGCCTGTATCCACAGGACCGATCATGCAGGTGGCGGACATAGAGAACCTGGAGATCATAAGCAAAGAGGACCTCCTGAAGGGTTCGACCGTTCCGCTGTTCTACAACATGTATGACTACGTCGCCAAGAACCTGGGCCACACACTTGTTCCGATATCATACGGTTTCGACATATGCGGCGCAGGGTCGGAGCTGATAGGCGTCGAGGAGTTCATCATGGCGACGTTCACAGAGCAGGACCTGGCGCACAAACTGGTGGACACATACGTCGGCACGGCGATCAACGGTGCGGAGTTAATGGCGGACAAGTACGGGTTCGCGATGCTGATAGTAGGATCGGTATTAGCGAACAACGACATATTCGCGGATGAGCAGATAGAGGAGTTCTCGGCCAAGAAGATGGGCTTCTACGTGGACCAGTGCTTCAGGAGAGGCGCGGGACCGCAGATATTCTACCACATGTGCGGTAACCAGGAGACATCATACAAAGTGTTCAAGAGGAACCTCGTATGGTCGCCGTTCACCGTCACGCACATCGGGTACATGGGCCAGAAGGAGTTCCCATCGGACATACTGAAGCAGGAGTTCCAGGATGTTTCGACATGCATGGGATCAGTTGACACGAAGCTCATGATCAACGCCAACCCGAAGAAGGTATATGAGCACGCCAAGGACAGCCTCCTGAAGGGCCGCGACGCCAAGAAAGGATTCATCCTCGGTACAAGCTGTGAGACGCCCCCGTACACGATACCCGGCAACCTGCTCGCATTGACAAGGGCTGCAAGGGACTTCGGTACATACGGAACATGGTGAGGTGATTAAAAATGGCAGTATCTGAAGAAGTTAAGAAGACCATTGAGAGCAGAGGCCTGAAGGTCGCCGACATCGAGAAACTCGTTGCCGAGGCAAAGGCTTCCAAGAATATGATCACCAACGGATCCAAGTTCATCGCGAAGAAGCAGATGGGCGACATGGTCGTCTACGCTGATTTCAACGAGGACGGCTCGATCAACTCCGCATACGGTCACAAGATGAAGATCTTGGACATCGTCATGGACACCTCTGACACAGAGTGGACATACGTGAAGACCGGTGCGAAGATAAGGAAGGGACACACGAACCTCTCGTACCTCGGTGCGACAAGGTCCGCGCCCTCCCTCGTCGACCCGGCATCCGGAGAATCCTGGCTCGAGGAGTACCTCGCAGCAAAGACTATCGCGGTCGCAGAGATGCTGTTCTCGCAGAAGAGAGCATAAACGCATCCCGTCGGTGGAAGAACCAAACCTTTTCCATTCCTTTTAATTGATTCGCTGAGCATAGTTTTTATCATGTTCCGATATATATCCGCTTCATGTCCGATAAGCTGAGCGAAACATCCGCACTGTGCCCCGTGTGCCTCAAGACGATAAAGGCGGTCAAGGTGGCGGAGGATGACAAAGTGTTCATCGTGAAAGAATGCGGCGATCACGGTCAATGGAAGGTGCAGATATGGTCAGGCGTGGAGCATTACAACTATCTGTACGAATTCGCCGCGGTACAGAAGCCCCCTTTGAAATATGCGGTCCCCGAGTGCAACGACTGCCCGCAGGACTGCGGATTATGCAACATGCATAAGCAGCACACATGTCTCAATGTGGTGGAAGTGACTAACATCTGCAACCTGAACTGTCCAATATGCTTCGCGACGGCCAACGGCTGCGGCTACAGGTACCATCCTTCCATGGACGACATAAAGAAGATGTTCCGGACGGTAGTGGATCACGTGAAGAGCCCCCGTGTGGTCCAGATAAGCGGCGGCGAGCCGACGATAAGGGACGATCTTCCAGAGATCATCAGAACGGCCAAGGACATGGGGATAGAGCACATCGAAGTGAACACGAACGCGCTGAGGATATCCCATGATACAGAGTACCTGAAAGCACTGGCAGATGCGGGCACGGATTCTTTTTATTTCCAATTCGACGGGATTGATGACAACATATACATGCAGACACGCGGCCGCCCGATGTTCGACGTGAAGAAGAAGGCGATAGAGAACTGCGGGGCGGCCGGCGTCGGTGTGACGTTGGTCGTCACGGTCTCGCCGAAAATAAACTTAGACCATGTGGGAAAGATCATCGAGTTCGCGGCAATGAACGTGCCGACGGTGAAAGGCGTCCATTTCCAGCCGATAACATATTTCGGCCGGTATCCGGCGGAACCGACGGACAGCGACCGTGTCACATTGCCGGACCTTGCGAAAGAGATCGAAAAACAAACGATGGGCATGCTGAAGGCGGACAACTTCCTTCCTACGTCATGCTCCAACGTGCATTGCGACATGAAGTCGCTTTCGGTTGTGTTACCGGACGGGTCACTGTTCCCGCTGACGACGATGGCGCTCGGTCCGCCGACAAGGACGGATGACATCGCGGACAAGACAAGGACCGAGGTATCCAAATTATGGAGGTTCATCGAGGACACGATGGACGGCCCGGCGGACCCTCAGGACAGATCGTGGAGGTCGTTCGTCAGCAGGGCGAAGACCCATTATCTCACCGTTTCGGCGATGGCGTTCCAGGATGTGTGGACCGGCGAGGTGGAAAGATGGGAGAGGTGCTGCATTCACATGGTGACGCCCGACGGGAAACTAATACCATTCTGTCTGTTCAACTGCACGGCGGTGAACGGCGATACGATGTACAGGCGCAGATCGTTCTGTCCTCACAGTGAACCATTATGAGAAGTTCCCACGAAGGTCGATGATCTTCCTGGCCTTTGCAGAGTACTCCATGGCGCCTATGTCAATGAACCTCACTCTTGGAACATCTATCAGATCATCCCTGATGCCGTCCTCTATCTCCATTATCTTTGATACGGAATCGATGATCGATGCTTTGGCCTCATCGCTCCTGTCCTTCGATTCCACTTCGAACGTCAGCACATCCTTGAACCCTTCCTTTGTTATCGTCACCTGATAATCCACCGCATCCTTATTATTGAAGATCGCCTCATCGAACAGCAGCGGGAATATCTTGTATCCCATCCCGACCTTGAACTGCAGGTCCATGCGCCCGGATGGTTTCACAAGCTTTCTGTTGAACTTTGCGCCGCATCCGCACGGCGGTGCGATCATTGCAGCGATATCCCGGGTCCTGTACCTTATCAGCGGCGTCGCTTCCGCCGTCAGGGCGGTGACCACAAGCTCCCCCTGTTTTCCGTCAGGCACACGCTTTCCCGTATCCGGGTCGACGATCTCGAACAGCAGGTTCGCCTCGTCCGTATGCAGACCTTTCTGATAATCACATTCGATCGCGCATGCCAGCCCGAACTCGGTCATTCCCCAGACATCAAGCACATTGCACCCCCATGCGTCCTGCAGCTTCCGGCGCATGCTCTCCGACAAAGGTTCGGAGGTAGAGATGATCTTCCTTATCCCGATGCCCTTCAGGTCCGTCTCAGAGCCCATCAGTGCCGTCACACGGTAAATGAACGACGGGAGCCCGATGATATGGGTCGCCCCGCTTTTCTTCATGATGTCCATCTGTTCCGTGATGTCCGCAGATGAACACGTTGATGATCCGTAACCTGCCACTCTGCAGGCTCCGGCCAGCATGAGGCTGGGATCCCACGCGCTTATCGCAGGGAACATTATGTGAAGGACATCATCGCCGCGCATGCCGATGCTCTTAAGCGCTGACGATATGATGTCTATCTTGGATATGAGGTCGGATGTCGTGTACCCGATGACCTTCCTCTTTCCGGTGGTCCCGGTGGTGGTGAACTCCCTTGCCGTCTTGGTCCTTGAGACGGCCATGAACAGCATCGGCTCATCGGCAAGGTCCGACGGATATGTAAACGGGATCTTTCCGAGATCGTCAAGCGTCCTTATGTCATCTGGTACAATGTCCTTCAGGCGGTCCCTGTAGTGAGGGGAATTCTGTTTCACGTACCTCAGCTGCTCCCTGACCCGGAAAAGCTGATATTCGTTGAGATCGGTGCGTGTTATCTCGCCCTGCTCCTTCTTCCCTATGATATTTCTGAGTTCTCGCTCGCTTTTTGCTGTCATGACGGCTTTTATTGCCATCCATGTCTCCAACGGATACACCGAATCCTCGGGTATCCGGTTGGCCAGCAGCCTTCTCCTGACGATGGCCAGTTTGACAGTCTCCCAGGCGCTCATACTCTGATGATACGCAAGACATTATTAAAAAAGTACGGCTAACGTGTATATATGGGAACTGTATTCGCCATACCGAGGAGATAAAATGACTCTGACACCGGAGATGGCGAGGGCCGGCGTGACGCCGCAGCTGCTTTCGTCAACGCACAGATTCCTCTGCCCGAAGTGCGGAAAGGAGTTCAGCCTGTTCCAGTCAAGGGCGATAGCATGCAGGTCATGCCCGAAGGCGACCCAGAACTGCAAATACGTCAGATGTGTGCACTGCGATTCAGAATTCCCGATAAACGGGTTCGTGGTCAATACGAAAGAAAAGGAAGCGTACCTCTCCAATTATATGAACGGTATCGTATCAAAATATCACAACGGCTTCGGGTACAAGAGAAGATGATCATCCCTTGGCAGCTCTGATGACGTTTTTTATCTCAGAGCCGTCCTGACACCGCTCGATGAACGTTCCCGTGACAATGGCATCAGCTCCCGCCTTCCTTGCCGCCTCCGCCGCCTCCGGCGTCCTGATGCCGCCGCCGACTATCAGTGGCACCGATAATATCTCCTTCACGGCCCTGATCATCTCCGGAGGGACGGGCCTCTCGGCGCCGCTTCCAGCCTCAAGGTAGACGAAGCTCATCCCAAGGTACTCGCACGCCAGGGCATACGACATCGCACCCTTCAGGTCATCGCGTTTTATCGGCTCCGCACGCCCTACCTCGCCGACCTTCTTTCCCGGTTCTATGATGATGTAGCCCATGGATATGGGCTCGAGTTTCAGTTTCTTTGTGATCAGGCTACCCTTCACCTGCTCCCCTATGACCCACCCGATGTCCTTGCTGTTGACCATGCTCATGAAGAATATGGCATCGCAGTGCCCGGATATCGCATGTGCGCCCGAAGGGAAATAAATGGTCGGAAGGCTGCATGCGCCCTTTATCGATCTGGCGGTGGCGTCAAGGTTCTTCTGCGTCACGTCCGTGGAACCGCCGATCATTATCGCGTCCGTTCCCGCATCTTCCAGTCTCCTTGCGATATCCGCCGCCTCCTCCGCCGATTGTTTGTCCGGATCCAGGAGGGTGAAGTGTAACGTCCCGTGTTTCATCTTTTTGATAAGGTAGTCCTTTACGGTCATGTGTAGACGGCTCCGAGCATGAAGGCGGCAAGCGCAATGAGCATCGCATATTTGCAAAGCTTCTGCGCACTGTGCGCATCCTTACGGATTATGAAAGAGGCATAAATAAATACCGCATCCGCCGCGAGTATCAGATAGTACAACGGACCGAACATATCGGTGATGAGGGGCCAGATGCTGAGTGCCGCACCCGCGAGCAGCGTGACCGACGCAACCATGCTGGCACCTTTGACGCCGATCCTCATCGGCAGCGTGACCCTCCCTTCATCCCCACCCATGTCCTCTATGTCCTTCGCTATCTCCCTGCCTATGCTGACGAGCGCCGCCATCGCCGCCACGATGATGACACTTCCGACATTGTACACGACCGCGCCGCCAAGCAGGAACAGCATGCCGGTTAGCACCGCTATCGTGACGTTCCCTACGAACCCCCTCTGCTTCAGGAACAACTCATACGAGAGCATGAGGACGCAGGCGGCCAATACTATCGCAATGGAGAGGACATCGTCCCAAAGGAAGAATGATGCCGCTATGGACGCAATGAATGCGACAATGCCCGCGTACAGCGCCTCCTTCGGCGTCATTCTGCCGGAGGGTATGGGGCGCTCAGGATGAGACACGATATCAATATCACGGTCGATATGATCGTTCAGCGCATTCCCGCCGGCAATGAACAATACCACCACCAATGATGCCACGATCAGGCGCACCCAATGATCGGCCATGTCCAGGCCGGCCGCGATGAGCGCCCCGGCGATGACGCCGAGAACCCCCATGATCCCGTTGGCGAATCTGAACAGCTGCAGATATTTGTTCACGGCACGGGAAGACCGTACGCATTGAAAATGTTATTGCATCCTCCGGTCCTCTTTTCAAAACGCACCGAAAACCGCTCATTCATCTGTAATAAAAGGAAATGGTTTGGCATCAGTCGGTGATGCCGTTCTCCGATACCATGAACACAGCTTCACCCTCTGGCAGGTTGGGGGAGTCGATGAGCCGGGCGATCCTCTTCCCGCCCTTGCCCTTGCGCAGGTACAGCCTGAACGTTGCCGTGTGACCGACGATGTGCCCTCCTATGGGCCTCGTGGGGTCGCCGAAGAACGCATCCGGCTTCGCCGCCACCTGGTTCGTGACGGCGATCACGGCATTGTTCAGCGTGGCGAAGTTCAGAAGGTCGTGCATGTGGCGGTTCAGTATCTGCTGTCTTTCCGCCAGCGCCCCGCGTCCGATATATTCTGCTCTGAAATGTGATGTGAGCGAGTCGACGATCATCAGCTTGACCTTCTTCTCCTGTGCCAGTTCTATCGCTTTGTCAACAAGCAGTATCTGATGCTGAGAGTTGAACGCCCTCGCAACGTGTATCCGTCTCAATACCTCGTCCGGGTCAGCGCCGATGTGCTCCGCCATCTGGATTATCCTTTCCGGTCTGAACGTATTCTCGCTGTCGATCATGATGACATCCGAATCCAGCCCACCCTTCTCCTCGGGCAGCGTGGCATTCACCGCCAGCTGGAAGCAGACCTGTGTCTTGCAGCTTCCGAACTCCCCGAACATCTCTACAATGGATTGACTTTCGAGCCCGCCGCCCATGAGCTCATCGAACGCCTTTGATCCGGTCGTGAGCTTAGTGACGGTCTTCCTTCTTTCCAATATCGTATCGCCGGTCTCGAATCCGCCGATGTCCGCGATCACTTTCGCGCCCTCGATTATATCCATTGCCTTCTTCTCACCGAGCTCACAGGCCTCAGCCAGTCCTTTCGGTGTCGCTACTGCAATGGCCAAAAGGTCAGTATATCCTGCTTCGCGGAGTTTTTCTGATATTGCCGGTCCTACTCCTGGTATGTCCTCTAGACTTTTTTTTGCGGCCATCTTATCACCGTCACTCAGACCCCACTTTCGGTATATAAGCGCGACCAAGGGGGGTCAGTGAAACTACCTTCATTTCATGTGAAGAAAATATACGTTGAAAGGTTTTATATTCAATACACAATCACCCCCCGATGGCAAAGAAAAGAAGACGCGAGGCAAAAGAACCCGAGGAGACATACGAGTTCGTACCGCCTGAGTTTGATGAGAAGGAGTTCCTTCTGAAGGACATGTACGGGACTAGGGTGCTCGCGGTGGTGGCGGTGCTCGCGGTCATCATCGGCATTCTGGCCGGATGCATCCAGAAGTTCGCGTCCGGCCTCTGGCCGGTAGGGCTCGTTCTGATAGTCCTTGCGATCATCGCCATGAAGCAGCTGTTGGCGTTGCTCGGTTTCAAAGCGGAGTTCCTTGAACCGAAAACAATGATAGGGAATTACATAATGTTCTTCTTCCTGTCCCTCGGAATATGGATAATCCTGCTGAACGCTCCGTTCGCCTGACGGAGATAAAACAATTTCATTTCATATCCATGATATTTTCTGGCAGTTCAGATCTCCCACGGATGTTTTGGGTCAAGCAGGTCCATCAGCAGTTTCCTGCTGACGGAGGCGAACGTCTCTTCGTGCCCGAGCAGTTCCAGTGTCTCCGGCACTATGTCCCTGCCTATCCCTGAGACGGATACTTCGTCCGACAGCATCTCAGTGACGTATCTGTGCCTCCTCTCAGCAACGACGTTCCACTGTCCCTCATCTATGAACGGGCCGCCGAACTCGTTATCCCTCCATTTGGCCAGGAAGGAGGCCGATGAGCGCACCCAGACCGGAGGTCCGATGTGCCTGAATGTCTTGGACAGGATGTCCCTTTCCAATTCGAAGACCAGGATGATCTTCGTCCTCGTCATATCATGCACCGCCCTGAGGACCGTGAAGTCATACGAGTCCAGTTTCCTTGCGATGGCATATCTCGTTTTCCACACCTGCGAATAAAGATTGTCCCTGTTGGCATCAGGACGGTCGAACACAACGGTGACAAGCTTCGACCCACGCATCTTGGCCCGCCCCCTGAGCTCTTCCTCAGTCAGCGGCTCGCGTTCCGCAGGGAAGAAGAACTTCTCGCTCGGCGATTCAAGGTATCCTTTGCATGCGGCTATGAACGTCGCGAAAGTGTCTATGTGAACCGCCGATGCGACATTCCTCTTCGGGTCTACGGGGTCGTAGACTATCATGGGGCCGAGCATTGCCGGACCTTTCTTCCCGGTCGCTATGGAAACGCCCTCCTTCCATTCCGATGCGGCCTTCATAACATTCAGGAAACTGCCGTAATATATCACCAGAAGTTCGCAGAGGTATCCGGAGAACCCTCTGGTGTTGGGTTCGGCGCCGTAGGTGCCGATGCCCTTCATGAACACCTTCAGAAGGCGTACCTCGTCCCTTTTGCCCAGGTCGGTATGGGTGATCACATAGTCGGTATGGAACGGTGTGCGGTCAACAGCGGTCACAAGCCTCGACGTGTCGGTGATCGCATAACAGGGCACAAGATCGATGGTCATCCCCTCGAAGGCCCCTCTGGTGTAAGGGTGTTCTGAGTACATCC
>JAITWO010000046.1 GCA_031285205.1 Methanomassiliicoccaceae archaeon | reverse complement strand
GATGGCGTGGTCCAATCCTCCGCGGAACTGGTTCCACCATATCACATGGTGCTTCGAGATCCCGCCGCCCACGATGATGGCGCCAGTGTGCTTCGCTTTGCTCGTTATGTCGTTGAGCGTCTGTTCATCTTTGAACAGGTCGATCCTCAGGTCGCGGTGGTTCTGGTAGTACATCCACAACTGGCATCCGAAGGAGCCGTCAGTGGGCCCGGGAACGAACACCGGTACCTTTTTCTTATGGCACCAGTACAGGAGGCTGTCCTTGTCGTCCAACCTTGAACCTACGGCATCTATTATCTCATGCGTCGCCAATGACTTTGTGTTCTCGAATATCTCTTCAAACATGGGTGCAAGGCGCTCCTCGAGCACCTCCCCGTAACATTCGTCAGGAACGAGAACGTTGCCCAGACGGCTTACGCCCTCATGTCTGAGTTTAGCGTCATCCATCATGAAATCACCGTGATAGTACGCTTTCCAGGTTCTTGAAAGGTCGTGGTCAAGTGTTCCGCATGTGGTGATGATAAGATCAACGAACCCGTTCTTGACCATCTCCACGATCACGCCGCGTGTCCCGGTAGCCATTATGCACGCCGGGAATGATAAGAATTTCACACATCCCTTCTGTTTTATCATCTTTTCCGCAAGGTCCGTCGCATCGGCAAGTTTCTGCGCCGTGAATCCTCCCGCCCTGCCCATGCTCTTCAGAAGGGAATCGACAGTCATCCCTTTCTTCACCTTAATGTCCTTTACAGGTATGAGGTCTATCATGATATTCACTCTGAATCTTCGCTCACGGTCTATCTTATATAAATAAAATATTGCTGCCCTGAATCAATTATCTATATCTGTTGATCATTCTCCGATACATATGATGATGATCGCACGCAGCACAGAATATGATGACATCCTTGATGCGGTCAGAGGGAGGAAGGTTGCTGTATGGGCGTGCAACACATGCGCGAAACTGTGCAACGGCATAGGAGGTCAGGATGCGGCAGGCCGCCTGGCCGGCAGACTGGAGGACGACGGCGTTGAGGTGACATCCGTGTCATCAACATCTGCCGCGTGCCTCATGCAGAAGGTCATGCCGAAGGCGGATGAGGTAAGCGGGAATGCCGACGTGATAATATCGCTGACCTGTGATATAGGAGTGGTGTGCGCCGCGCGTGCATTTGAAAAAGATGTTCTGGCTCCTTTCATCACGCTAGGTTTCGGATACCTGGACGGCGACGGGGTGCCGATGATGATCTCGGGCGACGGCGTAAGTTCGCCGATGCCGCTTGAGGACCTTGCCAAGGAGAAGGGAATGGCCGTCAGGCCGCTGGTATGAGCGTACCTATGTAACCTCAGCCGTCCGTACGTTGATTTTTTACATTAAATAATTTATACAAGCATGCGTTAGGTGGGTTACGCATGGGGTTATGTTAAAATGATAGACATACTGAATGTAGACAATCTGTTATTCATGATCCCCGTCGCAGCCGTAGTAGCTTTGGCATTTGCCCTGTACTTCTACAAGGACATATTCTCGAAGGACACTGGAACTCCTGATATGCAGAAGATATCCAATGCCATAAGAGAAGGTGCAATGGCATACTTGGCACGTCAATACAAGACGATAGGAATCATCAGCGTTATTCTGGCAGCCATCCTCGGTATCGCGGGCGCACTCGAGGCGTTCGGCGACTCCGATAAGTGGACCATCGCCATAGCGTTCCTCATCGGTGCAGGATTTTCGATCCTGTCCGGATATATCGGTATGTACATATCGGTCAACGCGAACATAAGGACCGCAAGCGCTGCGCGCAGGTCGCTGGGCGAAGCATTCAAATGCTCGTTCCGCAGCGGCGCGATCTCTGGTATTGCAGTTGCAACGCTCAGCCTTATGGGTGTATTCACGCTCATAGTGGCTTACGATGCATTCTTCGGCGGGGACAAGACGTTCACACTTGAGACGATCATCGGATATGCGTTCGGTGCATCTTTTGCTGCACTGTTCGCACAGCTCGGTGGAGGCATTTACACAAAAGCGGCGGATGTCGGTGCCGACCTTGTAGGTAAGGTGGAGGCAGGCATCCCCGAGGATGACCCGAGGAACCCGGCAGTCATCGCGGACCTTGTCGGTGACAACGTCGGCGACTGCGCAGGCCGCGGAGCGGACATCTTCGAGTCAACGGCGGCTGAGATCATCGGTTCGATGGTCATCGGTCTGGCCGTGATCAAAATATTGATATCAAGCGGCTTCGCTGCGGACGAATCGTGGTACTTCATACCGCTCGTCCTTATCGCGTTCGGTCTGATCGCTTCGCTGGTCGGAATATTCGTCGTCCGCATGAAGAATGACGACACTGACATATACAGGACGCTGAACATCGGTTATTACGTCACTGCGGCATTGATAGTGATATCGCTGGGATTCGTGACATGGTGGATGCTTCCCGAGGACCAGTGGTACTTCTTCTTCGGATGCGGCCTGATAGGGGTCGCATTGGGGGTCGCGATAATATACATCACGCAGTACTACACATCCGGTTCGTGGAGGCCGGTCAAACAGATAGCGAAAGCGTCTGAGACCGGTCCTGCGACGAACGTCATCGAAGGTATCGCAATGGGCCTTGAGACGACGGTAATGCCGATAATCGCCATAGTTCTGGCGATAGTAGGTACGTATACCCTCGGAACGTTGGCGGCGCCATCCGTTGCAGTGGAATTCGAGTACGGCCTGTTCGGTACTGCGATCGGCACGATCGCGATGCTCGCATCATCGGCGTTCATCCTCGCAGAGGACACCTTCGGTCCGATAACGGACAACGGAGGCGGGATCGCGGAGATGAGCAACCAGCCGAAAGAGGTACGCGACAGGACGGACAAGCTTGACAGCGCAGGCAACACCACGAAAGCGCTGACGAAGGGATACGCGATGGGATCCGCTGCGCTTGCGGCGTTCCTGCTGTTCGCAGCATATTTCGAGATAGTCGCGATCAAGCAGGGCAAGACCCTCTCAGAGGTGTTCAACGTCAACATAGGCGACCCGCTGATATTCGTCGGCGCGCTGGTAGGCGGTATGCTGGTCTTCTTCTTCGCGGCACTTGCCATAAGGGCGGTAAGGACCGCGGCGAGCGCGATGATCGAAGAGGTCAGGAGACAGTTCAGGGAAGATCCGGGCATCATGGCCGGAACTTCGGAACCGAGCTACAGCCAGTGTGTTGACATTGCGACAAAGGGCGCATTGAGGGCGATGGTGTTTCCCGCACTTCTGCCGATAGTCGTGCCGGTGTCGTTCGGTGTGATATACAGGTTCGTGTTCCCTGAGATCGCTCCGGCAGCGGTCGGTGCGCTGATCATGGTCGGTACGGTCGTCGGTATACTGATGGCCAACTTCCTCAACAACGGAGGAGGCGCCTGGGACAACGCGAAGAAGTACATCGAGGAAGGCAACCACGGCGGAAAGAAATCTCCCGCGCACGCTGCGGCAGTTGTCGGTGACACTGTCGGTGACCCGTTCAAGGACACCGCCGGACCGTCGATACACGTGCTCGTGAAGTTGCTGTCAACGATATGCTTGGTGACCGCAGTGCTCTTCATTGTGTAAACCGTTTAAACTATTCCAAGCCGGGCTCCGGCCCGGCAACTTTGCTTTTTTCTTGCTTGGCAGATCTACGGTCATGCCGCAGGCATCGTTCGGTTCAAATGTACGCGACCGCATATCACATTGTGCTAAGTTATTCAAGAGGTCGTTTATTATAAAAGATTTATACCATTAAGGCAAGTTTATATAAGAGTGCAATAATCGGTAGACATTCGAGAGGTCTATCATGTACATATTGACGCAGTCTGAGAAAGTGGTCCGCATCCCGCCGGCAGACCTGAAGGAGGACATCGAAGCGGTCATCGGAGAGCTGACGAAAGGAATGTACGAAGGCAAGTTCGGTGAAGATAAGTTAATGACCGTTCTGATAAGCAACGTTCAGACGGTCGGCCCGGGACGCATAGTCCACGGTGACGGCGCGGTGTATCAGACAGTGAAGTACGATCAACTTGCCTTCAGACCTAAAGATAATGAGGTCATTGAAGGGATGATATGCGAAGTGGTGAAGTTCGGTGCGTTCGTAAGGTTCGGGCCGATCGACGGACTGCTTCATATAAGCCAGGTGATGGATGACCGCGTCGATATAGATGCGGACAATCAAAGATTGATAGGGAAGGACTCGGGAAGGACGCTCAGTATCGGTGACAAGGTGAGAGCAAGGATAGTCAGCATCGATATCAACGAAAAGAACCCCGAGGACAGCAAAATAGGGCTGACAATGCGTCAGCCGGGCCTCGGAAAGCTGGAATGGATAGAAGAGGACCAGAAAAAGAAGAGTGAGTCCAAATGAGAGCATGCAAGCAGTGCAGTTTCATATCCGAGGTGGATGCGTGCCCCAGATGCGGAAGCGCAACATCGAAGGAATGGCAGGGGTATCTGGTGGTCGTTGACCACGAGAAGTCCGACATAGCGAAGAAGATGGGCATAACTTCCAACGGGAAGTATGCACTGAGGGTACGCTGAGATGGCGGACATCCGAAGGTCCAGAAGGATCCCCGATGAGAACAGGGGATTCTTCAAGGAACCCGTCGGAGAACCCATAACGGCCGAGGACCTGAAGGTCTTGGCAAGGGACGGGAAACTTATTACGGTCGGCGACATGGTGTCGCTGACAGCGAACAAGATCGGCGTCCGGCCGGACATCGCCATCTATGACGGGATGACCGAAAGGCGCGAGATGACAGAGTTCGCATCGTTCGCGGACGACAGGGGATGGAAGGCCGAAACAGCGGCCAACCCGGCGGGGATGATAACCGCAGACCTTGTCAAAGCGATCGCAAACGCTTTATCCGGGCAGGAAAAGAAAATGATACGTGTCGTCGGGGAAGAGGATCTAGCGGTGATACCGTGCATCCTTCTGTCCCCGATAGGGACGAACATAGTCTACGGATGGCCCGGGAAAGGGATGATGCTCATCTCCAATGATGAGACAATAAAACAAAGAACGGAAGAACTCTTGGAAAGAACGGAGGAGTTTCAATGAAAATAGAAATAACAGAGAAGAAGGAAAATCTGCTGCAGGAAAGGACAGAGGTCCGTTTCACAGTGGACCATACGGGAGAAGCGACACCTACGAGAAAAGCAGTCATCGATGCCATATCGAAAGCTATAAACGCTAAAAAAGGGACCGTTGTGATAAACAACATCGATACGCAGTACGGCCGCGGCATATCGAAGGGATATGTCAAAGTTTACAAGTCTGAGGAAGCGGCGCTCAAATTCGAGAGGGAATACCTTCTGAAGAGGAGCGGCATAGGTGTGAAGGCCGAAGAGCCAAAGAAGGAGGGGCAGTGACATGGCAGCACCCAAGAAGGCAGCACCGGCGGCGGCAGCGGCAAAGAAGAAGGGGCCTGTAAAGAAGAAGTCGGTGTCCAAGAAGGACGCTTACGATGTGAGCGGTCCGAAGGTCGTACGGAAGAAGCCCGTATGTCCGAAATGCGGACCGGGCGTGTTCATGGCAGCCCATAAGGACCGCACAGCATGCGGCAAATGCGGCTACACCGAATTCAAGAAATAAACAGGTGCGCAACGCACCATCTCTTAAATTTTCAAGGGCCTGTGGTGTAGCCTGGATATCACCGAGGCCTCCGGAGCCTCAGACCCGAGTTCGAATCTCGGCAGGCCCGCTTACTGATATAACTGCACGTTGTGATCGTTCTGCTTAATTACATAATTTAAATCCTTTCTTCTTCCGTCTTGTGCGCGTATTGCAACATGATTCTATTTAATTGGGATCAATATCCTTATGAGAATGCCAATCACGATCAATATAATGCCTGTTACTATGAAATATTTTGAATATTTTATGCATAGTTCTACGGAACCCTTTACGCCCATGGACTTAATCGTTTGAGGTGTTGCGAACGGAAGGAAGAATAATTCCACTCCGATCAGAGACAGAACAATGCCGGATATCAATAATCCTTCTTTTGGATAAAGTATGGCCGTGGAAAAAAATGAACAGGTGAGTAAGATGATCACAATGCTTTTTTTATACCATTTTTCGAAGAAAATTTTAAACTCTTCATATTTATTATCACATTCGTCGTTGCAAACCCCCTCAACAAAAGGACGGTTGCAGTAGAGGCACTTTTTCATTTTATCAGGTTCTCACCAATGATATAGATCATGTCTTTTTCAAACAATGTATTAGGCGCACATGTGCCGGATTACATCTCGACATACAGAACGTTTGGTCCAAACGCTTGATATAAATAAAGTTCATATCATCGCAGAGAGGGGAGAACGGGTTTTACCTGTCAGGCCCCACTCTGTCCACCTTCGTGTTTTCATCCAGCCGATCTGTTATTTCAGAATATATCAGGACTTCCGTTTCCGTCGCCGAGGGCCGTAAAAGAACTATACGGATGGTCATATCAAACGCCTTCTGATATATCACTATTGGTTAAACTTATAGAGTAAATGGACAATACAGGGTCATGGACCAGCCAAGTATAGAAAATAAATCAGAAAAAATAGAACCCCCCATGCATTCCGAGGAATGGTACAAGATACAGATCGAGTTCATGTGCGGGAAGATCGAACCCGGCGAGACAGGGGAGCACGCATACAACAGGATATATGATGAACGTGCGAAAAGGATAGAAGAAGTGGTCAAACAGCTGGAAAGGGAAAGGATAGAGAAAGAGAGACAAAGAGAGGAGAGAGAAAGGGAAGAACAGGAAGAAAGAGAAAGGGAAGAGAGAGAAAAGAACGCTTAAAAGGCACATGTTCCAGACGGTCTCCTGCCGCTAATGCATCCGACAGCATGTATGGAGGATCATCTCAGTTTCTTATCAATTATTTTGCACAATTGGCTGTTGATGTGCTCCATTTCATCAAGGCGTTTGTTGAGGTAACGTCTCCTTCTCTCATCAAGACCGTCATCCTGACATACGCCAAAATCATCCTTGAAAAAATAATGTACGATCCGGTTCCTTTCTTTCCGTATCTCGGTGAATATGTCGATCGCATCTTTATCAAAAAGGCCGGTCCTTTCCACGAGGGAAATCACGTCGTAGAGCGGCATCGCGGTCATCTGGTCGAACAGATCGTCCGCATCTTCCCTGCCGTCAGAGATGATCACGGCAAGATTATGCTCGATGCATTGTATGATCTCAATTATCCTCCCTATCGCCTCATGTATCCCGAACACGCCTTTTCAATGTATTTCCAATTATAAAAAAACACATCCGCCGATGATGCTGACCACGGGCAAATACTATAATCTGGTTGTCAATATACGGCAGTGGAAACAAGAACGAAAGAGGCGAAATATCCGAACCTGAAAAGCCTGAAGATATTCTACGGGGAGCACCGGTCAAAGATAATATTGTTCATAGTGTTCATGGTGCTTTCCGGTGTGATCGCATTAGCGTCGCCTCTTGTGCTCTCTCAATTGCTGATCAACCTCACAGGCGGCAATTACGATGAGATGGTCACGCTCGCGATCATAATGTTCGGCATCGTAGCGGCGATCGCAGGGACAGGCGCCATCGGCGAATATTTTTTCACGGCAACAACGAACGACCTGTTCCTGGACATAAGACGCGAGGTCGCCTACAAGACTATGAGCATGAAGTTATCAACAGTGTACGATAAAGGCTCAGGCTTCTTTCTGGAAAGGCTGAACGAGGACAGCCGGGAAGCATGTTCAGTTCATCTTAACATCTGGAGGGCGGCGATAAGTCTGGTCATAAACATGGGGTTCATCGTTTACATATCCACACTGAACGTCCTTCTGGGGCTGGTGTTCGCCGCCGGTCTGGTCGTTCTCCTTTTCTTGGAATACATACGCGTTTCCCATCTCCTCGAGAATATGAAGAGGTCCAAGCGTGCGAACGAGAAGGTAAAGGCGAACGAGGTCGAGATACTGAAGGGGATCAAAGAGATCAAAGGACTCAACGCAAAGGATCCGACCATTGATAAGCATACCTCGGTGAGTTCCAATTACACCGCGATAAAGTATCAGCGCGAACTGTATCAGAAGAACATGCAGAATCTGATAGACGTCGTCAAAGGCGGCATCGATCTTTCAATATTGTTATTTGCCGGCCTCTACCTCCTACCGCAGGGAATGGTGGAACTGGCGGCGGTGCTGATCATATACACGTACAAGGGGAACATCTACGGCCTGATAGCGGGGCTTGCACGCATCAAGGACACATATGTGAACGGAGAACTGGCGGCGAAGCGCATAAATGAGATAATCAGGGCAGGGAAGGACGAGGTGGACAGGTTCGGCGATAAGCCGATATCCGGCGGGATCAGAACAATAGAGTTCAGCGACGTGTCATTCGAATACACAAAGGACAAGCCCGTTCTGAGCAGCATAAATTTCAAACTGGAAGGGAACGGCATAATCGGTTTCGTGGGAGCGAGCGGTTCCGGAAAATCTACCATATTCAATCTGCTGTCAAGGTTCCATGACCCCACAGGCGGAAGGATATACATCAACGGCACCGATATCTCGGAACTGACGGAGAAGGATGTGCGCAGCAATATAACGCCGTCGCTGCAGGACCCGTACATATTTCGGGACACGGTCATGAACAATGTCCTTCTGGCGAATCCGGATGCGACCGGGGACGATGTCATAAGGGCATGCAAGGCGGCGCTGATACATGATGAGATAATGGCCATGCCGGACCGTTACGATACTCTGATAGGGGAAAGCGGCGCGACCATATCCGGCGGACAGAAGCAGAGGCTCGAGATCGCCCGTGTATTCCTTAAAAATTCCAAGGTCATGTTATTCGACGAGGCCACCAGCGCATTGGACAAGAACAATCTGGAGAGGATAAACGATCTGCTGATGGAAATGAGCAACGAAAAGATCATATTGGTCATCGCACACCGCCTCAGCATAATGAGGCGCTGTGACCGCGTCGTCGTGATCGAGAACGGCAGGATAGTGGCGATCGCGCCGCACAATGAGCTGATGGATTCTTGCGATTACTACAGGGAATTATTCAGAAGGAATGTAACGGCTGAGCCGAAGGCATAAGCGGAATGCCGCATATAATGGTCAGGCCGTCCCCTGAACGCTGTCATCCGGATCATCTGCGGACGATTATAGTGACGACATCGCCGTCCTTAACGATGTGGTCTATTCCCACCGTCTGTCCGGGGAACTTCGCGCTGTCGCCCCAGACCATCGCGTACCTGAAATTTGGACGGAATGTCCTGTGGATGTTCTCGCAGACCTCACCTATGGAACTGCCGCTCTTGACGATCAGTGGGATATCCATGTCCGCTTCCTGGCCTTGAGGTTTCAGGTACACCCTTATGAGATCGATCGTCTCGAACAGTGCCTGCTTCAGATCCTCAATGCCGTAGCCGGTGACGGCCGACACGGGGATCTTCCTGAGATCAGGCAGCTTTTTGTAGACATCCTCCATCTTATCCGCATCCGCCAGATCAACTTTGTTCACCGCTATTATCGCGTCAATGTACACACGGTTGCCTGCGAGCACATCCAGAAGCTGTTCGACGTTGATGTCATCTCGTATCACCACCGTCGCGTTCACGTGACCGTATGCCGAGACCATCTCAGCCGCCAGATCCTCAGTGATCTTAGTCAGCTTCACCGTCGGTTTTATTGATATGCCGCCGTGGTCGGATGACGTTATCACAACATCCGGCGGCTTCTGATTGATCCTTATGGCGGCATCCCAAAGCTCGTTGCTGAGTATCGACAGGTCCGGATAGAAAACGTCGGCGACGAACAATATCACATCAGCGGACCTTGCGGCCGCAATGACCTCGCGCCCTTTCCCCTTCCCCTTGGACGCCCCCTTTATCAGCCCCGGCATATCCAGGATCTGTATCTTGGCGTGATTATATTCCAGCACTCCGGGGATAACGTCAAGCGTTGTGAAATTGTATGCACCGACGGCCGACTTCGCACCCGTCAACTGATTCAAAAGCGTTGATTTTCCGACGCTCGGAAAGCCGACCAGCGCCACAGTGGCATTTCCAGATTTTTTGACGCTGTACCCTTTGCCGCTGGTCTTGGCAGAACGCCTTTTTTCCTGTTCGTTCATCAGGCGGGCGATCTTCGCCTTCATTTTGCCGATGTGACCCTCTGTGGCCTTGTTGTATTTAGTGTTGGCTATCTCATCCTCCAACTCCTTTATCTGTTCCTCGATCGTGGCCAAGCAGCATCACCTCCCTTCAGCGGTCGTCACCACAGCATAATAAGGTGTATATTAACACTTTATCCCGTCACGGCCCTTTTTTATATATTAATAGCATTCATCGCAACAATGGACGGAAATCAGAAGGCGGGGTTCATGGCGTTCAGAGAGACGAAAGCGGCGATACCCGCAGGTATCACACTGGCGCTGATCGCGTCATCGCTGATGGTGGCGATGGGATTCGTTGATATGCTTGGAGGATTGTGCATCGGTATACTCGCATACATCATCCTAAGGTTCTTCCGTGTCAGGAAGCTGGAGCATCTCATGACGGTCGCGGCCCTGATGTTGGTCATATTTACGATAGAGATATACATGCTCCCGTGGGTCGAGGTCGCTGATGACGCGAATGTGGCCGGCGTGATACTGAACATATTCGTTGTTCTGGTGCTTCCGTTCACCCTCATCATGATACTTGTATGGTGGATGAGGCGCAACCTTGAGAGGACGAGGGCAAGATTGGAGAAAGAGGGCCGCCTTTACCCGCCGGGCTACGGCAGATGCAAGAGGTGCGGGACCGTTGTGCTTCCCGGCGAGATATCATGCAGAAGGTGCGGCGAGTACATCGATGTTCCGGAAGAGATGCGCGTGAAAAAAGTGAATTTCTTCGAATGTTCGGAATGCGGCCGCGAGGTCCCGGAGGATGCGGGAGTATGCCCGTTCTGTGGTGAAGCGTTCGATGAGGATGGCGAGAAGAAGGCCGCACAGTGATATTTTTTACGTGTAACATTGCCGTATTATGCGGTCTTACGAAAAATGTTTAATAAAGATGATATCATCTACATGGCCGGATGCACTCAGACAAAGACATTAAACAGATGGAAGAAGGCGGAAAAGGTTCCATCGCACACGAGCTGGCAAAGAAACAGAAGGAAATATCCGTGGCAGAGTTCTTTGAAAAGAACAAGCACATCCTCGGATTCGATTCACGTGTCAAATCCCTAATGATGGGTGTGAAGGAGGCAGTGGACAACTCTCTTGACGCTTGCGAAGAGGCGGACATACGTCCGGAGATCTACGTGAAAGTGGAGAAGATCGAGCGCATAAGCGACAGCGAGGATGTCTACAGGATATCAATAGAGGACAACGGGCCGGGGATCGTCCATAAGATGATACCGAACGTGTTCGGCCGTCTGCTCTTCGGTGCGAGGTTCCATGCGCTAAGGCAGTCCAGGGGACAGCAGGGCATAGGAATTTCGGCAACGGTCATGTTCGGATACATAACGACAGGGAAGCCCGCGCTCGTAATGTCGAAGATCGAAGGGACGGACGCGGTCGCGTGGAAGATGAACATAATCCTCGATACGAAGACAAACCGTCCGCTGGTGACGAACGAAGAGCCGTTCTCATGGGAGGGCAAGGTGCACGGAACGCGCATCGAGTATTACATGAAAGGCAAATACGTCACCGGAAGGCAATCAATATTCGAGTACATCAAGAACACAGCCATCGTGAACCCCCATTCGAAGATAACGTTCGATGACCCGGAAGGCAGGAGGCATGTGTTCGAAAGGGCCACGGAATCGATGCCAATAAAGTCCAAGGAGATAAAACCGCATCCGCAGGGATTGGAGGTGGGCGATCTTCAGAAGATGGCGCAGAACACGCAGCAGAAGACGCTCAAGGCATTCCTGAAGAACGATTTCTCACGGATAACGGACCGCATCGCGGAAGAGATATTGGATGTATCAAAAGTGCCGGATAAGAAGGTGGCGGCACTCACATGGGATGATTTCTCGGCATTGGTGAAAGCTATAGACATCGTCAAGATAATGGCGCCGCAAACAGATTGCCTTTCGCCGATAGGCGACACACTCATCAAAAAAGGATTGATGCACGTCCTCGAAGGGCTGAGGCCTGATTATTACGCACAGCCAGTGACACGCCCTCCGAAGGCCATCAACGGGAACCCGTTCATCGTTGAGGCGGGGATCGTATACGGAGGCGAGATCCAGGCGGAAAGCGAGGTCGCGATATTACGGTTCGCCAACCGCGTACCTCTCCTTTACCAGCCGGGAGCGTGCGTGATCACGAAAGCGATAGAGAGCATGGACTGGAGAAGGTACGGATTAGAGCAAAGAGGAGGCAAAGGAAAACCCTACGGCCCCGCGATAATACTCGTTCACGTCGCGTCCACGAAAGTACCGTTCACATCCGAGGGAAAGGAAGCTATCGCCAACCTCGGTGAGATTCAGAATGAGATACATCTTGCGTTAAGGCTCTGCGCAAGGAATCTCAAGAGCCATCTGAACAAAAAGGGCCGCAAGGAGAAGACGTACGCAAAGTTCGAGATCGTCCAGCAGATACTGCCCCAGATAGCAGGCAAATCGGCCAAGATGCTGGATCGTCCCGTTCCGGACCTGAGCAGGACGATATCAAAGATAATGAACGTCGTATGGGTGGACCCGAAGAGCACGTACGACGCTAAGAAGAAGATAAAAAGCGTTGCATACACAGTATACAACTACACCAAGGCGGAACGTTCGTTCCGGATACACGCAGAGCTTCCGAAGGAGGCCGTCAATGAAACACTGCTCGGAAGATACTTCATGGACATGAACGAAGAGGGAAAGGCCAACTGGGAGGTTCTCGGTCTTCCGCCGTTCACTTCCGCGAAGATAGAGTTCGACCTCATCGGCGACATGGCCGACACATTCTCGGAATCGGATGTGTACCTCTCAGGCATAAGCACAGCGTTCGTGATGGGTGCCGATGCGCTGCCCGGGGACTGGGGCATAAAGGGGATGGAGATCACGGAGACCGAACTGGACATGGCCGACGAGGCGGAGGAAGAGGAAGAAGAGGACCCGGATGTCGATGACGACGATAACAAACGGAAAGGAGGGAAGCAGGATGACGAATGACCGCCAGATGAAAACGATGGATAATCTGAACAAGATAGTTGCGTCGATATATGACCAGTTGAACGAAGGGGACATACCGTCGATGGCCATCCCGCTGAGGTCCAAGAAGAACATAGAGTTCGACACAAGGCACAATGTCTGGAAGTACGGGGATATGAAGACGAACCGTAACTGCAAGACGGTGAAAGGGGCAACGATGATGCTCCGCACCCTTCACATGGTGGATTTCATAGACCAGATGATAAAGACCGAGAAGTCATCAACGCTGAGGGAGATGTACTACGTTTCCGAGACATGGGGGGAACTGGCAAAGTTCGGTTCTCAGGACGAGAGCAACATCCTGGCCGAGGATCTCGAGATCGTCTCATCATTGATGAGGGAGGACTTCAAGCTGAGGCCGGAAGAGGACGGCGCAAGGGTTATAGGCGATATCACTGTAACGGCCGTCAACAGAAAGGGCGTGAAACAGACGCTCAACTGCCGCGATGACGTTCCGGACACTGGCTACGGGATACCGTTCAATGTGGAGAAGGACAAAGTTGCGATAAGACCTGGAACGGCGAAGTTCATCGTGGCCGTGGAGACAGGAGGTATGTTCGACCGTCTTGTGGAGAACGGGTTCGATGAGAAGTACAACGCACTGCTGGTCCACCTGAAAGGTCAGCCGGCAAGGAGCACAAGACGGTTCATCAAAAGGCTGAACGAGGAACTTAAACTTCCGGTGACGGTGTTCACCGACGGCGACCCGTGGTCGTTCCGCATATTCGCGTCGATAGCTTACGGTGCGATCAAAACGGCCCATATATCAGACTATCTTGCGACACCGACGTCACAGTTCATCGGTATAACGGCATCGGACATCCTTAACTATAAGCTACCCACGGACAAGCTGAGCGAGCAGGACATCGCCGCGCTGAAGAGCGAACTGACCGACCCGAGGTTCAAGGACCAGTTCTGGGTATCAGAGATAGAGGCGATGCTCGGCATGAAGAAAAAGGCCGAGCAGCAGGCGCTGGCCAAATACGGTCTTGATTTCGTGACCGATCAATACCTGCCCGAAAAACTGACCGAAATGGGGATACTTTAAAGGGCCTCACGGCCCGTTTTCATTTTTTATCGCCTTCAGCGACGCTCATAACGAAAGTCTCCGGATGACGAAGTCCTTCTCCATCGTCGCCAGGAAGTGCCCCAGCCTCGGACCGGACGTCCTGTCGATGAGGACCTTGTACAGCGCCTGGAATCCTCCCTTTGTCCCTATCTTGGAGTTCTTCCCGGCATCGGAGACGATGTTGTGTATCTTCTCTGCGTTCCATTCAGATGCAGATAACAGCGGGACCAGCGATCTGAGGTACGAGGACTCATCATCGGAGAGCTTCACATCCGGCATGGTCTTCGACACAGAGAACTTGACCGCCTCCGGCGCGAACCCGTTGAGCCAGAACCTGACGCAGACGACCCTCTGTTTCAAACGGGCCAGATCATCGTCCGTCGCGTTATCGAAGTCGCCGTTCCTCTTCAGTATCTCAAGCACTCCGCCGATGTCATCGGCCATCTGAACGACATTCACCAGATGCCTGTACGGGATGTGAAGGGGCATCTTCTTCGGGATGTTGTTGTGTTTTGAAAGCTCATATGCGCGCAGGGCGTTCTCATCCGACTCTGCGGCGCCGCCCTCGAAGAAGAACGTCTCCATCCGGTCGTATTCGTCCGCCATATCCAGTATGCCCATTTCCGAATCATAATCTATATGTCTTTCCGGGTTCACCCTCAGGAAGGTGTACGTCAGCACCTCTGGAGGCGTCATACTGATCGCATCTATCCCCGTGACCGAGGAGCCGGTGGATTTATGCATCTGCCCTTTCCCTTTCAGCTGAACGAACTCGTACGGTATGGGACGCGGCGGCTCGCCGTCGAATATCTCCCTCACTATGCGGACGCCGGTATCGTATGAGCCTCCTGCGGCCGCATGGTCCTTGCCGAACGGTTCTGCCGAAACGGAAAATATCTTCCATTTCGCCGGCCATTCGAGCCTCCACGTTAATTTCCCGTCGCCCTTTGTTATATCGGCCGTTCCTTCATGTCCGCATTTCTCGCAGCGGTATCTCAGGTATGGGCGTACGTAAGAATCAAAGTCCGCCTGTTTCACGAACCTGCCGCATTTCGGGCACAGTGGGTTATACGGCGCATAATTCTCGTTCTTCTCCTTCTGCGACACTTCCGTCAGTATCTCAATGACCTTTTCCCGTCTCACGATGGCCGCATCTATTGCATCCGCGAACTTCCCCTGTTCGTAGAGCTCATGGGTCCAGATGATCTCGCATTTCACACCGAGCCCGTCCTTTGCCTCCAGGAACGGCTGGATGAAGTGGTCCGCATATGTATCGTGCTTCCCACATGGGCACGGTATGCGGCATATCGGTTTTCCGACATGGTTTTCAAATGACTCATCAAGGAACCCGTACCTTTTCCTGAGCGGGTCGATCGAATCGATCAGGTATATCATCTTAACATCGGAACCTTTGCTCTCTATGGCACTGCGTACCGCCTCCGCCGTGATCGCTTCCCGCAAACTTCCCACATGGATGAACCCGGTGGGACTGATCCCAGTTGATATAAGAGGCCTATCGCACTTACCGATGATCTCGTCCGCTATCACATCTGCCCAATGCATTGTATCAGAGCCGAGTTATATGCCCTTGATTAAATAGACTTTCGGTCACCTCAGTTTCTTTTTGATGTTGAAATGGTCAAGCCATTCTTGGAACACATCCTGCGCAGAAATGCATGTTCCCATAAGGAATGCACGATCATTGTCCCATTCTTCGAGCCCATTGTAATAGAATCTGCGATGTTTCTCGTCTATAATGAACGGTACGATATTGTTGGCGAGGCACTCTTTGAACATGATCAGACGTCCGACACGTCCGTTGCCATCTTGGAACGGATGTATCTTTTCAAATTTGTTCCGATAGCACATGTTTTTATATCACATCAGCAGTGAGAAACATGCCGGAACGATGATGGGATCTGATAAGTGACGATTCGTGATACGGGCCGGCGTACAGCGGTCCCGTTATTAGGGTCCTTGCGGTAGCCGCGATGTGATTTCGCCTGGCCGTGACCGGAAGACAACCCCGGGACCCGACACACACCCCCGGCGGGGTCAGTGTTCCGAGGCCGGTGTCACATCGGACGATGAAAGAACGTGTTATCGCCGGGGGACACCACTTTTCGGTTTTTTGAATGCATGCTCAGATGCAGATCTGCAGCCTCTTCAGCCATTCCTCCGCTTCCTTGTGCATAGGATACCGGCGTTCCAACAGATGGAAGTCGGTACCATGCCGCTGCCCGAACGGATCGAATCCCCTTCCCACGTGTATGAGTTCATGGTAAAGCACATAATCGGAAACGAATGTGGGAATATCGGGCGTGTCCAATATCGATGATATTATCACCACTTTCATAAGCAGACTGCAGTAGCCGACCCTCTTCGTATTGACGTGCTTCGTCCACGTTATCATAATGTCCTTGTCATCTTTCATGAGCCCCATGTCTATCAGCCTCCTGTATGCGGCATCGAGGTCCACGTGCTTTCCGACCGGTGTGCGGGCGAGGTTCTTGGCCCTCGTAAGATATATGGGCTGTTTCTTTCTTACGAAGTCATCGGATGTGATCCACGAGAGCATCTCCTGCGGGTAGCTGTTCCTGACCTGCCTTGATATTTTGGAGAATATCGTTTCCGCCAGTCCGGTCAGGACATTCTCAGGCGCGTCCTTCACGTAATCGGATACTTCGAACTCCGCCCATCCGCAGCTTCTTCTCCATTTCACCTTGAATTCTTTGAACTCAGCGAATTCCGCGCTCACGGAATCGTATCCGCATATTCTCCCAGCATTCCCGAACGATCTGTTCAGTATGTCCGTTCCTTCTGTCATCTTTTAACACATCCATACTTTTGATGATCATTCACGGAGGGATCCGCATTAAAGGCAATTGATTACAATTAGGCTACATTATTTAACGGCGTGAATAAAAACAGAGGGAGCGGCTAATTTTTAACAACGATGAATCCAATATGCTTATTATCAGTAAAGGCATATATGTGTCGATGTGCGAAGAAGCGAACGAAGAGGATACTGTAAAAGAAATTCTCAGGAACATTGAAAAAGAATATGGTTTCATTCCTTTGGTCAGCAAGATACTGTCCGAGCGTCCGGACCTGTTCATACCGACAGCGCAGCTGACCGCCGCGCTGTTCGAAGGTAAAGGGGATCTTGAGAAGAAGGTAAGGTACCTAAATGCGCTGTCGGCGGCGGTCGCCGTCGGTGCAGAGCATTCGATGATGGTACAGATGCAGTTCGCGGTGAAACACGGGGCAACGAAGAACGAGATAATGGAGACGATGGAAATAGGCGCATATATGGCGATGTCGCACGCGCAGTCATATGCGTTCCGTAAGTTCAAAGAGATGTACCCTTGACGCCGTGAGGCCATTTTTAGGCCAACAACAGTACATTATTGATGGTTTGGCAGTTTTCTTTATATACTACTTTTTATTTCGTATTTTGAGTGATAACATGGTAACGATATCAGCGGACGCAGCGAAATTCGTTTCCGACCTTCTCAAGAAGAACAAGAAGGAAGGATACGGGGTGAAGATATACCTCGCAGGGATGGCCTGTTCGGGACCTCAGTTCGGAATGTCCTTCCAGCAAAAGGAGGAGGAAGGCGACAAGGTGTTCCAGGCGGAAGGGTTCCGGATGTTCTACGATAAAGAGACGGCAAAGGAGCTCGATGACTGTGTGATCGAGTTCGTGGACGATCCCAACTTCGGTACGGGCCTTACGATACACAACCCGAACATGAAGGGATGCTCATCGTGCGGCGGCAGCTGCCACTAAACCTCAAAGGGTAGTTTCAGCTACCCCTCGGCAATCTTTTATAACAAGTTATGCGCTGGATGTCATAATGGTAGCATTCGTGAGACATCCGCGCATACTCAGCGATAGTGTGGAAGAACGCGAATATCAGCGGCGTATGGCAGAAGGGTGCTCAAAGGCATCAACGCTCCTTATCCTCCCCACAGGTCTGGGGAAGACGATAGTCGCGCTGTACGTAACAGCGGACATACTCGAAAAAGGAAAGAAGGTTTTGATATTAGCACCGACGAAGCCGCTGGTGGATCAGCACAACACCACATTCTCGTCACTTCTCGTCAACACGAAGGTGGGTGTCATGAACGGTAACATGGCCCCGGAGAAAAGGAAGCGTGTGATGGATGAGAGCGACGTGATCGTGGCCACCCCACAGGCGGTCGCCAATGACCTGGAGAACAGGCTGTACGATATGAGCAGATTCGGATTGGTAATATATGACGAGGCACACAGGGGCACCGGCAATTACGCATATGTGAGCGTTGCACGCGAATACAGAAAGATCAGCGGGCTGTCTATGGGCATGACCGCATCCCCCGGAAGCGAAAGGGAAAGGCTGGATGAGATATGTATCAACCTTTCACTGGGCAGGATAGACATGCGCACCGAGGACGACCCGGATGTGTCGCCGTACACATACAACGTTGTTATAAACACAATCGAGCTTGACATGCCGCAGGACCTCACCGATATCATATCCCTTTTAGATAAGATATTCAGCAGTTACATCGACGAACTGATAAACTTAAGGGTACTGGCACCTTATCAGAGCACCACCACCAAGCAGCTGCTTGTGGCCGGGAGGGTGTTACAGGTGAGGCACAAATCAGGCGAGAGGTCGGCGGTGCTGTTCAGAGCCATGTCGGTGCAGTCCATGGCCCTCAAGGTCGGCCACGCCATAGGGCTTGCGGAGACCCAGGGGACAACCGCATTGCGTTCATATCTGGACAAACTGGCGGAAGAATCGCTGCAGGAGAAAGGCGGCAAAGGTGCCAAGGAGATAATCTCAAAGAAAGAGTACAAAGAGGTCCGCACAATATTGGAGACGACGAAGGTAGAACATCCGAAGATATCAAGGGTCATGAGCCTCGTAAGCAAGGAGATAAATCACAGGCTGGGCTCCAAGGTCATAGTGTTCAGCCATTACAGAAACACATGCGACCTTTTGGTCGAGAAATTAGCGTCCGTCAGCGGTGTTTCCGTAGGAAAACTGATAGGGCAGTCGGCCGGTGGGCTCAAGCAGAGAGAGCAGACGGACATGCTGAGGGCGTTCCGCGACGGATCATATAATGTAATAGTGGCAACGTCGGTAGGAGAGGAAGGACTGGATGTCACAAGCACAGATCTGGTGATATTCTACGAGAACGTTCCGTCCGAGATAAGGACGATACAGAGAAGGGGCCGTACCGGAAGGAAGAACGACGGGGTCATTTACGTGCTTACTGCGAAAGGGACAAGGGACGAGGCCTTCCAGGCGGTCAGCAGCAAAAAAGAGGAGACGATGATCAAGAATCTGAGGAAGATCAAGACAAGCATCCGTGCCGACCCAGTTCCCAGATCGATACAGAAAGGGATAGAGGATTTCCGGAGATGACGCCAATATTGTTAAACCGTGGCGCCATTACCCAAATATGCTCTATTCCGCAATCGCCGCAGTTTTCGACAGGATAGAGGGAACGAGCAGCCGCCTGGAGATGACGTCCATATTATCCGATCTGTTCGGGACGCTGCCGCCGGCGGTGCTGAGGGATGTCGTATATCTGTCGCAAGGGAAACTGCATCCCGATTTCTTCCCGCAGAAGCTGGGGATGTCCGACAAGCTTGTGCTGAGGGCGATATCACTGACGTCGGGGTTCAGCGAGGACCGCACGGAGAAGCTGTGGATAAAGGAAGGGGATCCGGGCACGGTCGCGGAGATGCTCATCAAGGAAAAAAAACAGATGGCGCTTTTCTCCGAGCCGCTGACGGTACAACGTGTGATGAAAGGTCTGCTGCTCATCGAAGAGACCGACGGAAAGGACTCGCAGGAACGCAAGATGAAACTGCTGGCCAATCTGCTGCATGATTCGGGGCCGATCGAGTCAAGATATCTGTGCAGGATCGTCACCGGACGGATGAGAGTGGGCGCAGGGTCAATGACGGTGCTTGATGCGTTGGCATCATCCTTCGCCGATAAGAGCGGTCGCCCGGAGATAGAGAGGGCGTTCAATGTCACATGTGACATGGGCCTGGTCGCCGAGACCCTGGCGGCCGGCGGTATGGACGCCGTCCGTGGGATCAAAGTGAAAGTGGGCAACCCGATAAAGGTGATGCTTGCCGAACGTCTCCCCTCTCTTGCGGAAGTGATGGGAAGGATGGAAGGAAGATGCGCCATGGAATACAAATACGACGGGATACGGGTGCAGGCGCACATAACAAAAGATTCTGTCAGGTTATACTCAAGGAGGCTGGAGGACCTTACGGACAATTTCAGGGACATCGCATCATTGCTGAAGGAGTCCCTGAAGGGAACGGAGGCGATAGTCGAAGGCGAATGCGTATCGGTCGATGCGAAGAGCGGAAAGATGCTGCCGTTCCAGGAGGTCACGCACAGGCGGAGGAAGCATGGGATGGAAGATGCCATAAAAGACTATCCGGTGCGGATATTCCTGTTCGATATACTGCAAAGGGACGGGGAGGACGTGACGCAGATGCCATATCTGAAAAGAAGGGAGATGCTGGCATCGGCGTTCAGCGGAACGGAGGGCATACAGATGTCCAACATGAGGATAGTATCATCAGTGCAGGAGGCGGATGCGTTCTTCACCGAGGCGGTATCGGCCGGTTGCGAGGGGATAATGGCAAAATCGGTGTCCGATGTGTCGGTGTACAGGGCGGGATCGAGAGGATTCCTTTGGATAAAGTACAAGAAGGATTACCATTCCGATATGATCGACACGTTCGACCTCGCGGTCGTCGGAGCGTTCTACGGGATGGGGAAGCGCAAGGGGAGGTACGGGGCGTTGCTGATGGCGTCCTACGACCCGGAGATGCAATCGTACGTGACGGTATGCAAGCTCGGGACGGGGTTCGATGACGCCTTCCTGGACTCCATGCCCGGGCTTCTTGATGCCCGTAAGACAGACCGGAGACCGAATAACGTTGATTCAAAGATGGTCCCCGATGTGTGGTTCGACCCCACCGTGGTGCTGGAGGTCACAGGCGCGGAGCTGAGTCTAAGTCCGATACACACAGCGGCCGCAGGCGTGTTCAAGGAGGACGCCGGCCTGGGACTGAGGTTCCCGAGGTTCACCGGTCGTGTGAGGGACGACAAGTCACCGGAAGAGTCGACATCCGTCGCCGAGATAATGGAGATCTACGGGATGCAGAAGACGTGATGTATCAGAACATCGCCGGCATCCGTCGATAAGGCAGGTTTACGAAAGATTTAAGACAGGTACGGCATTCGAGGGGTCATGGAACTCAATCTAGTCGAAAAAACAAAGGATTCCATCACAATACGCATCAGAGATGCGAACATGACCCTCATCACACCGCTTCTCAACAAACTCTCGGATGATTCGAACGTGTCCATCGTCAGGTACGTGGACAAACACCCGGAGCTTGAGGAACCTGTTCTCTACGTTTCCACCAAGAAAGGGACGCCGGAAGAGGCCATCAAGAAGGCCGCGAACGCGATCTCCGAATATTTCTCGAAGATCAACATCACCAAATGACCATGTACCGCAGATGCGATACGGCGGAAGCGGACATCGGCATGCGTTATTATCTCACGGATACCGACGGTACCGGAGGGCGCCTGAAGAGGGAGCCCGAGGATTTCATTGTCAAGGAGATATCAAAGCATCCAGACGAGAAGGGCGACGGCCGTTTCATCATCGCCGAGGTGACATCCAGGAACTGGGAGACCAACCGTCTGATACGTATCATGTCGAGGTCCATGAACATATCCCGGGAGAGGATAGGGTTCGCCGGGACAAAGGATAAACGGGCGGTGACGACACAGCTGATGTCGTTCGAGGCGCCGGACGAGGCATTGTCAAAAGTTGATCTTAAGGATGTGACCGTAAGGAACGCATACCGCTCAAGGCGCGGGGTGCAGATCGGCGATCTCATAGGGAACAGATTCGAGATAACGGTAAAGGACTGTTTGCTGTCCAAGGACGATACGGCATACGTGATCGGTTCCGTGACATCGTCGATCAAGGCATCCAAAGGTTTTCCGAATTACTTCGGAGTTCAGAGGTTCGGGGCAGTGAGGCCGGTGACGCACATCGTGGGTGAAAAGATAGTGCGCGGCGATATCAAGGGGGCGGTCGACACATATCTTTCACATCCGTCCGAGCATGAGCAGCAGGACACGAAGGATGCAAGAGAACTACTCGCCGACCGTTCGTCATTCGCCGATGCGCTGAAGGTCATGCCGAAGACGATGTCCTTCGAGAAGACGATGGCAGAACATCTCATGAAACACCCGGATGATGATATCGGTGCAATATCTAAATTACCGACGAACCTTCAGATGATGTTCACCCATGCGTATCAATCATATCTTTTCAACCTGATGCTCAGCAGAAGGATGGAACACGGAATTCCGTTGGACAGGCCGGCAGTCGGTGATGTGGTGATACCGGCGGATGCTGACAGGATACCGATGCATGAGAGGCCGGCAACAGTAACAGAGAAGAACATAAGGTTGGTGGAGAAGCAGATACGTTCCGGGAAGGCGTTTATCACGATATCGCTGATCGGCACCGAAAGCACCATCGCCGACGGCCCGATGGGAGATATCGAACGAAGTATAATCTATGAGGAGAAGATGACCAATGACAGCTTCCTTGTTCCGGGGCTTCCTCACTGCAGTTCCAAAGGGAGCCGCCGCGAGATACTATGCCCTCTCACTGATATCGAAAGCAGTGTCACGGACGGCGGCTACACACTGAGGTTCTCACTTCCCAAGGGAAATTATGCGACATGCCTTCTCCGCGAGTACATGAAATCTGATATGATCTCGTATTAGATGTGCATATCGATTCCCTTCTTCCTGTCCATTTTGGCGAGGCGCCCGATCGTGCGTGCAGTGTAAACACCGACGTTGAACATCCTCATCAGGCCGTATGTGGTTATGTCGCCGGACATTTCCGATGCTTCCGCGACCGCATCCCTGACATCATCCGAGAAGGGTATTGCGTCAGACTCGTCCGTGATCGCTTTGTAGACATATGCTATCAGTTTCTTCGCATCGTCTATCGTCTCCGCTTTTGAGACGATGAACGCCGCCGGTATCCCTATCAGCGGGTTGGAGTCTATGTCATCTATGTTCTCGGCGAGTATAACATTCTTGGAGAGCCTCTCCATCCTTTCGAACTCCTTCGACCGTACGTCTATATCGCCGTACTCCTCGAAGTCCGAGAGATATTTCAGGACGGCATCCCTCTTTGCACCCTTTATTCCGAGCGATGAGAGCATACGGTCATCGCTGATGGCGCTCCCGGTGGCATATGCATGCTCAAGCGCCAGAAGGGCAAGGTCGTATGTGCTCCCGATGTCTGCGGCGTTCTTCTCTTCCGGTGCATCTTTGCGTATAACGGACTCTTCTTTTATGACAGTCTCGGCCGGCGGTTCCGTATCCTTCAAAAGCCCCTTCAGCTCATTCTCCATCTCGGCCGTGCTGTCGTCGCGGCTTGAGAGCGTCCTGTATATGGGTATCGCCTTGTCACTGTTCCCTTCCTTCACATACAGCCTCGCGCGGCTGAGCAACGACGGAGAATCGAACGGATCGGCAGCGAGTGCCGAGTCCAGGCTTTTCTTCGCACTCGCCAGTTCATTGTCATCCAGCTGCATCGTCCCCAGTCTTTCCAGCGCCCTCACGAGGTGCCCGTCGTTCATTGCTGCCGCGGAATAGCTCTTCTTGGCCGCCTCGCGGTTGCCGAGAAGCTCAAGGATCTTCCCTCTTCTGTAATGCGCATCGCCGCCGTCGATGCCGTCGCGTATCGCAGAATCATATGCTGTCAGGGCATCGTCAAGGTCTCCCCTGCTCTCATATATCCCGCCGATGCGCATGTAGATCACGCCTTTCTCCGCGACATCCTCCAAGGCGCCGGTCAGAGATTCAAGTGCGCCCTTGGTGTCATTCATGGCCAGGAATATCCTGCATCTGGTGAGATGGCACTTAGGAGCCTCCGGAGATATCTCGATGGCCCTCGATATCATGCTCAGCGCTTCTTTATATTCCTTAGAATCACAAAGGGCGCTGGCAAGCTCGTTCAGCGTGTCGCTGTTGTCCGGGTCCTCAAGAACCGCCTCATGGTACAGCGCGACGGCGCTCGACTCGTCGCCCATCATCGACCGCAGCTTACCGCGCAGGATGATCACCTCCGCATCCTTGGGGTCGCTCTCCTGTATGTCATCGTATACCTTCATGGCATCATCATGGTCGCCGTTGCGTATCAGCGCATCCGCCAGGTCCAGTTTAACGGAACGGTTGTCGGGTTCTATTTTCAGTATGGATATGCAGGCATCTATCTCCACCTCGATGTTATCGTTCAGCCTGGCGGAGTTCTTCTTCATTATCAGGACGCCCACCTCCCCGAGGTCCGACGATACGTTGCTGAGCACCTTCAGGGCCTCGTCATGCTTGCCCATCTTCTGGTACGTCTCGGCCATATCGGTCAGTGCATCTATATTGTTCTTGTCCGCCCTGAGTATGTCCTTGCACACATCGATCACTTTATCATAGGACTCGGCACGCTTGTGGATGTTCTTCTTCATCTGCATTATCCTGATGTTCTTCCAATCTATCTTCAGCGCCTGGTCAAGGAAGAACAGCGCCTCCTTCGGCCTTCCCGCATACATCAGTATCTTCGATTTGCGGACCAGCGCGAACACGTTCTCAGGCGAATCGGATATGACGCGGTTCAGCGAGAGGACGGCACCCTTAAGGTCGCCTTTCTTCTCCTGCACGATCGCCTTGGAGAGCCAGAACTCCGGATTGTCGAGGTCCATGATCACCGCCCTGTCGTACGATGACTCCGCTTCCCTGTACATTCCGGCCATCTCCTCCGCCATGCCCCTCGAATGCCACGTCCTCGGGTCATGCGGTCTGATGTCCAATGATTTAGAATACGATGTTGCGGCACCGGAGAAGTCCGACGAATGGTATTCAGCATTCCCTCTCAGGCACCACAGGTCGGCGATCTTCTCGCTGCCGTCCATGAACTCCCGGGCAATGTCCGCCGCCTCCTCCGACCTGTTCCCGCTGATAAGGGCGGAGATGATGCTTATGAGCATATTCGGGTCCTTCCTGCAGCGCAGCGCGTTCTTGTATTCCTCGGCAGCCTCGTCCCTCCTGCCGAGCATGTCCAGCGCGTATGCCATGTCCTTCATCGCATCCGTGTTGTCGGGGTCGAGTATCAGTATGCGCCTGCATACCTCCAGTGCCTTCTCATATTCCTTTGAATATATGTGCACCCCTTTCATCACCGCCAGCGAGCCAAGGCTACCGGGGTTGAACCGCAATGCGCTCTCCGCATCCTTCGATGCATTCTTTATCCTCCCGCGGCTGAGATGTATCTCCGCCCTTATGCAGTATCCGTCGGCGGTCTTCGGCGACAGTTTGATGACCCTGTCGGCCGCTTTCAGAGCGGCTGCATCCTTTCCCAGCCTTATCTCATTCCTTGCCGTTGCCTTATGGATGTTCAGGTCATCGGGGAACATCGGGACCAGCATGCGCAGTATCTTGTCGGCCTGGGCGTTCATGCCTATCTTCGACATAAGATCGGCGACCAGCAGATGTCCGTTCTTATCGCCGTGCTCCGAACGCAGGAACCTGTCGGAATAGTTCAGGAATTCTTTTTCGGTGTTCTTCGATGCAAGCACCCTCAGCATACATTCCATCACATTACGGTTGTTCGCGCTGTTCCTCCCCAGTTTCTCAAGCAGTGCCAGGCAGTCGCTCCTTTTCCCCATCGCGGCAAGTATGTTCGCCTTCTCGACGATGATGCTGTCTATGTTCCGGTACTCCGCCAACAGGCGGTCGTACAGCTCCAGGGACCTCTCGTATTCGCCGACATCGCCCGTCATCCTCGCCGCTGCGAGCAGGAAGTCCATATGCCCCGACGAGAACCCGCCGGAGGACTCAAGCCTTTTCCTTGCCGCTCCCCTTTCACCGTTGTACCATCCGTCGTATATGTCCTGCAGTTCCAGCAGGTCCCTGTCTGCGGTGCGGACCTCCATCGGTTTCTCGCCGGCCATTATCAGCGGGATGTTCCTGAGGACGTCCCATCCCTTCCCGGGTTCCATCGCTATCAGCACATCGTACGTCCTGATGAACGACTGGTCTATCGCGTTGCTCCGTATCAGGTGCTTCGCCGCACCCTTATCGTCTCCGAAGCGGGATGCGAACATGCCTTCCAGATATTCCATGAACGCCGTGTCGGGAACATTCGCCAAGCGGTCCATGAGGCTCCTGGTGACATCGGTGCTACTCTCCCTGACCACTATGTCCACAGCTTCCATCACCGGGTCCATGTCACCGGGCCTGCACATGTCGAGCACCTTGATGGCCACCGACTCCAGGTCACTGATCTGTTCACGTGCCGCCCTTCTCAGGATCTGTACAAGAACGGCGGAATGCATCTGTTTTCCGGTGCTGAGCGCATCATCGATCACCGCAAGTATCGACAGCTTGTCCTGCTGCCTCCTCTTTCTCTTCTCTTCCTGGCCGACATAGTCTATCTTGTTCCATATCCTGATGTCGTCGGGGTCCGTGAGGACCGGTTCGGAACGCTGCATGCTTCGTCCAACGGCATGGCTGAATTAATAACTTGTTAGTCTCTCGGCCGCGGACGGAACTAAAAAGGAAAATATGCGGACCCGCATACGTATGTATGGACGATGCGGCCATGGGTGTAGGTCTGCTGCTCTTCCCGCAGATGTATCAGCAACTGACACGGCAGAACAGGAAGGACGGCGACGGCGAGAAGGTCATAATGGCAATATGCCCGCACTGCGGCACGGTGAACGAACACCCGTACAAGTTCTGCAGGGAATGCGGGAAACGGCCGGAGATCCCGAGGGACATCAACGGTACGATGATGTTCAGGGTATGCCCGTACTGCGGCAAGGAGCTGGATCTGCCGAAGCCGCCGAGATTCTGCCCGTACTGCGCAGAGCGCTTTGGTTGATCGGCGCCCTGCGCAGATACGGGGGACGTTAACGTCCCGGTCTTATAGTTTCTTCACGGTGAAGTTCACTCTGGTGACCCTCTCCTTTATCCTGACCTTGAACGGCAACGTCATTTCTATATCTCTGTCCTTCCAGACCCAGACGGCTCCCGTTGTGCTGCGGCCTTCTTTCACGGTCCCGATGATCGTGACATCCCAGTCCCTGCGCACGAATATGACATATCTTCCTTCTGTATCCGTGGTCACAGGTACATCTCTTACCACACGCTTACCATCCCGGTCAACGATCTCGTACTGTATCATCGCATCTTTGACGACCTCACCGTCGCATTTCACGGTGCCGACGATCATGATGTGCCTGTTCCAGAGGAATGCCAGCAGGATGAGCGAGATGAGCAGCACCGATATGATGAGCATGAGGTATGCCCAGGGCGACCCCTTCTTCTGGGGCGGTTCCTCGGGGTCCGGCCCCGGAGGCGGTTCCACTGTGATAAGCGTGAACGTCACCGTGATGACGTTCGTCCCTGTCGTCAACTCGCTGTATGAGACACATAACGTATAATTGAGCGCATCGTCCGTCTTATCATGAACGGTTCCGTCTCCGATAGTGAGGATGACCGATCCTATCGTCCACCCTTCTGCAGGTATGATCACGAAGCCGTTGATATCCGGGCTGCCGGAGAGCATTGTGACCGTGTATTCACGACCAAGCGGCCCGTCAAGGCAGAACTCTCCTTCACCGTAAGAGACAAGCTCCAGCAGGAGAGGCACTTCAGTGAATGTCACAGCGATGATGTTCGTTCCGCTCGCAAGTTCACTGTACGATACGGAAAGGGGTCCGTTCAGCGCATCGTCCGTCTTATCGATGACGGTGCCGTCACCAGTAACAAGTATCACCGACCCCATGACCCACCTGTCCGCAGGAGCGATCACGAAGTCGGTGATATCCGGACATCCTGGGACCATCATTACTGTAATAACGTGGGTACCAGAAACGTCAATGTAAAAGTCACCTTCCCCTTGGGAAACAAGGTCCAGATACAATCTCGTGTCAACGAACGTCACTGTAATTGTGTTGATACCTTCTGCAAGCTCTTCGTAAGCCACACTAAGCGTATCGCTCAGCGCATCCGCCGCTTTATCAACTACTGTGCCGTCGCCGGCAAGAAGGATCACCGATCCTATTATCCAACCGCTCGCCGGCGTTATCACGAAGTCTGTGATCGCAGGGTCGCCGAGGGCCATCGTCGCCGTGATCAGATGGGTTCCTGATACGTCGATATAAAAGTCACCGTCCCCCTGAGAAACAAGGTCCAGATACAATCTCGTGTCAACGAACGTCACGGTGATGGTATTCGTTCCGCTCGCAAGTTCGCTGTACGATACGCGGAGCTTACTGCTCAGCGCATCAGCCGTTTTATCAACGACCATGCCGTCGCCGGCAACAAGGATCGCAGATGTTATTATCCAGCCGCTCGCCGGAATGATCTTGAAATCTGAGATATTCCCTCCGGTGGAGACCGTTACTGTGTATTTGGGGTCTGACGGATTTCCGATGAAAAAGTCTCCATCTCCCTCATGGGCAAGGTCAAGCTGCATGCTCGTGTTCTTAGCGACGGACATTACCACCACGGCATATCCGTCAGCGGACCCGTCGACGGGAACGGTAACGAAGAGGCCTTGAACGGTCCTTGAGGGTACGTGTATGGACGCAGTGCCGATCGCCGACCCGGCGGCATCCAATGGCTGAATGGCAACGATCCATTCGTAGTTATTGGGACTGCTCATAGGATATGTCATCACGAGGCCCGATGTATCGGATGCGCTGTCGGTCGAGTACCAGATGCTACTTCTTAAGGTATATGCAGAATATCCGGGCTCGCCTTTCGCCCATGCTACGACAGCCGACTCGAGGTTGGTTGAGATGTTTCCGAGGCGTACCTTGTCAGTCCTGTCCAGTATGTATACGCCGGTCTTGCTACTGTAAGAGAGTGAGCTGTAAAGCGCAACACCCAAGGAGCCGCTTCCGATCACTGTGTCAGGCCCTACAGAGACATAGTATCCGTTAAGGGTTGTTGATGTTATCGCTTTGGAGCCGGACGATGCACCCGGAGCCCATCCTGCCCCTACCGCAATATCTTTACCAGTGTTCGCTCCAGCGGTGTTGTTGATTATGGTTCCGCCTTCCATAATGAAGGTGTGCCCGCTCTGTCTGCCTGTCAGGAAGATCCCTCCTCCAGTAGTGGAGGAGTTGTTGCCCGTGATCTCTCCATCGTACATTATGAATGAGGACCCCTGCGAACCGACGGATGCTGTGAGGCAAACACCTCCTCCTCCGGAGAGTCCGATCAGCAAATGATTCAGATACTGATTATTGGCGGTGTTCGCCGATATCTCTCCGCCAAGCATTGTCAGTGTTGCGCCTTGGTTCAGATAGAAGCCTCCGCCGCTTCCATACGCCTCGTTACCGATGACCTTAGCGCCAGGATACATTGTAGCATAGCCCTTTGAGAGATAGAATCCTCCTCCGTTGTCAGTCTTGGATACATTGTTGCTCACCTCTCCGTATACATGGAAATGCGCATTGCTCTCATACTGCCTGAATGTGCCGAATTTTACACTGTTCTTGGTGGTGATGCTACTCTCATGCAAAGTGATCTGATTGTTGCCGTTATAACGGGCTAGAAGCACGGATGATCCGAGCACGTTCTCTTTGATCTCTCCTTTGAGGTTCACAGAAAGGTTGGTACCGGAGACCTGTATGAGATTGCACGACTCATCATTGCTTCCAGTATCGCGGTTATTATTGACCTTGCCGCTGAACTCGACCGTATTGCCAGTACCTCCGAGTATGAACATATTGGTGTTGACCAACCTGTTATTGCTGACCTCACTTTCAGATGTCAGTGTCAATGTGTATTTCTCTCTCGTTCCCTCGAACAACGGCTTGCTGAACAGACAGTTGATTATCTTTCCGCTGAAATTCACCGTTGCACTGCTGTCCGTGTAGATGTAACGCGCGTCTATCGTTGCGCCATCCATTGTTGTGTCGAAGTTAAGGGTCCCGCCCTGCAGCCATATGGCTCCGTAGAATCCGGTATTGTTGTTGGAACCCTCAACGTAGCTTCCCGGATCCATGTTCAGCGTCCCGGGGGACATCCTTATCGCGGTCGCCCCTCCGACATTGATTATCTTGGCGCCGTCGCCCAAAGTAACAGTTGAATATGAGGAGTATGCGGATATGACCGAATCATACACTCGTGACTCCCAGCCGGTCTTCAATGTGCCGCCGTCGTTGGGTATCGAGTTCGTCATGGTTGCCTTGTCAGGGTTATCGGCATCATCCAGAGTTATGTTCAAAAGAGTGAGTGATGCCGTGGTGGCGCCGTTCACGTCACTGGCAACTTCGAACATGCTCGGATTGAACCAATCGCGGTTCGTGTCCTTAGAGGCAGCGAAACCCGGTGCCCGGGTTATTGATATGTTGTCTCCCTCTCCTTTTATCGTCACATGCTTATGGTCCACGTAGATCATGCGATTTAAGCTGACGCTACAGCGTAAGACGATGACATCTCCGTCCTGTAGTCGCCCTATGGCTGTTTCGAAATCAGACTGGCTGTCCACATATTTGGTTCCGGCGCCTATCGTTTCGTCATCATTAGGGACGGATAACAGTGCCGCTGTCAATATAAATAAGGCTATACAAGAAATAACAGATATTTTGAGGCCGTTTCTCATTTAACCAGTATTACATAATTGATATTGAATATATAAATTATATCATTATATAATTATTGTGAGGCCAAATTCGCTCTTAACAACAGATCCCTTCCTAAGTGCATCATCATCAACCGATAATGTCTGAAAGCCGACTCACATATTATATTTTGAGATTGAACATAAGCTAATTATAACACTAACATATTACATAACTAATATAATCTTTATATTCAAGTTTCGAGGGATCTGATTGAAGGTGCTTTCAGCCGCAATAGTATCATTGGTGGTGTTGTCGATATTCATGTTGCCATCGACGATACAGTCAGACGGATCAACCATCCTGGGTTCCTCATATCTCAACGGGAGTGGGACAAAATCTGATCCTTTTTTGGTTTCCTCTGTGAACGATCTCAGGATGATGTCAGATTTTTATCATATGCATGACGGAGCGTATTACAAACAGACACAGGACATTATTTTTAGTGATGCGGGCATCCCCGATAACCGGGTGACATTAAGTGCCTCCGTTATCGATGATCATATAATGATCAGCATCACAACGGATTTGGACGGAATATCTTCCAAGCGGCATGGCTACATTTCATTTAATGACATTATAATACAGATAGAAGGGAGCCCAGGGTTCTCTGACATATACTTTCCAATAAATTGTCTCAAAGAGAAAAACTCGGTGATTGCCGCTGGAACAATAGGCGAAGAATCATTCGCAATAGCATTGAGCTTCAGCGACAAAAATGTCAACGCATCCGTTTGCGCACCATTTAAAGGAAACTTCACACCAATTGGCACCGACGATGATCCGTTCATCGGAATCTACGATGGCAATGGTTATTTAATAAAAGGTATAAAGGCAACGTCAATGGAGGCCGAGGTCTCCACTGCGGGCTTATTCGGAAATGTTATTTCCTCAATTTTTTACAACATAAGCATCATTTCTGATGAAGAACACAGTTCATACATTATTGCAGCATCGATAAAAGATCTTGAAACTTATTACTCCTCAAGGGTTTCAATCGCGGGAGGTTTAGCCGCTTCGGTCAGGGCGGTTTCAATTATTGACTGTTTGGTCGATTGCATCGTATCATCGATGGCCGTCAATGCACCTCTGGATGCATATTCATTAAATACGATTTCATTTAGCGTTTCCGGTGGGCTAATTGGTTTAGAAAAGGACTTATTGGGAGAATATGACGATATAATAGTTATAAGAGGATGTCTCACTTCCGGAACTACATCAGCAATATCATTAACACACGGGAACTTCTACAGTTCAACCGGGTTTGCAATAACAGGAGGATCAGTTGGCGCGGCATCAGACATTTATATATCCAAGTCAGGGAACGTAGGAGATGTTTATTGTTTGATCGAGAACACATTTACAGACAGCACGAATATACGCCCAGAAATAAATATCAACTCAAACGCAGGAGGCATCATAGGAAACGGTCTCGCAAATATCACTGATACATACAATACAGGGGACGTGTGTTCAGTTACCAACGTAACTTTCCAGGATTATTCTTTGTTGATAAAAGACAATTTCAGCAGTATCACTCTTGTCGGCGGTTGCGCCGGCGACGGACAGCAGGTCACAAATTTTTACAACGCAGGCGAGTTGACAGGAAGGACACAAATTATGGACAAAGGCGAGTCCGCACAAGACCGTTTGATGATATCAATAGATCCAGTCGCATGTTCCAGCAATGAGCCGCCCATTATTAAAGGCTCATATTTTCTCATGGGGACCTTACCCGGAGAGGGGTATGACGCAGAGGGAAAGACAAGCATAACATCTCAGGAGATGGCTCTCATGAGCACCTTTGAAGGCTGGGACTTTGATAAGATATGGAAGATATCAGACGGTCGTCCGGCGATATCGTTGCGTTATGATATGACGGTAATAGACACATCCGGAACGTTTGACGGTACTGCGAGATATTCACTGGACCGGAATTACACGTTCGATGATGAAGGGACGGCGTTCAGCTTCGCAGGTAGGGATGGCTTCTTGCTGATGTTGGCAGACGGTTATCAAGGCTCCGACATCATTATCTATATGATAATTGAAGATGAGGTTGTCGTTCTCGACAAAGAGGAGAACAATAAATACATGATACCGGCGGCAAGTCTTTTTGATATGGCTCTTGGCCTGTCATCCGATTTGACACTGTACATAGACGGGCTCGAATTCTCTGCCCCGGAGGTTCCTGATCCCGAAGAGCCGGAGGTTCCTGATCCCGAAGAGCCGGAAGCACCTTCGGATAAGATCAAAGATGTTATTTTAGAGATCCCTGAAAAACTTGGGACAGCAGGTATGATGGTGATAATAATCACAATGATCATTATTGTCATCGTAACCGTGTACAACCTGAAGAACACAATCGACATTATGTTAGGATATGCATTGTCGCGGAAAAGTGAACATAATGATAAAGACGATGCCGATAGAATGTGAAATCCGGACGACGTTTGCACTTCGTAATCCGGCAGTCCAAAGGACCTCTTGTGCCACAGATTTCAGGGGTTTTCAATTTTTCGTACGAAACCGACAATTTTGTATCAACTACTACAACACTTGGCGTTCCTGAAGCCTTAGTAATAATATGCGTCACATAACGAACAGTATTGTTATATACGAGTTGAAAGTTACAAAGCCTTACGCAGATGTGATCTAGCCTGGCTAGGATTGTAGCCTTCCAAGCTACTTGCCCGGGTTCAAATCCCGGCGTCTGCACCATAACCCATTAAAAGTTGTCACGCAACCCGAAACAACATAGTTTTTCATTAATGTTTGCATTTTTCGATCGCGTCACAGGTATGATGAACATCTCCGTCAACAACGAGATACTTCATGGCACTACATTTGTTCATGAACAAGTTATTTATATTGGATTACACATCCATCCACATGATGCGTCCCTGATGCCAATGTTCGGGGCAAACATCCTCCTGCTCCGTGACGGTAGCGGCCAAAGCTGATCCGAAGAGCGTCGTTGAGGACATCCGGGATGCATTCAACTATCACGCGGAACACCTGAACGGCCCGGAGCACCGAGGCTGCCGAAAAATTCACCACGTTGGCAAAAGGTACTCCGGGGCCGCGGCCGAATGAAACACACTCCGGCGCCGACAAGGCGCCGTACCCTCTTTCTGCACCGCAGTATTCACAGAGAAATATACTCACTCATCAATGTTTTTGTTATAACTTAACAATGATTCGTGTTAACACGGCCCAGCAAAATCTATATATACAAATTGGTTTGGCGCCGCATCCATATTAGTCGCCGTTATTATCAAAAATAGTCAAAATCAATGAAAATATATCGTTTTTAATTATATAAATTCCTTTTACTACCACATATTATATATCTATCGAATATCATACTGGAAAGTATGAATCACGATTGCACCGTCTACAGAACAATGGATTACCTGGCAAAGAGGTGGACTTTCCTTATACTTCTCGAACTCTACAAGGGCAGCGGACAGATGAGGAGGTTCTCGGAACTGAAGAACACCCTGATGGAGGTGACCCCCAAGATACTGTCGCAGCGCCTGAAGGAACTGGAGCAGGAAGGGCTCATCCAAAGGATAGTCGATGCATCCACCATACCGCTCAAGAGCGAGTACAAGCTCACGGACGGAGGCATAGAACTTATCATGGCGATAAAGACCGTCAAGGAGTGGGCGCTGAAGTGGCAGATCGAGAATGAGGAATGCGGCGCGCATGACTGCAGCGCATGCCCATACTGATCCGATCTGAAGGAACGGCCGTCTCAAACCATTTCCCTTTTAAATCATCTTCATGTTATCATCAGGTGACATCATGGCTGGCGATGCGCTTTGGGAGAGGGTGAGGGCCGTTGCACGGTCAATGGGAATAACCGATATGGCCGTTGCCGACGCCGGCGCGTGGGAGGCCGATGATTTTGTAAGGGAGATCACACCGAAGATCGAGAGGCCGTCATCGATCATGCAAGGTGCGCGTTCCGTGATAGTGATAGGGATGCCGGTACAGAGAACGATACTGGCAACATCGCCGTCGACATTCTACTCAGAGCATAACAAGACGGTGGGCATAACGGAGGACATCGTTGCACAGAGGGTGGTGATGGAACTGCACATCGAGGGATATGCGGCCATTTCCGTTTCAAGGGACGGGTATCAGTGGAATGAAGAGTTGAGAAGGCAGATGGCATCGTTCTTCTCTCACCGTCATGCCGCATATCTTGCAGGAATGGGAACGTTCGGCATGAACAATATGTTACTGACGGAAAAGAACGGCCCCCGGGTAAGGCTGACGTCAGTTATCACAACAGCGGAATTGCCCTTCGGGAAGCCGATGGAAAAGCAGTTGTGCACCAAATGCATGAGATGTGTGAACGAATGTCCTGAGGGCGCAACGGCATCCGAGCTTTATCCGAACGGGATAACGAAGAAGAGAAGATGCCTGGACCGTGCCACAATTCTCAGGGACAATGCAATATCGCCGTGCGCTCGCTGCACGTTCGTGTGCCCCGTAGGGGCGGATGCCGCAGACCCGTTGCCGACGGATGAGGCGGTTGCGAACATACGAAGGTACGGGTCGCTGCCATGAACGATATGATGGAGCGCATAAGAGCGACGGCAAGGTCGATAGGCATCGTTGATATCGGCGTTGCGGATGCGGATGCGTGGAACACCGATGCGATGGTCAGTAAGATCATACTGGAATGCGAAAGGCCGTCATCACTTATGCAAGGTGCACGTTCCGTCATGGTCATCGGGATCCCGGTCCAAAAGACCATATTGGCGACCGCCCCGTCCCCGTTCTATGCGGAGCACTACAGGCAGGTGAACCTGATGCTGGACCTCGCTGCGCAGAGGATGGCGATGGAGATCCACGGGACGGGTCACGCGGCCATATACGTCTCAAGGGACGGATATCAGGGGATAAGCGGCCTCAGGAAGGACCCGTCGTCGTTCTTCTCTCACCGCCATGCGGCATATCTCGCAGGGTTCGGGACATTCGGTCTGAACAATATGCTGCTGACGGAAAAGAACGGCCCCCGGATAAGATTCACGTCAGTGATAACAACTGCCGAATTACCTTCCGGGAAACCGATGGAAAAGCAGTTGTGCACCATATGCATGAGATGCGTGGACGAATGCCCACAGGGAGCGGTGGCATCCTCCATGTACCCGAAAAAGATAACGGATAAGCAGAAATGCGTGGAATACTCGGCAGTGCTGAGAAGCCAGGGCAGGTCGCCCTGTGGGCGGTGCATATTCGTGTGCACCATCGGTAAGGACACCAACGATCCGCTGCCGACGGATGATGCAATAGCGAACATACGAAGGTTCACAAAATAAACGCTAATGACATTTCCGAAAAGAAAAGATTAGAGGAGAGGAGGGAAAAATGTCAGGGATGAATGGGATGTCCCCTCTCCTCTGAAGAGAAGTCATGCAAGGGATGGTTGCATCTTCGCGTCTTCATGATCATCATCGTCAGCTGAATATATAATCCGGAGCGGAGGAGGTGGCCGAAAGTACCGCTCTATACATCCCCCGGAACAATAAGCCAGATAATTATCATGATGGCCGAAAGTGACCGAAAGTGGATATTCCGGGAACAAAGGAAATTATATGACAGATGCCATTCCACGAAGCATGAGGATGTTCTTCTCCCCGAGTTCGGTGGCGGTCATAGGTGCATCCTCGGACCCGAAGAAAGTGGGCGGGATGATCCTTGGCAACATCATCCGTTCAGGCTACGCCGGAAAGATATATCCGATAAACACGAAAGGCGGGATGATCCTCGGGCTGAAGGCCGAGCCGTCCGTGGGTTCATTGGAAGAAGTTCCCGAACTTGCGATACTGGCGATACCCGCCGTCTCCGTCCCGGAGGTGATGGAAGATCTCGGGAAGAAGGGCGTGAAGGCGGTGGTCGTCATAACCGCAGGATTCAAGGAAGAGAGTCAGGAAGGCCGCGAACTGGAGAAGAGGCTGAGCGAGATCTCAAAGAAATACGGGATGAGGGCGGTCGGTCCGAACTGTTTCGGACTGATCAACACGCACTGCGGCCTGAACTCAACGTTCTCCTCATTGTTCCCTCCCAAGGGAGGGATATCGCTCTGCTCACAATCGGGGGCGGTCGGAGCGACGATGCTAGACTGGTCGATGCACACGAATGCCGGCGTATCGAAGTTCCTTTCGCTGGGGAACAAGATGGACATAGACGAAGCGGACGCGATAGAATATTTCGGCACTGATGAAGACACGACGGTGATAGGCATATATTCGGAAGGGATAACCGACGGCAGGAGATTTCTGGACGCGGCGTCCAAGGTGAACAAGCCGATCGTGATGCTCAAGTCGGGAAGGTCATCCGCTGGTTCAAAGGCGGCGTCATCGCACACCGGCGCACTGTCGGGATCCGATACTGTCTACGATGCGGTGTTCGAGCGCCTGAATATAATACGGGTGAAGGACCTGGACAGCATGTTCGATGCGCTTTCCGTGATATCGTCATCAAAGCCGATGATGAAAGAAGGCGTTGTGATAATAACGAACGCAGGAGGACTGGGAGTAATGTCGGCGGACGCATGCTCAGATAATTTCGGTGTATCGCTGGCAACGCTGTCCCCCGCGACCGAGGAAAGGATAAGGGAAACGATACCGTCGGTCGCAAGCACACACAACCCGGTCGATGTAAGAGGCGACGCCACCAACGAGATGATGATAAGCGCATTGGAAATAGCGGCCGATGACGAAAGTGTGGGAGGGTCAGCGGTGTTGTCATCGCCGATCGATGCGACGGACCTCAGCGCAGTAGCGGTCGCTATATCACGGATGAGAGGACAATTGAAGATACCGGTCACGGTATCATTCGCCGGCGGCAGGGAATGCGAGAAGGCACTGTCGATCCTGAGAGAGAACGGCGTACCTTCATACCCGTCGCCAGACAGGGCGGTCCGTGCGTTATCATATCTCAGGATGGCGCAGAGAACACGCCCCACCGGCGGCACTTCGGTGCTTCCGGACACTTCCGGAAGGCAAAAGGTACTGGAACTGCTGGACATAGCAAAGGGAGAATTCCGTTCCGCGCTTTCGGAGGAGGAGGGAAAGTCCATACTGTCGGCATACGGGATACCGGTGCCGTCCGAGGAACTGACGACATGCCAGCGTGATGCTGTGGCAGCCGCCGGGAAGATAGGGTATCCCGTGGTCATGAAGATAATGTCCCCGGATATAGCGCACAAGACAGATATCGGCGGCGTGATACTTAACGTGAGGAATGAGGAAGGGGTGCGTGAAGCCTTCGAGAAACTCATATTCAGGGGAAGGACGGCCGTTCCCGACGGAAGGATAGACGGTGTTTCGGTGCAGAAGATGGCGTCTGGCCAGGAAGTGATACTGTCGATGGTCCGCGACGATCAGTTCGGGCCGGTGCTGGCATTCGGGCTCGGAGGGATATACGTGGAAATAATAGGCGAGATATCAAGATCGCTGATACCGATGTCCGATGACGAGCTGGACCGCATGATAATGTCCACAAAGGCATACCGCATGCTGTCCGGCGCCCGCGGAAGGCCGCCGGCGGATATAGATGCGTTGAAGGACACGATGAAGAGGATGATGAAGATAGCTCTGGAGAACCCAGAGATATATGAACTTGAAATCAATCCGGTAATGGTAGGGAAGAAGAATGAAGGTATTTGGGCGGTGGACGCCCTTACAACGGTAAGATGATGGAAATGAAGAATGTATATCTGGCATCGGTGGCCTCGAAATCCGGCAAATCGGTGTTGTCATTGGGACTCGCGACCAATTATCCCGGGAAAGCAGGATTTTACAAACCGTTCCGCGAGAGTCTCGTTCAAGTGGGGGATGAACTGATGGACCAGGACGCTGTGCTCATGTCCGAGGTACTGAAAATAAGCGAAGGCCGGAAACTGTCGCCGTTCGTATATGATTTCAACGAACCGATACCCATGAGCAGGCTGACCGCAGGGTATCACGAATTATGCGAAGACAAAGAATTCATGATAATCGAAGGATCAAGGGACCCGGCCACCGGGTCCGCGCACAAACTGTCGCATATAGACATCGCAAAGGCGCTCAACGCGCCGATAGTGCTCGTTGCAACCCCCACGCGCCAGTCGATAGACATGATGTTCCTGTTCAAGGAGCTGTGCAGGCAGAACAAGATAAAGATACTGGGCACCGTCATCAACAGATCGTCCGGCCTCCCGGAGCGCAGTTTCCTGGAGGGTCACGGGATAAAGGTGCTCGGCGAGATCCCCGAGATGAGCGAACTGAAAACGTTCCGTGTATCAGAGATATCGGATAAGATGGACGCGAAGGTCATCGCCGGCGGAAAAGGGATGGAGAACATCGTGGAGACGATGCTGGTCGGCGCTATGAGCATACAGGCCGCTTTAGGCTACATGCGCAGGACGAAGCGCAAGGCAATGATCACCGGCGGCGACAGGACGGAGATGTTGCTGGCGGCGTTATCAACGGACACATCTTGCATCATCGTCACAGGCGGGATAAAGCCGTCGCACACCGTGCTGTCGAGGGCGGATGAGATAGGAGTTCCGGTCCTTATGACAACAGAGGACACGCTTCACGTCACAGAGATAATCGAGCACCTCATAGCGCGCATAGACCCCACCGATAAAGACAAGATCGCTCATGTGAGGAACGTTGTCCGCGATAACGTGGACCTCAATGCGATATTCGGGCTTTGATCATCCATTCGGGTCTCAATCATCGTTCTCGATAAGAGATCTGGGTGCGCCGGCCAGGTGAACCAGCGCATACGATTCCATGAAGTGCAGATGTCCGGGTATCACGATGGTGTGCAGCGGCCCGCCGAGGTCCGCTCTGAGAAGATCATGTGGGTATCCGGCGAACACCTTCTCGTCATCCGAACCAATACGGGATGCGGCACATATGAGCGTATCGTGAGCGATCAGGCCGCACCCCCATTTCCTCTCCGCCTCAAGCAACCACTCTATCGCCTGGTGAGCGGTCATGTACCTCATCTCGTCCGCACGGATGTCAAGGAGCACCATCGAATGTAGCCCTTCCTTTTTATTGTTCACGAGATGGTCATAGGGGGAACGGGGATGATAACCATCATCAATGAACGGTAATGTGACGGTCCTCCCGAACTTGTACGGCTGGAGGCCCAGAGATGAGGGGCACGCAGAAAATATTGAGACGCCATGGTAAACATTCGTAGGGATCCCCTCTTCGGCGGCCTGTATCAAAAGATCAATGTGCGTGGTGGCCGACATGGTGTCCCCTGCGGTAATGAAACCGACGCGTGATGTCCTCGCCGACCGTATGATGATGTCATCTTCCTCCACCTGCGCCCTGTGGAGCACCTTGACCTTTTTTCCGAGAGCGCCCTCAAGGTCGCCTACGCTCGTTCCTATCAGGATCGACGTGTAAAATTCCGCGAAGATGATATCGCATCCGCGCAATGCATTCAGCGCCTTTACGGTCATGCCGTCGGTTCCGCTGAGTCCCAGGCCCGCGAATATAAGTTCTGAGGTCATCCATCGTTCATATGATAACTCATTTAAATCATTTGCACGATAGACGCGGCGATGGCGCTTTGCATAAGGGTCCCGAAGGAAAAAGGAGAGGAGGTCAGAGACACCCTGATCTCATCCGGGCTTTTAGACAGAGGATTCAAGATAAGGTCGGACGGGGACAGCATATTGATACCGGTGATCTCAAGCGGCTTTGGCGGCTACGATACGATAGATGCGGACCTTGAACTCGCCGAACGGAGGGAGACGGATTACAGGAATCTAGCTGACATCCCGGATGTACTGAGGGAGATGCTCCCGACATCGTACGATGTCATCGGCGACATCGCCGTGATAAAATTATCCGATGATCTGCTGCCGTACGCATCCGCCGTAGGGAACGCCCTGCTGAAGGCATCCTCCTCGCTCAGAGCAGCGATGACCGACGGCGGCGTGAAAGGAGATATGAGATTAAGGGAAGTAACAATGATCGCAGGCACCGGAACATCGGAGACGAGGCACAAGGAGTTCGGGGTGACGATGATCGTCGATCCGGCGAAAGCGTACTTCAATCCGCGTCTTTCAACGGAGAGGATGAGGATCGCCTCGTTGGTCAGGGGCGGTGAGATAATAATAGACATGTTCGCCGGTGTGGCGCCGTTCCCGCTGGTCATAGCGAAACACTCTGAGCCGTCGGCAATATACGCGATAGATGTGAACAAGGACGCCGTAGGGATGATGGAACGTAATATCAGATTGAACAAGCTCACCGGCATAATCCCGATATGCGGGGATGCTGGCATACTGATAAGCGACCTTCCTCCGGCGGACCGCATAATAATGAATCTTCCGCAGGCCGCAGACCTTTTCCTTCACGCTGCGTTAACGAACATCAGGAGCGGAGGGACGATACATCTGCATAAGATAATGGAACGTTCGACCTCTTCCGAAATGATATCAAAGCTTATCGAGGACATGAACGGCAAAGGCCACAGGATACGTGCGGATCGGATAGCCGAACTGAAGACATATTCTCCGACGATGAGCGTGTACGTCATCGACATCGTGAGATCATGATCACTCTTTCTCCGGGGATCCTCCGAACAGATCGCGCTCAGCCGGTCTTCTTAGGTGCCAGCGTCACTCCTGTCTGTCCCTGGTAGTTGCCACTCCTTTCCCCGTAGCTTTTTTCTGCGGCCGAATGTAACGTTTCGAAGACCATCTGGCAGAACCTCTCCTTTATCGGTATTTCCACGATATCATCGGATGCGTTGTACGCTCCCAGCGTTAACGTCCCCTCGAATCCCGCATCGATCTTCCCGAACGCGCCGATCACGCCTTTTCTGATCCACGTGGTCCTCAGCCAAAGCTGCGCGCAGACGTCCGGCGGCATCCTCACCCTTTCGACGGTGGACACGTAGAACATCGTCCTCGGCGGTATCGATGCGGTGCCCTCCCTTATCAGCCCGTCCCTCCCTCGTATGGCTATCTCAGCTATCCGGAGGTCGTATCCGTTCGGTGTCTGTCCCCGTTCGTGATAATCACTTATCCCGAGGTCGCCTCTCCTCATGCGTTCGAGTATGTCCTTGTCCGACAAGATGCACATGCCTATGGCATGGTGTTCTCCGTTTTAAATCTGAGGTAGAAGTTATACTCGCCCTATTTCATCATTCCTTTCTTCGCTCTCTTTCTCAATTCCACTAACTTTTCCTTCTCTGCCTGAGAGATGCTTTTCTCAGGTGTCGGCAGATCCTCCGGCATGGTACCGCCGACGCCCTCTACTGTTTCGCACACCTTGTGTCCAACTGTATAATTAACGCCGTTCGCATCAGGTACGTTGTCAACGGTGTCGCGCTTCAGTTCTGGCTCGATCTTGGTAATGCGGAACAGGTCGGCGGCAAACTCCTCACGGACGTAATATATTTGTATATCATTGTCATACAGACCTTCATGGTATATTCGATCAGATTCTCACCGGAGGAGCAGATGCTCATAGAGCAGTATGCATCCGTCCGCGGCACCACAATATCCGATGTCATCCGGAAGGCGACGATGGAGATGATCGAAGATGAGTTGGACATAGAGATATGCCGCAAGGCCCTGAAGAACTATGAAAAGGATCCAAAGACATATTCCCATGATGATATAAAGAGAGAGCTGGGCCTTCTTTGACATATGATATCGTTTATTCGGAAGATGCCCGCAAGTCACTGAAGAAGATGGATGCAGCGACATCCGGAACGATCGTATCGTGGATCGAGAAGAACCTTGTGGGAACGGATGATCCTCGAAGGAACGGTAAGGCATTTACAGGAGAGTTCAAAGGAGTTTGGAGATACCGGATCGGCGATTTCCGCATCTTCGCGAAGATCGAGGACGAACGGTTGGTCATAATGGTGCTGGATGTCCGGAACAGGCGCAGTGCATACCGCTGACCGTCTTAGTAAAATATCATACCATGATCAGAACACATCCAGACGCCCTTTTTTCCGCGAGAGCTTTTCAAAGAACCTGAACGTGAGCACCGACCCGACGGCAAATATGATGCCAAGTAGGATCATCATGAGTATCGGGTCCGCCAAGTCCGTGACGGTGCTTCCGCCGACGGCACCGCGTGTCGCCTCCACAGCGTGGGTCAACGGATGGCAGTGCGCGATCTTCTGCGCCCACCCCGGAAGATCGGTCACCGGGAAATTCACGCCGCAGAGGATCAGCCCCAGATATGTGAACACGTTAGCCAGTATCGCCGATGTTCTCAGATAGAGCCCGACGCTGCCGATTATCATGCTTATCCCCCCTACGGAGATGGCGGTGAGCAATATCACCACGGCAACGGAGATAACATTCATCGATGCCATGCTAACCCCGAAGACGAATGCCGCGAAGACCAGCGAGACGGCAACGGAGATGAATCCCGCAAGGATGCTGAACAGGGACATCCCCAGGAATATCGAGAAAAGACCGGACGGGGACATGTATATTGAGCCCATCGTCCCTATGTGCTTCTGATCGCCCGGTATGCTTGCAACGGAATATATCGTCGTCATCCCTATCGCCTGTACAGCATTGCCGATGACCACGAAGTCCTGATAGTCGGGGTCGCCTGTCGCATATCCGGCTATCATATAGAAGAAGAACATCGAAAAGAGGGACGGCACCACCATCAGAAATACCCACACGGCAGGCCTTATTACGGTGAACGTATCATGGACGGAAAGCACACATGACGCCTTTATCACTCTCATCCGGTCAGAAACGAACGTCATATCAGTACCTCGCCAGCGTTCCGGATTCGCGTATGTTCCTCTCTATCCTCATGAACAGGAAGTACGAGGCAATGATGTATACGGCGATCAACAAGAACATCATCAGCACATCGAACCAGATGCCGAATGATGCCATCGGAGTGTTGTAACCGCTTATCGCAGCCGTTTTCAATGCATCTACGCCCCATGTCGGTGCGAAGATGTATGATATCGGGCGAAGGGCCTCCGGGAGGGCGGTTATCGGGAACAATGCGCCGGAGAAAACGTATATGGGGAATTCGAGTATCGTCGTTATCACGTAGGAGGCCCTCGTCAGGACGAACAGCGCCGCCAGCATCAGACCGATGGATGCCAGCGAGAACAATGTCATGAGGAGCATCGGGAAGAACAACAACGGGTCGGCAACGCTGACCCCCACTCCGAAGATAAGCTGAGCTGAAATGAACACCAGCACCGCATTTATCATCCCTATGAACACGTTCCATACCGAGCGGCCGGCTATCACATCGATCAGGTGCGTCGGCGTGAGCATTATCGGTTCCATGGTCCCGTTGTATCGGTCATAGGTGATCGTGAAGCCAGACGAGAACAGCATGTTCCCCCACATCCCCAGGACACCGCCTCCGAGCACCGCCGTCAATACTATCGGTGAGTCCAATTCACCGGCGCCGCTGTACATGTATAATGCGACGACCGTGAACATGAACGGAGCGATGATGCTTGGGATTATCCACTGCGGGTCCGCCAGGAACTGTGTTCCCTGCTGTCTGAATGCTGCCGTTATCGCTTTAACGTTCATCGGTGGTGCCCGCCGTCCTCTTGACCTTCGCCGCCCACCAACGATATGTAGATGTCCTCAAGTGTCGGCTCGTCGTACCCTATCTTCCTTATCCCGTATTTTGAGAACACAGTGTCAAGATAGGAAAGCAGGTCTGTCCTGTCCTTCAGCTGTATACGGGTGCAGTGTCTCCCGGCGATGCGTTCCGTGTTCACGTGCTGTATGAAATGCTCGGACGAGAGCTTCGCGACAGTATCATGGGGGTCATCGTTCGTCACCACCTCTATGATGTTCGTATCCGGTACCATTTTCTTCAATTCTGCCACCGTTCCGTATCCCACGGAACGTCCTTTGGAGATTATCATTATGCGGTCGCATAATTCTTCAGCTTCGAACATGTAATGCGTAGTGAGCAGTATCGTCTTGCCGGACCCTGCAAGTTTCCTTATCAATGACCTTACGTCCCTCGCTATCTCAGGGTCAAGGCCGATGGTGGGCTCATCAAGGTACAATATCTCCGGATCGTTGACCAGTGCCCTGGCGATATGCATCCTCTGCTTCATCCCGCGTGAGTAATCCTCTACCTTTATGTCCGCCGCTTCCGTCAATCCGACGATATCAAGCAGTTTGTCGATGAGCGCTTCCTGCCCTACTTTGGCGATGTCGTAAAGGTTTGCAAAGAACCGCAGATTCTGGCGTCCCGTTAGCCTGTAGTACAACCCCCTTTCCCCCCCGGAGACGAGATTGATCCTCTGCCGCACGTTCTTCACATCTTTGATGCCGTCCATCCCCAATATACGGACGCTTCCCTCATCAGGTATCAAAAGAGTGGAGAGCATCTTGATCGTTGTCGTCTTCCCTGCGCCGTTGGGTCCGAGAAGGCCGAATATCTCCCCTTTCCGAACGTTGAACGAGACGCCGTCGACAGCCAGCTTATCAGGCAGGCCGGACCTTCTCGTGTGTCTGAATGTCTTCCTGAGACCTTCGGCTACAACAGGATATTCGTGCTCCCCGCTCATTGCGACGTGATGCACGAACAGGATAAAAAGCAATACTGATGGCGTTGGATATATGGTTGGATGATTCATCCGAAAGATTATAAGCAATGCGTGCCTACAGGGAGCTGGATGTATCATCCAATAGGGTGAATTAAATGGTCACGAAAACTATGATGGCTGCGATCGCGATAGCCGTAATGGTGGTGGCGGTGTCCGTTACCGCATATTTCGTATTGCAGAAAGGGGAGCCGCAGTCCGAGGAGGGGGTCCTTCTGGACTTCGGAGATTACACGGGATATTGGATGCCGGTCGAAACGGAGGGAGTAGAATTAGATGATGCGGTGTCGGCCGCATTTGAGAAGAAAGATATAAAAATAACATATTCCGATGATTTCATAACATCCGTTGACGGAATATCGGCACGTACCGGAGAATCGTGGGGCCTATGGACATTCTCCGTCGGATCCGGATGGAAGAAGATACCATATTCCGAATCATCAATGACCCTTTCCAAAGGCACATATCCGGCCGTGGCACTGACGGCGGCAGGGAATGAGCCGTTGCTGCCATGCGTTGATGCCATGGGCAAGGACGTATTCAACGGCACCAGCGAAAAGATCGTATCCTTATCAGCAGTGGGCACGGAGATATTGTGCAAGACCGGAAAATTAGATTCGTTAGTGGCGGCGGATGCATACAGCAACTATCCGGCGGAGGTCGTGACAAGAGGGATAAGCAAAGAATGGGGATTCTATCAGACCCCTCCGACGGCGGAGATAGTATCCTCATACGATCCGGACCTGGTCGTCGGTGAGAAGGACAACCACGATGCCCTTTTGAATTCGCTCAGAAGTTCAGGCATCAGATGTATATCACTATACAAGGCGTTCACGCTTGAGGACGTGTACAGGAACATTTGGATGACCGGCGCGGCCACAGGGAACGATGCAAAGGCCAATGAGACGATAAATGGGATGAAGGGCGATCTCGAAGAACTCCTGAGGGATCACAGTGCCGCCATCGCCGGTCTGGACGGAAAGAAGACGGTCATATTGTTCGGCGGAGAATGGTACGTGGCAGGGATCGGTCAGGACACGTTCATCAACGACATCATATCGAGGCTGGGTGTGGTCAACATGTTCCCCGATTCCGGATGGATCATGGACAAAGAGTACATGACGACCATGACGCCGGAGATAGTAATATTCATAGCCGATGAGGACCTTGGCGGGGCAGATATAAAAACCATCCTTGGCCAGACAGGCTCTCACCTGCCGGGCTGGCCCAACGCCACAGGGGACACATGGAAGGGCGTAGAACTGATAACCCTGTACGGCGAGGACGGCGACAAGTTCCTGCGGGCAGGTCCGAGGATAGTCGAGGCGCTTGCGGCACTCTTGGAAGAAGCATCGAAGTGAGGAAAGAACTTGGACATCGTGTTGCTACTGCTTGTGGCGGCGGTCATTGCCGTCGTTCTGCTATCCGCACTATACGTGAGAAGGAGCGACGGCAGGGACATCTCTTTGACCGCAAAAAGGAAACGAAGGCTGCTGGCAATAGTAATCTCGGGCATTGCGGTGACATTTGTCATGTTCTTAGTGGCACTCGCGCTCGGTTCTGCCGGTACGATGTCCGTCTCCGATGCGTTATCCGCGATGATATCGTCATTGCAGAACGGCGTCAGGACAGTGGACGAGAGGACTGTCTACTACTACCGCATGCCGAGGGCGATCGTTGCCATTGCGGTCGGGATAGGGTTGGCGATAGCCGGTTGCATATATCAGGCGATCATAAGGAACCCTCTGGTGGACTCGTACATAACGGGAGTATCGTCCGGCGCCGGTTTTGCGGCGGTCCTGGCGATATCCACAGGCACCGTTTTCGGTTTTGCCATAGGATCGTCGTTCGTCGTACCCATAGCTGCGGTCATCGGCGGCATGGTGGCATTGACGATAACCATGTTCATCGGAGAGAAGGCCGGCGGCTCGTCGACCAATTATGTGCTGGCAGGAGTGGTCGTAGGGTTCCTGTTCTCAGCGATGCAGACTCTGACACTTGCATTCTCGGGCGACCGGTTACGGAACGCGGTCTTCTGGCTCTACGGGACGTTCCAGAACGTGAACTGGAGCGAAGCGTGGCTTGTAGTGATCCCTGTGTTCGTGATGTCATTCCTTGCTTTGTTATGGGCAAAGGAACTGAACCTTGTGCTGCTGGGCGAGGACCAGGCCAAACAGGCAGGTCTCAACGTGAAGAGATTCAACAGGGGCATGATGATATGCGCGTCGATAATAACAGCGATATGCGTAGCATTCGTCGGGATAATAGGATTCGTCGGACTGGTGGTACCGCACATATGCCGCATGATACTCGGCGGTGACCACAGACTGGTGCTCCCCGCATCCATAGCGATGGGAGGTTTCATGATGCTCATTGCAGACCTCATAGCGCGCATGGCCATACAGCAGTCGGAACTGCCCGTGGGTGCTATCACAGCGCTAATAGGCGTCCCGCTGTTCGCATTCCTTCTGATGAAGAAAGGGAGGATGTACGATGGCTGAGGTCCCTCTGCTTGAACTGATAGGACTTAACAAAACATACGAGAACGGGTTCCGGGCAGTGAAGGACGTATCGTACAGGATAGGCTCCGGATTGCTGGTCGGCCTGATAGGTCCGAACGGCTGCGGGAAGACGACAATGATGAAATGCATCAACAGGATGCACTCGATAACATCAGGGGATGTGCTCATAGACGGCGAGAACATCACAAGATCCACACACGCAGAGATGGCAAAGAAGATATCGAATGTTCCCGCGGAACTCAAGACAAGCTTCGGCCTGACCGTTCTGGACACGGTGATGATGGGCCGTTATCCCCATATCAGCACATTGTGGTGGGAGTCCCAAGAGGACGAGGCGATAGTGGATGACGCAATGAAGAAGTTCGGGGTCGACCATCTAGCGGGGAGGCTTCTGCACACACTGAGCAGCGGTGAGAGACAACGGGTGCTTATCGCCAAAGCATACGTCCAGGAACCGAGGCTGATGCTGGTGGATGAGCCGACGTCGCACCTTGACATGAAGTACAAGCTGGAGGTGATGGAATATCTGCAGTACATGGTGAAAAAGGACATGACCATATTCGTCGCCGAACACGATATTTCGTTAATGGCAAGGTACTGCGACCTCTGCATCATAATGAAGAAGGGCGAGATAGTGAAGATCGGCCCACCGAAGGAAGTGATCACATCGGAGCTCATCGAGGAGGTATACGGCGTGAACGCATCCGTTGGTTTCGACCAGGACGGCGAGTTGTACATAATACCGAAGAGATTCAGGTCCAAGCACTGATAGGATGTTGAAAGGCAGCGGCAAGGAAGTCCGACCAATCATTGATAAGACGTTGGATATATGGATGGATGTAATAGCCAAGTTTAAGTCCATTGACACCATACCGCGCAAAGGATGAACATCAGCGACGTGATAAGGAAGGACCTCCTCAGGATCTCGGATACAGTACACGGCGGGCAGGCATGGAAACTCGCCGGCGTGGAGGACTTCAGTCATAACCTGAACCCTTTAGGGCCGCCGAAGTGCATCCCGGAGATAATACAGAATGCAGTCTCGGGGGTCGATCATTATCCGGATGACAACTCAACAGAACTAAAGGGCGTGCTGGCGGACCATTTCAACGTCAGGCCGGAGAACACTATCGTCGGTGCCGGTTCGTCCGATCTCATCAGGATGTTCCCCAATACATTCCTTGGTAAGGGGGATAAGGCGATAGTGATGCGTCCCTCGTTCGCTGAATACGCCCATCAGTGCAGGATAGCCGGTTCGTCCGTACGGGAGATGCTGCTCTACGAGTCCCACGACCTCCGCATCGATACTGATGAGCTGCTGGCAAACCTGAACGACGTGAAGGCGGTCTACATATGCAACCCCAATAACCCCACCGGAAGGATAGAGCCGAAGGAGAAGATACTCGACATCGTGGAACAATGCGCCGACCGCAATATATTGGTGTTCCTGGACGAGACGCTTCTTGAACTCGTGCCGTCGCACAGGAAGGTCAGCTGCGCCGCCGAAGTGAACAGGTACGACAACCTTCTGGTGATCGGGTCGCTGACGAAATCGTTCGCCATACCCGGGATAAGGATAGGGTTCGGATTTGCGTCAGAGGGGATCATCAACGCTATGGACAAAGTAAGGATGACATGGAATGTGGGGCACATCGAGCAGCAGGTCGCATCGTCATTGATAAAGGACCACATGGGACATGTGACGAAGGCTGCGGAGATGATGAGCAGCGAAGCGAAGCAGATGCACAGGGAGCTGAATGATATAGGATTCAAGATAGGGATGACGGATTCGTTCTTCTTCTTCAATTCACTGAATGACATAGGCATGTCCGTCCCCGAATTCAAGAGCAAGATGCTCCTCGAGAAGATCATGATAAGGGACTGCGGTTCGTTCGGCAGCGAATTCAAGAGTTACGTAAGATTCTGCGTCAAGGACCGCGAACGGAATGAGATGTTCATGGAAGCGGTCAAAAAGGTAATCAACGGGGTGAAGTGATACGGAACTCTGGATCGATGCGGCGCTCATTGTCCTGCTGGCTTTGCTGATCGATGCAGTGATAGGTGAATTCCCGAATGCCGTCCATCCGCTGAGATGGATGGGCAACATGTTGGGAGGGCTGGACAAGAGGATAAAGAGGAAGGGCCGACGGTCAACGATAATGAAAGGTCTCCTTTCATATCTGCTGGTACTTTTCATATTTGCGTTCGTGACGTTGACGGTGCTCACACTTCTGCGCACGCAGCTGGGCCACATGGGAAACATAGGCGATACCGGAATGGGGGTCGGCGAAATGTTATGGATAATAATATGTGCGCTGATATTCAAGCAGACCTTCGCGGTGTTCTCCTTCAGGAAGCACTGCGGACCGATACAGAATGACCTGGAGGCCGGGAATACGGAAGATGCGGCCTCGAAGGTCCAGATGATCGTCAGCCGCAACACGAAGGGAATGGATGCGGAGCACATAGCGTCATCCTGCGCTGAGACGGTATCGGAGAACTATGCGGACAGCGTATGCTCCCCGACATTCTATTTCGGCATATTCGGGATATTCGGCGCATGGATGTTCAGATGCTGTAACCTCATGGATGCGATGTGGGGCTACCTGAACGAGAAATACGGCGACCTGGGGTACTTCCCTGCCAAATTCGATGATGTTCTCGGTTACGTTACGTCAAGGATGTCCATACTGTTCATAGCGCTGGCGTCGCTGTTCGTCGGCGGGAGCCCCCGCAAAGCGATATCTGCCGCATTTTACGAACATAATAAGACACCGAGCCCCAACAGCGGATGGCCGATGACGGCCGCCGCCGGGGCCCTGGGGTTCAGGATGGAGAAGAAGGACGTGTACGTGATGGGCACTGGCGAAATGCCCTCTGTAAGGGACATCTCCAGATGTTATAAGATGGTGGAGATCGCGGCATTCATGTTCTTGGCGATCGTCACGGTCCCGCTTTACATGTTCATAGGGATACACATACAGATTTACATGGAGGATGCATTAATGAGTCTGTTCAGGGTGATATTTTGAATCTGGCGGAAGTTAAGATACTTCATTCCGGCGGCACTCCGGTGGCGGTGATCAGACTTAAGGAGAGGATGGAGATCATGAGCTCCGCTGTGATGAACAGAGGTGTCGCAGTATCTGATACGATAATGATAATGGAGGTCCCCAAATTATACGATTCGATGGACTTCATGGGAGATCTTGAAAAGGTGAGGACGGACCTGGACCTACCGAAGAGCACAGTGGGGTTCATGACCGCCGCCGAGATAGAATATGTCACAACCATCAAGAATACAGAATTCGATGGTGTGACGACAACAGCGGTGGCCACCGCCGGATTGGGGAACAGGGTGACGGCCGGTGATGTGATCCATGATATGGACGCACGCCTCGAGCGCTCATTGGAGAAGGAGAAAAGGATAAGGGCGGGAAAGATGCCGTCCATCGGGACGATAAACATCATCGCGATATCTCCTGTGCCGCTCACGGACGCAGCTAAAGTGAACTCATTCATCGTTCTGACAGAGGCAAAAACAGCCGCGATGAGGATGCTCGGACATGAGGAGACGGGAACGACATCCGATGCCGTCGCCATAGTATCACCAATAAGCGGCAAACGGGAAAGCTACTGCGGCACCGGGACATCACTGGGGATATCACTGGCAAGGTCGGTGAGGGATGCAGTATACGATTCGCTGTTGAGACGCGACGACCGTCCGGAGATGGGGACGTTCATGGATCAGCTCTCAAAGATGGGAATAACAGAAGAAAGATTATGGGAATCCGCGATGGAGATATATCATCCGAACCCCGAATGGAGGGCGGACGATCTCAGGAAGATGTTCAGCTCCCTTATGACAACATACTCGAAGGACATCAACGTCTCGTCGCTGATACAGGGCGCGATACAACTGGACCGCCTGGGAAGTAAGGATATGATATGCGCGATGCCCAAGGGCATGTTCGAAACGGACCCGATACATCTCATAGCGGATGAGATAATGGGGATGCAGCTTGCGCAGTACATATCCGGAACGAGAGGGATATTCGAGTTCCACCGCTTCGACCGCCATAAACCGGGAGTAATAAAACAACTCGGCCCGTTCATGGATGACATAATATGCGGCCTTGTCGGCGGTATCATGTCATCAGTTTATACAAAGATGTTCGACGGTGAGGTCTGATGGGCGCCCTGAAAGCAATGTTCTCGTTCTTCACGATGATCCGGCTGGATATCAGGCAGGAGGACATGGATGCCATGGACAGGAGGTTCTGGATGGTGCCGGTCGTGGGGGCGCTGTACGGCCTGATCGCCGCGGTCATGATGACCTTCCTCACACGGTTCGATTTCGTCGATCCGTTGGTCGCCGCCGTGATAACGTTCTTCGTCATCTTTGCGTTCAACCGTTTCCTGCACATCGACGGGACGATAGATGTCGGGGACGGTTTGGTGGTCGCAGGAACCAAAGAGGACCATCTGAGGGCATTGAAAGACTCAAGGATAGGCGCCGGAGGGATGGCGTTCGCGCTGATGGTGATACTTATGACGATAACCATGGCATCATCCATACCTTTCCTGGCGTGGATGGCGGTGCTGCTGTTCACCGCAGAAGTTCTGGCAAAGGTCGGGATGGTATCCGCGGCGGCGTTCGGGGAACCGGGCACCGGGATGGCGGGGAACAGTGTGCGCAACACATCCGTTGGATCATTGATCATCGCCACGGTGTTGGCGATACTGCTGATAGCGGCATTCGGTGTGTTCATCCATCTCATGGGGACGTACACGGACATGGTCGCGCTGCCCGGATCCGACCACTGCATCATCCTGCTGACGGCATCCGTGGTCGTCTCGATACTCACAGGGATCATCATGAGCCGAACGGCAAAAAGGAACTTCGGGATGGTGAACGGGGACGTCCTCGGTGCAACGAACGAAATAACAAGGGCAACAGTTCTTCTCACGTTCCTGATCATCATGTCGGTGATGCTATGATGGAGGCACTTGTCCATGCGGGCGGAAAAGGGACGCGCATGGGTAGTTCCGGTGTTGAAAAGCCTATGCAGGTGATAGGAGACGTACCGGTTGTGAGGAGGGTGGTCGACGCACTGCGATCATCATCAAAGATCAGTAGGGTATTGGTCTCGGTGAGCGACAACACAAAGGAGACGGAAAGATATCTTAAAAGGGAAGGGATCGAGACGATCCATACTTCCGGTAAGGATTTCATGAACGATCTGCACACATCCCTTTATTCGATGAACGGTAAGTTCGTTATGACGGCGCCGTGCGACATGCCGCTGCTGAAAAGGCAGGCGGTGGATATGTTCTACGAGTTTTTCGACCCGGACACGATGGAATCGGCGATAGCGGTTGTTGACGAGGGCATTGAGAGGTCGTTAGGTAT
>JAITWO010000030.1 GCA_031285205.1 Methanomassiliicoccaceae archaeon | reverse complement strand
CTTGCGTTCGCCCATTTCGCTATCTGCGCCTTATCTTTCGTTGCTGTGACCTCTATCGCACCCACGCTTTTGGCTATCTCTTCAACTGTTTTCAGGTCCCTGTCGACTATCTCCGGCTCCCCGTCCACCTCTATTATGCACAATGCCTGACAATCCGGAAGAGGATTCTTCAGTGCTGTGTTGACCGCCTCTATACTGACACGGTCCATCAGTTCGCATGCTGCTGGCACAAGAGGTTTCGCTACTATCGCCGATACGCATCTCCCTGCGTCCTCCGGTGAATTGAAGGCGGCGAGGACCGAAGCGAACGTCTTGGGCTTCGTGGCCATTTTCAATACTATCTCCGTTATAACGCCCAACGTCCCTTCGCTTCCGACCAGCAGTCTTGCCAACTGATAACCTGACGAGTCCTTCAGTGTCTTTGTACCAGCCTGCACTATCTCTCCGTCCGCTTTCACAAATGTAAGACCAAGAACGAAATCACGTGTCGCACCGTATTTCACCGCTTTCATGCCTGATGCGTTCAATGCCACCATTCCGCCTATGGTGCACGCTTCCGCGCTTCCAGGTACGCACGGGAACTGAAACCCGTATTTGCCCAGGGCCGCATTGATGTCGTTGTATACGCACCCCGCTTCCACGATGCACCACATATCGCCTACGCTGATCTCCTTGACCTTGTTCATCCTGCTCATGTCAAGAACGATCCCTCCCCTTATCGGCACGGCGGAACCGCATAATCCTGTTCCGGCGCCTCTCGGGACGACGGGGATCTTCTCCGCATTCGCTATCTTCATGATGTCGGACACCTGTTCCGTGGATCTCGGCTGTATCACTATGTCCGGAGAATTGTGAAATATGGATGCGTCGAAACCGTATGCATACCTGTCAGCGATCTTTGTGGAATATCCTTCCTTGCCGACGATCTTCTCTATTTTATCTACGATACTCTTGTCCATTTGGTCCACCAATATGGTATTATTGCAGTTCAGGTTATAAAATATACTGTTGGCCTATGCCCGTTTATTCACATAACGCCGATGATATAGGAACAGATTGATAAATAGGAACGCATTATTACCGTCCATGGGCTTTAGAGTCGTTCTCCTCGGCCCCCCCGGCTGCGGGAAGGGCACGCAGGCAGAGAAACTGAATGACGACCTCGGATTGATCCGGCTATCTACCGGCGACATGTTACGTGAGGCGGTACGGAACGGTACCGAACTCGGAAAGATGGCGAAAACGTATATGGATTCCGGCGGATTGGTCCCCGATGACGTCGTGATAGGGTTAATGAAAGAGAAGATATCGACGATCAAGGAAGGTTTTGTGCTTGACGGGTTCCCGAGAACGGTGCAGCAGGCCGAGGCTCTCGACGAATTCGTGGATATTCAGCATGTCATTAACTTTGAGGTGAGCGATGATGAGCTCGTCAAGAGACTGACAAGCAGACGCTCCTGCCCTGACTGCAATGTAGTTTATCACATGATCTACAAGCCGCCCATGAAGGACGGTATCTGCGACAAGTGCGGCGCAACGCTTTACCAGAGAAGCGACGACACCGAGGAGACCGTCAGGGCCCGCTTGAAGGTATACAGGGAGAACACCTTCCCGCTGATAGAATATTACGATAAGAAGGGCATACTTCTGAACATTGACGGCGAGGGCAGCATAATGGAGATATACGACTCCATCGAAGAGGCCCTCTGATCCTTTTTCAGAGACGTTGCACGCGTATCAGTGACGAAGTGTCAAGCAGTTCTTTTAATCCTCTTTTTGTCACTATGTCGCCGATCGGACAGCGCATATCATCCTTTATGTTGTTGTCCTGGAGAGGATAACTTTTTGACGGCATGATCACGTTCTTCCATATATCCCCTAATAACAAAAATTCGTTACTGGATGATGTGAATTTCATGACGCTCCCGTCTTCCTGCTGTATGAACATCCTGCCGCCGTTGACACAACACCCCGTGAACTCTTTGGCGGCGAACGCCGCTATCGACGCCCCGTATTTTTTGTCCCCTGAACCCTTAGCGGCCGCCTTGTCTGCCAAAGACAGACACTTCCTGATCACCTTTTCGGCGGGCTTCTTTGTGATGTCGTATCTCATCATGTTGTTCATGAAAGTCTCCGATGCTCTGTCAGCGACCTCGGTGCTCTCGTGATCAAATGCTTCGAATAACGCAAAAACACAGATGTGACCCTTGGTCAGCCTCATCCCTTTGAGATTGAGCGTCGCGGACTGCATCGTCAGTCTTACCTGTCCGTTGGCCATCATCAGTATGCACACTCTGTCCGTGTCGTTCCTGTTGATCCCCGGTTCGGATATCCATGACACGGACAGGTCCTGTGATCTCACCGTGCCGATGATCTGCTGTTTTTCGGATGCCATCGTTTCCGGATGGTGAATACAATATATCTATCTGCCACCCGGAACTTTTTGAATTCACTGAAACTGCCTCAGATGTTCTACGATGGTGACATCCGGAGTTATGCCCTCTTTTTCGAAACATGTTCTGTCATGGGGTCTGCCGTGATAGTCCGTGCCGCAGGACCTGCATAGGCCGTGTTCATCTGCCAGTCTCTCGAGGAAGGTTATCTTATGATTATCATATTCCTGATAATAAACTTCGAGCCCGTCTATATTGTGACCTTTCATGCTCTTTGTGATCTCGGCCACCTTGTCCTCTGACAGCTCTTCTTTAAAATAGATTGTCTCCGTGCCGAACATCATGGCGCGTATTATCTCGAACGGGTGCGCCCATATTGCTTTGCCTCCGGAACGATGGATCGCCTCTATTCCCTCCGCAACGTTCGGGATGCTTCTTTTACGCAGCCCCTGTTTTCTTTCGTTCCTTATCCTCGTCTGTTCTGAATGCATCATTTCTGTGTCGATGTCCAATCCTAATATGTGACAGATGTCCTCATGACAAAACCCCCCTTCACCGTCTAAAAAGCACGATAGCTCGATCCCGTTGCAATACTTCATGCCGTATTGCAAAGCGAGTTCTGCCGCCTCTGCATTCCCTTTTACTATGTCGTGGTCAGTGATAGAAAAATACATGACGCCTGTTCTTTTCAGTTCGTCAATAACATCTGCCATGGCCCTCAGGCCGTCGCTGTGTTTCGTGTGCACATGAAGATTGATGTTCGATCTCATTCTGTCTGTGGATATGTGCTACTATATCAAAAACCACATCATTATCAGATCGGACAGATGATTATAAATAGTCCCCTGTTGAGTGATTTTACACAATTGCTGTCAGAGCCGTTTCTAAATGGTCGCGCTGTATTGCTAAATAATTACTAAACCCTATTTAGGAAAATTATTATTAAGTAGAGCGTATTAGGCGGTCTTACAGCCCCGTAGTGTAGCGGTCAATCATGTGAGACTCTGGATCTTGCGACTGCAGTTCGAATCTGCACGGGGCTACTCCCAATTCTCCGATCCCTGATCGTTTTCACTCTGAAATCACATTCTGATCAGAGGTTCGTCCCCGTTCCAAGGATGTTGTACCACGTTTCCTTCTCTACTGATCTGCGGGCTTTCTGAGTGCACGAATACTCATCGCTTTCGAAATAATCCTTTCCTATCTTGATCATCAGGACGTCCGTGAATGGGTCCGCATCTGTGCCTGCATCCCCTATGTGTGTATACTCGATGACCGCATTCAGTGAAAGGAATATTATCTCTTTGTCCTCGATCGGCTTCCCGTCATTTCTCTTCACGTCGTATCCGATTATCGACACCGGCAGATCTATCTCCAGATTCAACGGGGCGCCCGGCTTTATGCTCTTCTCTATCTCCATCTCTTTGATTATGCCTGTAAAATTTTTTATTATGGTTATGTGGATCTTCTTCGCCTGCGCCGCCTTCCCGCCGATGTTCTCCATGTGCAGATGCGGCTTTCCGCTGACCGCATCGAATCTGAACCCATCCTGCATGATCCTGAACTTCGGCCTTATCGCCAACTCCTGACGATCTATCATCTTCCTGTTCTCTTCCAGCATGGACCGGTTTAATTTTAACGATTCTTCGCTGATCTTGAGATTCTGCTCGTACTGCTCTATCGTCAGTTTGTTCTGTAAGAAAGATCCTCTCAGAATGACATAGTTCAGGATGATCAATGATGCCGTGAGGACCGCGGCAACTATCGCCACAATGGTATCTATTGTCATCTCCATTTTAATCGGCGTTATGGGAATTGCGGAGGGACATATATGAATGATTGGGAAAGATGCAACGTACATACTGGGTCATCTTTGTTCCGGGCGTGACGGCACGACACGGTGACGTGCTGTTCCGTTCATCGTAAAGACGGTTGCAAACCCCAAAGGTTATATTTTTTGCTACTATGCATAGTGGGAGCTGATTCTGTGGATATTCAACGAAGGGTGAAAAAGATAATTGCGGACATTTCTAAGGACCTTTATGAAAGGGAAGAGACTGTCGCCGTGTCCTTTTTGTCGGCCCTCAACGGCCAATCTTTGTTCCTATACGGCCCTCCCGGGACTGCGAAGAGCCTCATCGCCAGAAGGATCGCCGGCGCATTCAAGGATTCCAATTACTTCGAGTATCTTATGCAAAGGTTCAGCACCCCGGAGGAGGTGTTCGGACCGGTCAGTCTGTCTGAGCTGAAGAAGGACAATTACTTACGCAAAACTGATAATTATCTTCCGGCAGCGGACATCGCATTCCTGGACGAGATATGGAAGAGTAGCCCCGCCATTCTTAACACATTGTTGACGATAATAAATGAAAGGACATTCAGGAACGGTGCGGTGATTGAGAAGGCGCCGCTCAGGTCGCTCATCGCAGCGAGCAATGAATTCCCGGAGAAGAACAAGGGATTGGATGCGTTATATGACCGTTTCATCGTCAGGATGAAGGTTGAACCGGTCAAAAAAAGAAGCAACTTCGAAGCAATGATAACAAAGAGCGGTAAGGATGAATACATCGTCTCGCCGCAGGCATTCACCAAAGATGAGTGGGATTCCGTCATATCTGGATCGGCAAATGTCACGTTGTCGAAGGACGTTCTTGAGATAATTGATAAGATCAAGATACTGATGGACGAACATAACAAAAAGAACGAGATCGAGAACACCATGATCTATGTCTCTGACAGAAGATGGCAGAGAGCGGCTTCGCTGCTGAGGATGTCCGCGTATCTGAACGGAAGGTCCGAGGTCATCCCCGTTGACACGCTGATGTTAAGGCACTGTCTGTGGTCCTCGGAAGAGAATCTGCCGGTGATATCTAAGATCGTGGATGATGCCGTCCTCACGTGTAAGATAAACGTTTCATTCAACGTGTCGGAGATGGGTGAAGAACTCGTCAGGATGCAGGATGCTGTCGATGCGCTCTCCGATGCAAAAGGCACGTCTGAGAAGAATGCATCAGTTACGGACAGTATGCGCGAAAAGAAGATGATAGATGATAAAGAATGCTTCATCTATGACCTTCAAATAGTACACCGTGACAGGCCCTTCGATTTCAGATTGTACGTTCCTACGATCTACGTGGGAACGAATGAGAAGTTCTTCCCCCTGAACGAGAACGGGGATATGTTAAAGGAGTTCATGTGCACATTCAATTTCAGGGAAACGGCGATATTCTACATTGACAGAGGATACAAAAGCTTCCTCGGCGAAAAAGATATGACGGAATACAGGAACGGTAACTTTGAAAAGCTTACGAAGAAGCATGTCAAGGCCGCTGAAGAGGTCTCTGCGCCCAATGTTCCGAAGATGACAAGGAAGGAGTACGATTCCTATACGGAAAAAATAAGGTCCCTGCGTTCAAAGATAGATGACGCCCTTGATGTGACGAAAAAGGATGTCGCCAAACAAAGGAGTACCATTTACACCCCGTTCGTACCTGAGGATAAAAGGGACATTCTTCTCACGGCGATGAGCAGGCAGATAGAAGAGCTGAAGAGCCATTCGCTGGAGGCGGAACGCCTGCAGAAAAAGGTGGGATCCTTTGAGATCTCCGGATGACCTGATCGATTCGAGGAAACGGTCTGCAAAGAGACGGATAGCCAAGGAGTTCTCGTCCGTTTATAATGAGCGGGTAGATAAAGCGGTCTCATTGAAACTCGAACAGTGGGGGAGCACCCTGAGATTGTCTGTTTTCTATGAGACTCCGTTCATTAACGACCGCAAGGAACTGAACGCTGCGGAGATGGACAACGCCTCGAACGGCGCAACTCCTGATGCGATCTATAACGACCTGAAAAATCTTAAAAAACTGTCGAAGAAGGAGGACATAACGTTCTGGAGCGCTAAGTGCGATAAGCTTCTCATCAACAGGGACACCATCGGCGAACAGGAGTTCCTGGAGGATCTTAACTCGCTCCGCCTCAACGCACTGAGGGCGTGGCGCAGGATATACGATGATAAACTCATCAAATGGCAGATGAGGATCGTCCGCAGGGAAAGGAAAAAATTACTGACCGAATTGAGGGAATGGATCACCCACATCGTGGAGATAAACCGCATCCTGAGGGAAGAACTGGACGTGACACCTGGAACATTCTGGGACGACAGCCTTACGAACCTTTCCACGGAGGACCTTTCGTTCCTCAGAGAATGGACGGAATATGTGAAGAAGGACAGGCATGTGAAGGAACTTTGCGAGATGCTCGGCAGGATGAAGAATGAGCTTAAGACGCAAAAGGAGGACCTCATGGGGATCGAGCTGGGAAGGAACATCGAAGAGATATTGCCTCATGAGCTGTCGTTACTCGGGGATGACCTAACGTCCATTTTGTTCGATCTGAAATATGCGGAAGGGCAGCTCATGTGCTTCCGGAAACAGGGGTCGGATGAGAACCTGAAGGCGGGGCCGATGGTCATTTGCATAGACACTAGCGGATCGATGGAGGGTTTCCCGGAGAACACCGCGAAAGCGATCTCACTGGCACTTTCAGCGAGGGCCCTCTCGGAAGGCAGGAAGTGCTATCTGATCAACTTCAGTATTGACATCGAAACGCTGGATGTGTCCCCGCCGAAGGGTATCGCCGACCTCATAGGCTTCCTGAAGAGGAGCCATCACGGCGGCACCGACATATGTCCAGCTCTGAACGAGGGGATCACCGTGATGAAGGGGCACGATTACAAGAAGGCCGACCTCATCGTCCTGTCGGATTTCCTTATGCCCGATCTGGACCCCCCGACGCTGCTGGAGATGAACAGGGCGAAAAGGAACGGCGCCAGGTTCTTCTCTCTTTCCATAGGGGAACTGAAGAGCATCACGGAGACCGGGAAAAAGATCTTCGATGTTCAGTGGGGCTACGATCCGAGACGCAGAGGCATTGTTCTGCTGAATGCGGATTGATGATACTTTCCATCCTTCATTCTGTGATCAGAGGGTCTATCATCATGTGCACCTCTTTCCTCACATCTTTAATTCTTTCCTTTTCAAACTCCGGATGATCCTTGAACCATTTGACGTTCAGCGGCGACGGGTGCGGCAGAACAAAAGAGGGTTTGCCGTTTATCGTGTGGTCACTGAACACCAGGTCTGTGAAATCCTCTCTCGGAAAGAAGAAATCCGCGGCAGCTTTCCCTATGAGGATGAACATCTCGTTGTCAACTACGTCAATCTCCCTTTTCAGCCACTTCTGCGCGCATATCTTCGGAGGAGGGTTGTCACCCTGGTGCTTCGACTTCCCGGGATAGCAGTGACCGACCGACGATATGTAAAAAATGTCCGGATCATAGAACGTCTCATCTGATATCTCATACCATTTCCCTCTCAGTTTACGGCCGCTTATGTCATCGAATGACCTTCCGGACCGGTGCACATGTATCGACGGTGCTTGGCTCACCTGAAATATCTTGGCGCATGAATTGCCCATCGATATCGGTCTGGGTTCAAAACCGAACAATTCTTCGCATTCCCTGCACCTCAGCAGTTCTGACCGTAATAACTCCAGTTCACCCACGGCCGTGTAACTGCTTGTGACTATTTTATCATTGAGAATCTTGTCAATGCCATATATCTGTGGATAAGAACTTTTTGTAAGTAAGGTTGATAAAGATCTGAAAAATCAGAACTTTGTATAAGTAACATTTACAAAAATCTGAAAAATCAGAACTTTGTACAAGTAACATTGACAAAATTCTTTATATTATTTCCCGATATATCGTATAAACGCTGGGAAGAACATGAATAAACCGATAGAGAGAAAGATTTACACTGACCGGATTCTCAGCTTTTTGGATAAAGAGCCGATAAAGATCATTACGGGCATCCGCAGAAGCGGAAAATCCGAGATATTGAAACTCATTAAACAAGAAATTTTGAAACATAATGATGAAGAACATATAATCTTCATCAATTTTGAGAGCGATGAATTTGAAGACATCGCTTCTTACAGGGATCTCAACGAATATGTTACCGAAAAGATGAGGGATGACAAAAAATATTATATTTTATTGGATGAGGTCCAAGAGGTAGAGCATTGGGAAAAATCCGTCAATTCGTTAAGATTAAAGAACACCGACATCTACATCACCGGATCTAATTCGAAACTCTTGTCAGGAGAATTTGCAACTTTACTCTCCGGCAGATATGTTTCGTTCGAGGTGAACACTCTGTCGTTCGCGGAGTTCATTAAATTCAGAAGAGAATACGGGCTCAGCCTCAGAGATGCAAACGAGGGGAGTATCAGGGATGATAGCGAATACCCGATGAACGTATTGAATGATGAGCTTGATGCATTTCTGAGGATCGGTGGCTTCCCTCTCTTGTCAACGAGCAGGTTCACATTGGGTCAGGCAAGGCAGACCGTTGCCGACATCCATTCCTCCATTGTCTTCAAGGATGTTGTGGTGCGGCACAGGATAAGGAATGTCCCTCTTTTAGAAAGGATCGTTGCCTTCATTTACGACAACATCGGCAACCTTGTCTCAATCAGGAAGATCACAGACTACCTGAACAGCACAGGCAGCGGTGCCGGCTTTGAGACAGTGAGTAACTATCTCGGCCATCTGGAAGAGGCCTGCATCATCAGAAAAGTATCCCGATATGATATCAAAGGCAAGAGACTGCTTGAAAGCAACAACAAATACTATCTGGCAGACCATTCGTTGCAATATGCTGTAATAAGCATGAGGAGGACCAATATCCCGGGCATTTTAGAGAACATCGTATTCAACGACCTGATGAGGCGCGGGTATAAGGTTTACATGGGCAAGATGTCAAAGGACGATAACAGAGAGATCGACTTTGTGGCTGAGATGGTGACTGGCGATGATAGGATATATGTTCAGATATGCACAGAATATGGCACTTATGAAACGATGGAAAGGGAGTTCACCCCTCTGACTGAAATAAAAGACCATCACCCCAAATATGTTGTCACAATGGACAGATTCTGGGAAGAGAACAGGAACGGGGTCACCGGCATCCATTTGAGGGACTTTCTGCTGAAGGATAGATACTGAGCAGCGAATGATGAGGCCGTTTCTGCTGCCGTTCCCTTGTATCCGGATCTTGTTCCGATGTTGAAAAGTTCTATAACCATCAAGCCGTTACCCTCAGGATAAGGGGATAAAATGATAGACAGAGGACGGGTCATTGATAACTTAAGGAAATATGATCTCAAAAAAGCAAAGATTGGCGTCGTTGCGTCACATTCCGCGCTTGATACATGCGACGGCGCGGTATCCGAGGGCTTCAGGACCGTCGCAGTATCGCAGAAAGGCAGGGACAGCACCTTTTCAAAATACTTCAGGTCGCAGCGCGATGCCAAAGGCAGTCTGATCAGAGGTGTTGTCGATGAACCTATGATACTCGATAAGTTCGATCATATCCTTAAACCGGAGAATCAGAACCTCCTGATGAAGAACAATGTTCTGTTCGTCCCGAACAGGTCGTTCGTGTCATATTGCGGCATTGACGCCGTTGAGAATGATTTTCAGGTCCCTGTCGTCGGAAGCAGGAACCTGTTGAGGTCTGAGGAAAGGGGGGACGAAAGGGATTATTATTGGATCCTTGAGAAGGCGGGGCTTCCGTTCCCAAAGAAGGTGGACAGACCCGAGGATATCAACGGGCTTACGATAATCAAGGTGCACCACAAAGTGAAAAAACTGGAAAGGGGATTCTTCACCGCCCAGTCATATGATCAGTTCCTAGAGAAATCCCATAATCTCATTGAACAGGGAGTGATCGAGCCGGACTTCATAAAGCAGGCGAGAATGGAGCAGTATATCATCGGGCCGGTATTCAATCTTGATTTCTTCTATTCGCCGTTGGAAGAGAAGGGAGAGCGCATTGAACTCCTGGGAATAGACTGGAGGTTCGAAAGCTCCCTGGACGGTTACGCAAGACTTCCTGCCAAACAGCAGATCGAGCTTGAGATGGATGGCATACTCCCTGAATACACCGTATGCGGCCATAATTCGGCCACTCTTCGCGAGTCGTTGCTGGATAATGCGTTCGAGCTTGCCGAGAAGTATGTCAAAGCCGCTGAAAAATACTATTCACCGGGGATCATCGGCCCGTTCTGCCTGCAGACCTGTGTTGACAAGGATCTGAAGTTCTTCATCTATGACGTGGCTCCGCGCATCGGAGGGGGCACCAATGTGCACATGGCCGTCGGTCATCCGTACGGCAATGCATTATGGAGGAGGGAGATGAGCACAGGACGAAGATTGGCGATGGAGGTCAGAAAAGCTGTCGAACAGGAACGTGTGGAAGAGATTGTCACCTAAAACAGACAGAATCTTTATTTATGTTCCTACGATGCCTATATGTACGCGGAGAGTTCCAAATGTCGCTGCTGAAGAAGGTCTGTGTGCTCACACTGGTGATGATCGCATTGGTCATACCCGTGATGGCAATATCCGATAATGCCGCCGGAGAGGTCTGGATAAGCCGTAGCAGCGTTGAGGTGACTAGCGGATTCAACGACAGGTCCGCCGGTACGATCATGTTCACGGTGGATAATGACGGTGAGGATGATGAGCTTGTCACTGTCTCAGTGATAAACCGTATTGATACGAACGTCGTATACACGGTTCAGGACATCCTTGTGCCTGCCGGGAGTAAGTTGTATGAGGTTTACATAACATTCAGGACCGATTCCGTGGGAACGCACCAGGCCAAGGTCGTGCTGACAAGCGAGAACGACGTCGTTCATCCTGTCAAAGGCGAGATGGGCTTCTCGTTCACTGTTGACCGGTCCATATGGAGCAACATCACAACGTACATTATAATCATCGTTATCATAGTCATCATTGCCATCGCGGTGTTCCTCAAGATGCGCGGTGCACCGAAGGCCGAGAAGACCCACTCGTTCACCGCAATGGAAGAGGAGCGCAAAGCCTCCAAGAAGAGGTCAAGCACCGAAAGGGAAGAGTACAAGGGCAGAAAGAAGAAGTGAATGCGACTTTCAAAATTCCTCCGGTCGGGTCTGTGGATTCATATATTCAGGTATGCGCGAACCCGGAATGAATGCGAAACTCTTTAACTCGCGCTCGTTCTTGACATTCACATGAGATTCATCGATCTCGGTGTCGTAACGCCGGAATTCAGTGTATGTGCTGACCGGGTATTGCTTGATTCTCACAGGTCCGGGGATGACGATGTGCTTCTTGTGTATTCCCGGGACAGACCGTGCATATCCGTCGGCAGATTCCAGAGGACGGAGGATACCGTGAACATCGGCCATGTGAAGAAGAAGGGGATATCAATGGTCAGAAGGGTCAGCGGCGGCAGCAACATATATTCCGATGAGAACCAGTTGACCTACTCCCTGATAATATCGAGGGACCGATTGCCGGCGTCCCGCAACGATTCGTTCGCCGTCATCTGCAATGCTCTTGTTGCCTCTTTGAGGCGCTTGGGCGTGGACGGATATCATAAACCGGTGAACGACGTCCTGGTGAACGGGAAGAAGATCTCCGGCGGCGCACAGGCGAGAAGCCGGAGCGCCGTGCTGCAACACGGAAGCATCATCCTGGACGTTGACAATGATGCTGTCACGTCTTCGCTCAATGACCGTAAAAAAAGGTCCTATGACGGTCTGACGTCGGTGAAGGAATGTCTAGGACATATGCCATCCAGGGATGTCATCGTTGATTCCATAATCGCGGGGTTCTCAGAGGCGTTCGGCCCCATTGTAAAAGGATGTCTCGGGAACGAAGAGGTAGAAATGATACAAAGATCAGCCGATCTTCTTCTTGCCGAGGTCGTTCAGGTCCATTAACGCAACCTCTCTGCGGTCCATGAAGAATCCAAACTTCTTGTAAAGCATTATCGACCTTAAGTTATCGGGCTGTATGGCGGCGTGCGCGACCGTCGCGCCCTGTCTGCGCCCTTCCTCTATCGCTGCGCGCAATAATTTGAAACCGATGCCGTTGCGCCTGAAGTACGGATGGACGCCCATGTTCTCCACCCACAGAAGGTTCTCGGCATTGTAGACGTGATGCAGCATCTGCGCGAAAATGAAGCCCATCATCTCGTCGTCCTCGACCGCAACAAAACTCAGCCCCCCTTCCAGGTACATCCTGAATGACCGGGGGCTGCTGGCTCCCAGGCCTTCCTTCCACTCCTGCGGAAGGTCGTTCCATTTGTTCCTTATCTCTTTTTCAAAGTACTCTTTGATGCACAGTATCTCCAGTTCACGGACCTTCACCAGGTCCTTCAGCTTTATGGGGCGTATCTCCATCACATCTCCTCCGGTGCACCCATCCCCAGACAATCAAGGATGTTGTTCAGCACAGTCTTTGTGCACTCCACCAACGTCAGCCGGGCGTCCCTGGATGCCCCCGAGTTGAGGACCGGTACATTGACATAGAACTGATTGAACGCTGACGCCACCTCGTGGCCGTACGCCGGGACGATGTGTATCTTTCTTCCTTCCCCTGCCGCTTCCATGACGCTCTCGAATTTTGATAACGACTTGATCAGTTTTATCTCATACTCATCGGTAAGTTTTGACGGATCTGTCACATTCCTGAAGCTTCCTGCTTTTCTGAGTATGCTGCACGCCCTGGCATGCGAATACTGAAGGAACGGACCGCTGTTGCCGTCGAAGTTAAGGGCTTCGGACCACTTGAACACGAACTGCTTCTCTGGCTGTATGCGGACGATGTTGTACCTTATCGCCCCGATGCCGACTATCTTTGAGATGTATCTCATCTTCTCTTCGGAGAGGTCCTCCCTCCTCGCCTTTATCTCTTTGTAGGCGTATTCCACCGACTCGTCGATAAGGTCGTCCAGATATACGACCACTCCTTTCCTCGTGCTCATCTTTCCCTCCGGTAACGAAACGAAGGAATAGAACATCGGCTCCGGCATCTTTTCCGATGACAGGATCTGCAGCGCGCACAGCAACTGCTTGCTTCCCAGCTTCTGGTCCTCTCCCAGCACGCCTATCACTCTGTCGTACTTTGATAATTTGTCAATGTGGTACGCTATGTCGCGGGTGGTGTATAACGTCGTCCCGTCGCTTCTCGTGAAAGTGAACTTCTTATTGTTCCCGTGGACCCCGAACTCCTCCAGGTCAAGATACCACGCACCGTCGTCCTCCTTCCCTGCATACTTTGATCTTTTAAGATCTTCGACCACTCTCTTCGCATCGCCGTTCTCGATGTACCTGGACTCCCATGTGTATACGTCCAATTCCACGCCTATGCTGTCAAGCGTCTCTTTAAGCCCGGCGAGCATCATCTCCGTTGTCCTTCTTACACTGGAGATCACCTCCGCATCGCCGTCCTCGAATCTTCTGAGCATTGACGATATTTCTTCGCTCACTTTCGGATCGGACTCCATCATCTTGTTGGCCAGGCGGTAAAAGGCGACCATGCTGTGATCATTCTTCTCACGGCCCTCCTTCTCTGCCGCATCCTTGGGACTGTTGTTTATCCCCCATGTCAGTATCACTACCTGCTTCCCCACATCGTTGACGTAGTACTCTGTTGTGACATCATATCCGCATCTTTCCAGGCATCTTGCCAGTGTGTCCCCTATTATCGGGTTCCTTGCCCTCCCGACGTGTATCGGGCCTGTCGGGTTGGTGGATGTGTGCTCAACGTTGATCTTTTTATTCTTTGACGGCAGGTAACCGTATCCGTCCTTCTTTTCCAGTATCTCCGACATCGTCCCGGATATCAGCGCATCTGATGACATGATGAAATTCAGATAACCGTTCAGCGCGCTCACTGATGACATCGTCCCCTTTAAGTGAACAGCGGATGCTATTTCCTTCGCCACATCAGCGGGCGGCCTTCTCATTGCCTTGGCAATGCCGAAACAGGGAACGGCGAGGTCTGCTGCGTCCGTTGACGGAATCTCGATGTCAAATGTTCCGGTTGCACCGATCTTTGCCATCGCATCGGTCACGGCGTCCCTGACATCTTCTTTGAATGAGTTCATTATGCCCATATTCACACCCTGTACCTTAATATCGCGGCTATGCCGCCGAACGCCTTCATCAGCATCTCGCCCTCTTCCGAGTCGGCGCTGATTATCTCCACCGTCGTGCTGAACTGGTCCGCCAGTTCGAAGAAGTCATCCACCAGGTCTATGTCCTTCTCTATCTCCGCCTGCGAGCCGCATTCTATGCATTCTGTCCTGTCGGGTGATGACGGTGTCGTGCATTGATACCTGTGGCCGTTCGGGCATTTCACATATATGCGCCGTTTGTTCAGGCCTTCTGACAATAACAGCACATCGGCCGCTCCCGCCAGCGTCGCACCCCGCACCACCTCTTCGCCGTACGCTGACAATCCGCCGTCAGAGTTCCTTATCTCCGTCAGAAGTTTCTGGATCAGTTCCTTCTCATGCATCAGCTCTATGTCCACTATCGCCGATCTTGCGTTCTCCACCAGTTCACGCAGCCCGTATTCGTCCGTGTACCCGGTGTCAAACGTATCGACGACCTTCTTCTGGAGTTCGTGGTGCAGGTACCCCTCCTTGATGAAGTAGTCCTTTGTGGCCCCCGGGCCGCCTATCAGGAGGCCCATCATTTCGGGTTTGTCCAAAAATACTTCGGTCGCGTTGTCCGCTATCTTCTTAAAGAACTCATGTGCCGCCAGCTCTATGAGGCGTTCAAAACGCTGCGCCGACTGTCCTCCCTGGCGGTGCTTCCTCGGCACCATGGAGTCAAAGTTCTTTATCACCACGACCTTGCTTCCCGTCAGGATGCCTAGTGTCGCCTCGCTCCTGTCCATTGTTATGAGGCCGTACGTCTTCTTGTCCTGAAGCATCCCCATCAGCGGTTCGGTGTAGAACTGGGAGTCGCATCTGTAGTAGAATGTGGTCACCGCCTCCGGAGGCTCAAGGACATGCTGCACCATCCTTGTCTGATCGCCGGCCTTCGGCACCTCTCCGCAGAATATCACCAGACCGCGCGGAGGCGGGAACTTGTATGTCCTCAGACGTGCCATTATCGAATCGATCGCGCCCTGAACATTCTTCATCGTCGATTTGGATTTTATGTTGGATGATTGCGAATACTCGCTCCTGAGGTATGCCATCACGTCGAATATCATCTTCGACGGAGGTATGTAAACAGATATCAGTTCCGTACCTCTTCCTTTGAGATCGACTATCTCCTGCATAGCCTTCTTGAAATCATACCTTGCCTTCTCCGTCGAACTTCTCTCGTCCATACAAAATCAACCTGAGGTTTTTAAGAGTGAGATGGCCTTTAGTAATAAAAGTATTGGTGATGTCATGGAAAAGGTCGTGGTCTCGATAGGCGGTTCGATCCTCATACCGGATGATAAGGATGCGATCTTCATAAGGAAGCTCGCGGACCTTCTGGCAGATGTATCTGAGAAGGTCCATATGGTCATCGTCTGCGGGGGAGGGAAGATCGCCAGATATTATACCGGCACAGGAAGGGAGCTCGGAGGTTCGGTGTATGACTTGGATATGATGGGGATCGGTGCCACCAGGCTCAACGCCGAACTGCTGAGGATCGCGCTCGGGGGTTCCGCATATGGTGCCGTCCCTCTTACCGTGGACGAGGCGGCGGAGGCGTTTCTTGAGAACAGGATAGTTGTGATGGGAGGAACGGAACCGGGTCATACAACAGATGCGGTGGCTGCGATGGTCGCCGGGAAGACAGGATGTGAACGGATTATCAACGCAACATCTGTTGACGCCGTTTATTCGGACGACCCGAAGAAGGACCCGAACGCAAAAAGGTTCACGAAGCTTACCATCGGGGAACTGGATGATATCGTCTATGATGAGCATGATGCCGGAAGATCATCCGTGTTCGATCCGCTGGGGGTGAAACTGGCAATGCGCGACCGTATTGACATTCTGATCGTCAGCGGCCGCGACCTTGACGAGATGAGGAACGCGCTGCTCGGTAAGAAGATAAAGGGGACGACGGTCATATCTCGTTGAGACAGCTTGAATCTATCGCCTCAAGGTTGCATGATGTGATCGCATTGGCCACCCGTCTCGCCTGATCGCTTTTCATGGATTTTTTATGAACATATGCCAGTCTGGTATCGCTGTTCTTCGCCGAATCCTTCAGGATCCTGATAAGGTCGTCGTCATCCGAGTCCTTTATCGCATACTCTGGTATCATGTGCCCGAAGTTTATCTCATGCGTTAACGAGATCTCTGTGAACCTTGGTGCATAATGACCGCCGCCGATACCTATGGCCGCCTCATAATTGTCTTCTTTGAGATTGTATATGGCGTCCGAGATCATCATCGCCGCATCCTTGTTGTTCCATTGTGATTCATCGCTTCCTATCTCGATGAATGTCGCCGGGATGTTCACCCAAGGGCCGTGATGGGTCACCTCGAACGATACCTGGAACTCCTGTGTATCAATCGATGACAGTGATCGCAGCAGACCTGTCATCGTCCTCGGTGATGATCTTACCAACGTCCATGACCTTCCTCCCAGGTCTGCATTCTGGAAGTTGCCTATGGGGTGTACCGTTAACGTCGGGATCCCGGATGCCGCTTTGTGCCTCGACAGGAATATTATCTCTTCCGCATCTATTCCCGCATTCTTTGCTTTCTCATCGACATTTTCGGCACGTATATGGATGCCGCGTATGGTCATCATCGCCATGTTCCCGAAATAGAGGAGATCACCGTCGTCCTCCCATTTTTCAGAGCTGATGAGCGCATTCCGTATGTTGACGGAAGCGATATCCTCCTCGCTGCACAGAAGCAGTTTATACCCCATGGATGGATATATGAGTATATTATATATACTGCTTTCGCTAATGAACGACCATGAGCAGGCTTACCATAGCCGAAAGGATCCTGCTCCATATGAGCAGATATGACCTTGTGAAGGAAGACCAGTTCAACATAACATGGGACCTCACGCAGGACGGAATAGCTGCATCTCTGAGGATATCCAGGGCGCATTCTTCGATAGAATTGAAGAAATTGAGAGAAAGCGGACGGATAACAGAACGGCAGAGCCATATCAAAGGCTGCAAGGTGAAACGGAAATCCTATTATCTGACGCCTCTCGGAATGGAGGATGCCAAACGCCTGATGGCATTTGCGGAAAGATCGGGCATAGATATAATGCCGATGCTTGATATGAAACGGTGTGACCCCAACACGCTTTGGCATTCCGTGGACGAGATGGACCGTAACGCCCTTGGGATGGCATGCGTTCTCAGATGTTCCGTCCCCCGTACGGACCTCCCTGCGGCGTCCGAGGCTGTCATGCCCGTGGACGTGAACGGTATGGTGGCACTTAACGACAGAGTGAAGGACAACGTCCTTTCCGTGGCCGGAGGCGATAAGATAAGGGAATGGCACAGCGCCGCGGCCGATTATTGGTTGGACCGTGATGATGTTCAGGAACGGCTCCATCATCTCATCTTCGCCGGCCGGGTCAGGGATGCGTGCATGCTCATAATGAATGAGAAAGAAAGATTACTGCACAACATCAACGATGACCTCTCCGACATACTGTCCCGGTTGAATGACATACCTGAGAAGTATGTTATCAGTGTGGTGCCGGTGATGATCGCCGTCGCCCTTGCATCCGATGATCTTGCATCCGCCGGATCGCTGATCGGCGTTCTGAAAGAAAGGGATGAAGAACTGGGGCTCATCTATTCGGCGGACCTTGAGATGAAGAGAGGGGACCATTCCAAAGCGCTGTCGATGATAAGGTCTGCCGGGAAGACCGACAGGCTCGAAGTGAACCTGAGGGCCGCGGATGCGCTGGGCCATCTGGGAAGGGCGAAGGAGGCGATGGACCTTCTGACCTCTATGAAAGATAATATCCTGACATCCGGGACGGTGGACGGCCTGGATAGGATATACATGCAGATGGCCGATGTTTCAACGGCATCCGGCGATAACGACATGTCCATCAATTATTTGACGAAGGCATTGGGCGTCACCACGGACAGCGGAAAGAAGATGATATACGGACTGCTTGCGTCATCGTATAACGCCGTGGGGATGCGTGAGAAGGCGGCAGAGTACTCATCAAGAGCAAGATGATCAGAATATCGTATTCTTTCTCAGAAGGTCTATGTCGCTGACGTAAAGGTCGCGGATGTCCCTGATGTTCCATTTGAGCATCGCCAGCCTTTCGAATCCAAAGCCCCACGCCAGTACCGGATACTTGACGCCGAACGGCGCGACCACTTCCGGCCTGAATATCCCTGCGCCGCCCAGTTCCATCCACCTGCCGTTGAAGAACACCTCAACTTCCAGGGACGGTTCCGTGTAAGGGAAGTATGCTGGCCGTATCCTTATCTTATCGAATCCCATTCTTCCGTAGAACCCTTTCACCAACGAGACGAGCATATCGAAATTGCCTTTCTCATCCAGTATTATGCCCTCTATCTGCGTGAATTCCGGAAGATGGGTCGCATCTATGGACTCATTCCTGAATATCCTGGAAAGAGAGAACACCTTGACCGGAGGGTCCGGGTTCTCTGACAGATGTTTTATTGTGTTCACCGTCGTGTGCGTTCTCAGAAGGGCCTGCTCCGCCTTTTCACGTGACCACATCCCTCCCCATCCGGTCGATCCGGTGTCTCCGCCCGTCTCATGTATCTCTTTGACCTTTTTCACAAGCTCTTCGTCATCGATGCGTATCAATGACGGTTCCTGAAGATAGAAGGTGTCCTGCAGGTCCCTCGCGGGATGGTCCTGCGGCGTGAACAGCACATCCATATTCCAGAACGCCGGCTGGACGTATTCCTCGTCTATCTCCGTGAACCCCATCTGCACGAATATGTTCCTGATCTCGTCCGCCAGCCTCGACAGAGGGTGCTTCTTTGCGGGCGCCACGGAGGGGGCGAATGTCTGCACATCGTACTTCCTGAACTCCATGTCCTTCCATCTGCCGCTTTGCAGGGACTCGACGGTCAGCTGCGCGGTCTGCTCACGCAGTTCGATGCCCATCGTTATTATCTCCTCCCCGAGGCTGGTCAGGGAGATGCGGCGCGATGTTGTTATCTTTTCTTCTATCATTCCCTGGCGGCCCTTCAGGTCCCTGATCATCGACGGATCGGCATCCTTTTCATGCACCGCGTTGCTGAACATCCTTTCAAGTAATTCTTCATCGGGCATCTTTGTTTTCAATGTCTTTCTGCCGGCATCGGTAAGTGTTATGACCTTCCGGTCCGCTTCTTTGAATATATCCGCCAGCCCCTTCTTCTTCAGCCACCCTATCGCTATCTTGTCATCGCCGTCCGGGAGCTCTTCCGCCAGCTGCGCAAGGTCCATGGATCCGCCTTTCCTGTCGATCGCGGTAAGTGCCCTCCTTTCCTGAAGGCCTTTTGTGACGGCGTTCCTGTCCGTCAACATGAACAACCGGGATGAACTCTCCTCTATTGTCACGAGCCCTTTCATAGACAACCATGATGCGGCGCCCATGACCTCCGCTTCCAGTTCAAATCTTTTGAGCTTTATGAGGTCATCTGGTGTGCACTTCCCTTTGTCCTTCAGTTCGGACATGGCGAGCAGCAGCCTCTTCTCGTTGAAGCTCATCTCCTCGAGGATCTCGGACTTGTTCATCGGGTCACCTTATCTTGTACCTTATTAAAAATGGTTCACCATTTGAATCCTTCGAATGTCATCTCATGGATGACGTTCTTTGCCTTTTCTCTTTTTTCCTGATGCTTTGCCAGGAACACATTGATCTTCTCTGTTAACGCAACCTTGCATTCCCCGCACAGTATCTCGCCTCTTCTGCATCTCTCCGACAATGCGTTCAGTTTGTCATCATCCTCTTCGAACAGATAGTAATTGTACTTGAATACCGCACATACCTCGGGATTCCCTCCTTTCTGTCTCTGTTCCTCCACTGATACGCAACCTCCGGTGAATGCTCTTCCCACCTTCTTCTTCACTTCCTTTGCGCTGTCATTCGTATATATCGTTGCCAGCGGGTCAGAGGAGGACATCTTGTCCGAACCGCTCAGTCCGGGGAACATCTTGCAGTATATCTGACACGGTTTCATGTATCCTAGGCCGGGTGCCACATCCCTGCATGCCCTGAAGTGCGGGTCCTGATCTATCCCACATGGTATCAGGCACGGGATGTTGCGTCCCGCCAGCTCGGACGCGAGGAACGCCGGAACGGATTGCATGGATGTGTAGAATATTGAACCGATGTTGGTTGTGTTATCGAATCCGAATACTGCTTTTGCTGTGGAGAGATTTATCTTTTTAGCCACTTTCAGCGCTATGGGATACATTGTCTTCACGTTCTCGGTATCCAGTATTATCTTTGTTCTTTTTGTGTCGAATCCCAATGCTATCATGTCCAGCGCGTTCTCGTACGCCATCCGTTTCGTTTCCTCTAACGTTGCGTCCTGCTTGAACAGGAACTTCTCATCATCGGTGAACTGAAAGTACATGTCCGCCTTGAACACATCCTGTAACCACTTGTTGAATATCCACGGCATTATGTGACCCAGGTGCGTATGCCCTGAAGGCCCCCTTCCCGTGTATAATACGAATTTGTTGCCCTTTTCATATTCATCGAGGGCCACGTTCATGTCCCTGTGCGAATAGAATATCTTACGGCGGAGCATCATGTGCAACTCTCCGTGCCTGCTTATCCTTTGCAGTAATCTGTCATCGATCGCGGTGGTACCGAAACGTTCTGCCAATAGGTCGTAATCAATGTCTCCCGTGACCTCCCACGGTGTTACAATGAAATCTCCTGCCATCAGACCTCATATGAGACTTTACTTTTAAACCTCTCCTTTTGGCGGCTGCGTTTCCTGATCATGCCCTCCTTACAGCATCGCCCTGTCTCGGGATCGAGAGCGGCCCGTGAAGATATCCTGTCCGTGTTGGACGTATGATTTTATGATGAGCTGCAAAACTTCACATATACATTGATATTTTCCGGTTGATCATGAGGCCTGACCTCCATCCTTTCTCTTTGTCCTCTTTTTTTATTCTCTCTTTATTCAGCGCGTTCATGGTACACGCCGATGATACCGAGGCCCGCACACAATAACCTTATAACTGCTATGCGTTCCATCGTCATATGTGGAAGATATTGGGCGCGGATGCGTTCTATGTGGAGTTCGCCGATGTTTGGAAGAGACGTATCACGGAGATCGTATCAGAAGACGATGACAGCGAAAGGTTCATGGAACTGATGAAGGATGCGGAGGTCATTCACCTGATGAACGGTGAAACGGAAGTGCACACGTTCATGGTGCAGTTGCCTGAGACGCTTTCCAATGATGACATACAGTTCCTAGCCGATGAGATACTGACCGTTGCAAAGACCGCCGAATTCCCCTTTGTCTCGCTTAAGGATGAATACGAGATGTGCCAGGTCATATTCACTGCGGAAAAGGAACCGGAGATCATCGGGCTGGACAAGAAGGAGGGTATCTCTGCGGGTGCCGTCTTCCAGCCGATAATCGAGGGTTGGGGAGGGGCGGGAAGACAGAACGAAACATTCATGTAAACATTGAAACCGTATGCACATGTAAGGGATGCACATGTTCAGGATAGATATACCCAGGTTGGAACCGGACGACATACGTTCGGTTCTCAAGGCATGGAGCCTTATGTTCGGAGTCCTGTTCATGCCTGGCATGTTCTCTCGTATGATATACGACCCGTCCGGCTCTAAGGACATGTTCACCAGATTCTTCCTTGATGCCAATATGGCTCTGGCGTTGCTCGTGTTCATGGTGTTTGCGATACCCGTCCTCTGGTTCCTGGACAGGTGGTTCGCTGTGATCCCGTCAAAGAATCAGTGCTACATCATGATGGTGCTGTCTCTTGGGTCCTGCTACCTTGCCGGGTATATCGCATTGGGCGCACCGGCGATGGCTGCAGTGTTGTTTCTGTCGGCGATAAGCGTGGTCACCATCAGCGTCCTAAGACGGGTGGCGTGGTATGTCGACGATCTGAAGATATTCTCTTTTATCGCGAGCCCGAAGTGATCATAGATCGCCGATGTCGCTCAGGTCACGCGACGGCGTTCCCGGAAGGTCCTTTGCGTCTATCTTTCCTTTCTCTTCAAGCTCCATGTTCATCTGGACCGGCCTGAATATCTTCCATTTGGACGCTGCGTCATCGACGAACCCCGGCTCGAAGAACAGATAGAATATTATGCATGACGCCGCCACCACCAGCAGGTTGAATGCCACCGACAGCCCGATGAATCCCATCACATGCGCTATGTTCGACCTGTTCAGCGCTATCATTATGAACAGGAATACCGCGAATATCGGTATCGCCATCTTCCTCAGCGTTTCTAAGATGCCTCCGTATATAGAGAAATCACGGTGGTTCGTCGTTATCCTGACGTTGAGTGATTTGAACGGCGTCCACGGCAGTACGATCAGCGGTATGAACATCACCAATGAGAACACGAATATCGGCGCTTCGGTGAGGTCTATTATGTCTGTCATGAACGCCGGGTTCATTGACAGGTATATCCACATTGAAAGGCCCACAAGGAACGCGAACAGCATTGTCCCCATCATCTCCCTGAACGGTATCCCCGACCTTTTGAGATTGTAGTCCATTGTTATCTTACGTGTGTCGATGTCCGGCGGAACATTGAAGAAGAATACGACCAACCGTTCAAACAACGACAGCTTCTCTTTGATGTTGGCATATTCGATTATTGATATGACCAGATAGAACACCTTCCTCTGCAGTATCGCCGAGACTGAGACGACCCCGACACACCCTATCATCAGGAATGCTATGAAGAATATCACCAGGATCGGCAACGCATCGATAAGGAAGAACGCCGCTGCGGGTACGACTATGGCCAGCAGCAACATCTTCCACATGCCGGTGCTGACATACGTCACCAACCCGACGATAAGGAACGGTGCCGATATCGCCAGCAATACTGCGCCAACTTCCAGTTCGGTGAATATCAGCAGCAGTGCTATCGCAATTATGCATAATGCCATTGATACCAGGAATATCAGCAGGATGGCCTTATCCTGCTCCCTCACGAGCGAAAGCTCAGAAACGTGCGCGCTCCTCTTTATCGGCTGTGCTTTCATACTCATTCCGTCCATGCCTTCAGCTTAACTTCAGCCTTATCTCCTCTGAAGATGCCTATGACCAACGCTATGGTCTCTTTTTTTGCGGTATCAACAGCAATGGTATCATTGAGTATGGACTCCTTGAATTTAATACAGATGCCGTCGCCGTCCGAAAGGGCTGCGTCGATAGGATGCGATGATGTCACGGAAACGAACAATCTCCTGTTCTGTTTCACCGGCAACGGGAATGTCTTCACGTTCCTGTACGCACCGTCCGCCGACAGATCGAACTCCCCGAGCTGCGTCGATGTGTCCAATATTACCGTCTCTTTTCTGCTGAGCACAGACACCGTATCACTCTGTTCGCGATAAATGTATTCGTATTATACGCTTTCCCGTTCTTTCAATTCTTCCAGGTCGGTGGAGAACTTCCACATCCTCGGGTATCTTCCGGCGGACATCATGACCCTTGTCACTTTGACCGCCTTTCCCTGCGAGGTTGCCATTACCTTCGGCGTGGACATCATCATCGTCCCCAGCGCTACGAGCTCTCCGCGTGCTGTCATCAACGCAACCAATGCGTTCTTCCTGATGTCCTCGTCTATCATGTGGATCCCTTGGATGTTGAGGTCCGCGCCGTGGCATACCGCGTCCACTGCGCTCGCCTTGACTATTATTTTGGGAAGAGGGGCAACGAGCACCTCCATCGGCTGTACCATGGACCTTATCCAATCCTCGCGCCCGTGCTGCTGCCAAAAGATGTACGAATCCTTCAGGTCAAATAGCGATACCGCTCCGTCCTCGGTCATGGACCCGGAACGGGAACGTCTCAGTTCTATCATGTTGGCGCCGCATCCCAACGCCTCGCCTATGTCCGTGCACAATGTCCTTATGTACGTGCCGGCGTCGCATGAGACTCTGAACAGAATATCCCTTCCGTTCATTTCTATTATTTTTATTTCGGATACCGTCCTTATCCTCATCTGCCGCTTCACCGCCGACCGCACCGGCGGGAACTGATATATCTTTCCGACGAACTCCCCGATGACATTCCTTATTTTCTTCTCATCGCGGTCCCTGTGCAGCCTCATCAGACATATGTACTCTTTATCGGACGATAATACAAGATCGGTCAGCCTCATCGCCTTCCCCAGGCATAGCGGCAGAACTCCGGAAACGTTCGGATCAAGAGTGCCGCCGTGGCCCATCTTTTTCATGCACAGTGTTCCCTTTGCCCACGCCGTCACCTGATGGGATGTCGGTCCTGAAGGTTTATCCAATGTTATCACGCCTGCCTCCAGCAACTCGCCGATGCTCCTGTCCGACGGTCTTTTTCCCCATCGGTCTGACATCACGTTATCGTCCTTTACAAGCACCCTCTCTCCTCCAGCGCGCAGATCATGTGATCAACGACCTCTTCCGGTCCGATGATATCCGTATTGACAATGAGGTCATAGATGCTCGTGTCGTTTATGTCGATATCGTAATACAGCATGTACCTCTTTTCCTCCGATGCCTGCCTTTCAATGGTATCCGCAAGAGCCTGCTCAAATGTTTCGTTGTCTCTCATCCCGACCCTTGCGACCCGCACACCGGGGCTTGCGTCCAGGTATATCTTGAACGCCGGTATGCCGTTCCGTAACAGAAGATGCGCGGACAGCCTTGACTCCAGGATGATATTGTCGTTCTTCTTTGCGATCTCGATTATCCTTGAATCTATCATCTCGTCGATCGTACCGTCCTCTTCGGCCATCCTGCCGAATTCCGCGAGTGACATCTTGCGCTCAGCGGCCATCTCCCTGAATACCTCTCCGAAGACGATCGCTTTCATCCCGATGGCATCCGACAGCTTATTGCATGCTGTGGTCTTCCCGGAACCCGGCGGGCCACTTATCGTTATCCTCATGATGCTGTGCCTGCGTCTAGTTCTTCAAGCCGTTTCTTGAACTTGAACCAGCGTATCGCCCTGCCGAGGATCTGAGCGAAGGGCATCGTGATGAGCATGTACACGAATATCCATATCGGGAGCAGCATGCTCTCCGTTATTATCACCGCCTCCGCCCACGGCACCGCGATCTGGATGCTCTGTGCGAAGTTGCTCAGGAAATAGTTGACCCATGCGAAGAGGGGCATTATGATGACCATCGTTATCGGCAACGTCTTCATCATGTTCATGCTTGATTCCATGGATTTTGACATCATCTCCTTCTGCTGTTCCGTCAGTTTTTTTATTTTATAGAGATTGTTCTCTATCCTCGCCTGGCGTAACTCGGCGTTGAACGCGCTCATCTCCTTCTGGTTCCTTGTCTGCTTGACCATGTCCGTCATGATCGTGCGTATTATCGTGCTCAGGCCGATCATCAACATACCGGTGAGCATCAGCGTCGGGACCACATACTTCCCGCCGAAGCCGAGCAGAGGATACATCACATGATGCATTATCTCTCCGACCTGTCTGTTGTATATCAGTATGAAAATAACTGCCGCCAGACCTATCATAAGGAACAGCATCTGCGACGTCTGCTGTTTGCTAGCTGGTTT
>JAITWO010000011.1 GCA_031285205.1 Methanomassiliicoccaceae archaeon | reverse complement strand
CGCAAGAGGGTCCGTCATGGTCGCGCTGGGCTCATTGAAACCAGGATACTCGTCGGTATCATTGGCGGATGATATGATCGTCCCCGTCTCCAAGATACCGGATGCTGTCGTGGCATATCAGAGGATCGCGAAGAAGTACGATGTCGTCATTGCGACATACGGCCACGCCGCTGACGGGAATCTGCACACAAAGATGCTGCTCAACCCGCTGGTCGCAGATGAGTGGAGACGCGGCGAGAAAGCCGTCAATGAGATATTCGATGTTACGGTGGCACTGGGCGGAAGCGTGACGGGCGAGCATGGCATAGGCATATCCAAAGCTCCGGACTTCCAGAAGGAGAGGGCAACGGAGCTGAGCACGATCAAGGCGATCAAGCAGGCGATGGACCCCAACAACATACTGAATCCCGGAAAGATGGAGCAGTGGGAAGGGTCAATACTCACCCATCTGAGATATCCGTGCAAAGAGTTCATGGCGTGATCACAGGAACCACACGGCAGCCAGCAGCGCTGCGGCCATGGTAAGCATAACCAGATATATCGGTGCACTCCACTTGTATATCTTGGAGCCGTCGAAAGGCATGATGGGGAGCATATTGAATATCGCGAAGAACGCATTGATGCTGGCCATTATCAGGAACACCGATGATACAATCCCGCCGGTGACCATCGAAAGCGCGAATGCAGCGGTTCCGAGAACAATATTGATCGCCGGGCCGGCAGCACTGATCTTCCCGTTCATCTTCCAGTCGATCTGCCCACTGATGTATACGACACCGGGTGCAGCGAATATCACTCCGAAGAAGGACATGAACAGTGCGAGCATCAGACCTAACGGATACATGCGGTATTCCGCCCACGCACCGAACCGCTGTGCGACGAACTTGTGTGCCATCTCATGGGCCACGAAACTTGCGCACACTATGATCGCCGAAATGCCGATCAGCCCAAGCATGCCGATGTCGGTGCCGTGGCGGTAGAACATTATAGAGAACGCCACTGAGAGTACCAGCACCGAGACAGCGATATCCCTGACCTCGGTGGTGCTGTACCTTGCCCTCGCGGTAGGATTTATAGTTCTCATGCATCCGCCCTCTGAACGCATGATTCACTTAAGGTTATTAAAACAATCCATAAATATTGATACAAACATCGCAAACGGTGGTCCGAAAGAACATCTCCCACGGAAAAACGAAACAGCGGTGGTGCGACAGTTGCGGAACGCTGATATTAGGGCAAAAATGTTCATCCTGTTCTTCACCGGCAAGGGAGTTCGAGATCAACAGCCCCGGGGACATACGGCCGTGCATGTCCGCCGGCCATGATCTGCTGGTATCACTTTTTAGAAGGAATTTCGGGTCGTCAGTGATCATTGACAAGAACATGGTGTTCTTCAATAAGGTTCCGGGAGAGGACAGAACGGATGAGGTGGTCGCCCACGGTCATGTGATCGCATTGGTGAGGTTCGACGTAAGGAATAATGAATACGCATTGGAACTGAGGCAGGCGGGAGCGGAGCTGCTGTATGAAAAGGCAACAAAGAATATTGTGACGCTCGGGAACGTGACAGGGCACCTGAAAGGCAAGAACATCTCAGGGGAAGAGATATCCGGCATCACCGGAGATTTCAGGAAAGGGGATCCGCTGATCATAAGGAAAGGCGGGAAGGTGGGCCACGGGATCGCGTTAACGGGAAGCAAAGAGATGAACGATGCGGAGAAGGCGGTCAAGGTCCGTGACCTCGCAGCCCCATCCGATATACCGATATCCCGCAGTTCGGGGAGGGAGGCGTTCGTCAGCGCCAACATATCATATCTCAAAGAGATCGAATCTCTTGCCGCGAACGAAATGAGATCGTACATAAAGGGAAGGAAAGAGAAGATAACGGTATCTTTCTCCGGAGGGAAGGACTCGCTGGCGGCACTGGGAGTGACGCTCAAAGCCGTCAGCAGCCCGGAGCTCATTTTTGTGAACACAGGGATAGAATTCCCGGAGACGGTAAGATATGTGAGTGATTTCTCACGATCCTTCGGTTTAAAATTGCACGAGGCGGATGCGGGCAATGCGTTCTGGGACAATGTTGACATCTTCGGACCTCCCGCAAAGGATTTCAGGTGGTGCTGCAAAGTATGCAAGCTCGGGCCGATCACAGACCTGATATCAAAAAAGTTCCCGAAAGGAACTGTCACAGTGGAAGGGAACAGGGCGCTGGAATCGTTCGCAAGATCTGATATCGGTTTCGTATCGAACAACCCATTCGTCCCCAATCAGGTGAACCTCAATCCGATACGGAAGTGGACGGCGTCCGATGTCTGGGGATACATATGGTGGAAACGATTCCCGTACAATCCGTTATACGAGAACGATCTGGAAAGGATAGGATGCTATCTGTGCGCCTCATGCCTATCAAGCGAATGGGATGCCACAAAGAGAACTCATCCTGCCATGTATGAGAAATGGGACACATATTTGAGGAAACATGCCGCGGAAAGAGGACTCGCAGACGAATACGTGAGCATGGGGTTCTGGAGATGGAAGGTGCTCCCGCCGAAGATGATAAAATTGGCAGAGGACAACAACATCGTGATAAGGCCGAAGGCATCTGCGAACATGGGGATAAAGGTGCTCAAAGGGGCATCCCCCTGCGCCGCCGGAGGCTACTCGACGGAAGCAATCGTCTCAATCCCGAGAACGCGCGACTTCTCGCGCATAGAGGATGCGTTAAGGACGGTCGGAGATGTGAGGTACTCAGAGGAGTTCGAGATCGCGTTACTGAGGACGAAGAGGGGGACAGCAAAGGTATTCGGCGGCGGACAGGTATCGGTGACCGCACAGAATGCGGCAGATGCGGAACATCTTTTCGAGAGGACGGTGAAGGCGATGCTCCGGTCCCAGATGTGCACCTCATGCGGCATATGCGAGAAGAAGTGCCCCCGCAAAGCCATCAGGATCAACAACGGACTCTACGTGAACGCCGATAAGTGTAATTCATGCGGCAAATGCGAACGGTCATGCATGGTGATACATTATTTCGACAAGATGATGTGAACGGGAAACAATTATTAACGGATCCCACTTAACGGACCGCATGGACTCGAACATGATATTCGCCGCCGTCATCGGTTTCGGCGCGGCGCTGGCCCTGATGTATCTGGTTCTTCGGAAATATACGTATCCGGTAGTTCAGGAACCGTTCTTCAGCGACCCGTCCTTCTTTAAATTGTTCACAGTCGGCCTGATAGCTGGGACGGGAATACTGGTAGGGTACACGTTCTTCTGGGAATCATGGTCCAGTATCATCATTGCGGTGATGTTCGCGCTGGTCTTCGAACTTGCCAAATTGATAGTCATAAATCTTAAGAGGTTCCACGGGAAGTCCGACACGCTGTTCTACGGTTTCGGATTGGGGACGGGGGTGGGATGTGCGTTC
>JAITWO010000051.1 GCA_031285205.1 Methanomassiliicoccaceae archaeon | reverse complement strand
GGTTCGTGTTCTTTGCCGCTTCGTCAGTAGAGAATCTGCTGGGCGGCACGGACGTGATGATGTGGGCCCTGTTCGGCATAATATCGGTGCAGTCGGTCCTCGTTCATTCAGCGACCGGCCTCACTGTCGGAGAGGGGATAGCAAGAAGGAGGCCGTTCGAGTTCCTGATACAGGCGCTGATAATAAGTGTCGCATATCAACTTCTGATGTCGCAGGTATGGGCCGGCAACTCGGAGATGCTGACGTATGCGTTCCTTATCCTATCGTTACTGTTGGCGATTGGATATTTCTATCATACAGTTTACATCAGGCTGCCGAGGGTCATAAGGGAAGTGCTGAGGATGGAAGGCAGGAAGAGGAGCGACATCCCGAAGTGATCATGCCGTTTTGTACATCCCGAAGCGTATCTCAATGACCAGGTCCGCGGAGATCAGATTACTGAGCATAGCTTTCCCTTTACCCGGGAACAGCTCTTCCACATCCTTCTCATTGAATTCACCTTTTATCCGGGTCAGCCCGTTCGCGAGCACCGTGAGTTTCTCTATCGTTCCGGGAGTGTGCTCGTATTCGTAGACAAGGGTGGACAGCGGGTCCGGGTCTATGTCGCTCTTTTTCCTCGGCTCGGGATACTTGGATGAGTCGACGGAACTGAACGCCCTCCTCACAACACTTTGGTCCCTGTCCCTGAACACCACGTCCATGTCCTCGGTCTTGCAACCGCGGCTACAGTACGGGCACATGGAAGTTTCACATCCAAGATCGGTGATGCGCTTCCGTTTGCATGATGAACATATCACAATTCCGTACATCTCATTCGTATCCTGTGAACACCAGCGCTGCAACACAGGCTCCGTAATGTCCCTTTGGGACGACCAGTTCTTCAGCAAGATATTTTATCTCTCCGAGCTCAACACCGCGGGACCTTGCTATCTCTTCCATCTTGGACCTCAGGGAATCGATGAGCGATCCCTTGGACCCGTGCATGCGGCCTTCCGCCACATACCCTCCATTTCCGTCCTTCCGGAACGCATATGCGATCCCGGCGGATATCCGTTCACCGCCGGGCCCGCGTATCTGCGCCAGAACGCAATGGGTGATCGAGCCCATCGGCATCTCCGCAACGGAGGCCTCCCTCGCTCCGACAGGTATCACAGAAGATACGGCAACAAGGTTCTGTTCGCCTATTTTCATCTTTATCAATGCAATGTCGAACGCATTTAGGTCAGACACTTTGCTCACTGCGGACGCCGATGTCACAAAGAACTCTGCGGGTACCAGATGCATGACGGTGCCATTGCGACACTGAATAAAATATTTGTCACTGTCCGTACCAACGATAAAATCGAAGGAGAGGACAAATGTCCTCTCCGTTATCGAACGTGTTTGTTCCGACGGTCAGTGCCAAATAACTTTTTCTTTTCATGTCTCTCATCTCCCGATAACAGAAAGCGATTCTTTTTTAATGTCTCTCATTCAGCGGACCCGCGATCGTTAGACATATGAGCAAGCTCTCAGTATAACGAGGGCATCACAAAGGATGTCAGGACAGATCAATGTTCATAACGGACGGATGCACGATCTTAGAGGGCCACCACCTCAGCCGTAGAGGAAGTTCTTGTCGTTCGACCCGCCAAGGGACACCGAATGTGCCTCCATCCGTTTCTCTATCTCCTCTGCGTCTTTGAACAGCGGCCCGGTGTCTATCTTCAGTTCCGGGAACATCTTTGCCAAAGGTTCCATCAGTTTCGCGGCGCTACCCGGGTCGGGCATGTCCGCTCTCGACGGAGAAAGTATGGTGATCACGTTCATACCGCGCATCGCACCCTCATATAACATGACGCCGGATGTTCCGCGGACAAGGCTGTCCTCTAAGCGCTCGATGGAATACTTGTCCATTATCTCGTTGGCAGTAGCCGTTGAGCCGACGCCGAGTATATGATCGTTCGGACCGAACTGAGGTATGCCCTCAAGGCATATCACCGTCTTGACACCATTCGCTTCGAACCAATCCATGAGCGATACGGCAAGAGGATGATGTTGCTCAAGCTTCGGCATGAACTCCGATGTCACAACTATCAGGCCGTCACAGTTCACGGCGCTCCCTTCGTCGCAGTTCCTTCTGCCCGCATATAACCTCACCGGAGGTAGCGGCACACCGTTCTGAATGACCGCATAAGGAGGGAACTCCCTTGAGCTGATGCCTCCGATGACCTCCAGCTCCAGCGCCCTGGCGAGGAAGTTGGCTGCTATGGAACTCGCCAATCCCACACTCGGGAATCCCACAATGGCCACAGGGTCGCTCCACTTGAGGTCTTTATATTTGTGTATCGAGAAATCATTCATACATGATGATATCATGCAACAACGCTATTAATCCATCGAACGTTACACATCCGTGGATGAGATTTCACTGGAACATACAGGTGCGGGGATACCCGTGGTCACCGAAAGGATCAACGGAAGGATCGGATCAGGGTTCCTGGTCGCAGTAGGGACAGGCTCAAGGGATGAAAGCAAGGATATCGGCGGGATATCGCATCTGCTTGAGCATGTTGTTTTCCGTGGTACCAAAAAAAGAACGTCATTGCAGATATCGAAGGAGATAGAGGGCGCAGGCGGGGAGATGAACGCGTTCACATCCAAGGAACTGACAGCCTTTTACGGAATAACGCTGAAAGAAACGGCAGACATAGCAAAGCAGCTCGTTGCAGACATCTGCGTCAACCCGCTGATATCCGAAAAGGATGTGGAACTAGAGAAGAAGATAGTCCTCCAGGAGATAAGCATGTGGGAGAACGATCCTGAATCGTATATTCACAAATTATTCGCGGAGACGCTCTGGGACGGTCACGAACTGTCGCAGAACGAGGCAGGGGAAGCGGACATAGTGGCATCGCTGACACACAATGACCTCAGGGAGTATTTCAGGGAGAGGTACAGGAGTCCGAATCTTGCGGTCATAGCCTGCGGCTCCGTTGAAAGCGGTGATGTGCTGAGATGGGCAGAAGAGAACTTTGATGACATAGGAGAAGGAAGGAGGATCACAAGGACAGAACCGGTGAGAATGGGAACATCATACAGATTCTATCCGCGGAAAGGTGACCACACGTACACGGGGATGGGATTCCACGCTTACCCGGCGGACCATCCCGACAAGGTATCATTAAGACTGCTTACAGCAGTGCTCGGGGCGGGGATGTCATCAAGGCTGTTCCAGAGGATACGGGAAGAAAAGGCGCTGGTTTATTCTGTGTACGGTGTCATAGATCAGAACTCCGATGCGGGTTCGATGGCCTTCTATATGTCTTCCACCGAGGATAATGTTCTCAATGCGATAAACACCGCCGCCGATGTACTCAAAGAGCTGAGGGACAACGGTCTTCAGAAAGGCGAATTGGACAGGGCAAGGAATTTAATGAAAGGTGCGACGGCAAGGAAGATGGAGTCCACGAACAACAGGATGTACAGGATGACAAGGACGTTCATGCTCACCGGGAAAGCTGAGCCGTTCGTGAATGATCTTGATGCGCTGGATCACGTCAGCGACGAGGATATCATGAGAGTGGCCGATGACATCATATCATCAAAAAAAGTGAACATCGCCGTCTACGGAAAAAAGACCAAGGACATGGCAAAGATGAGGATAGATCAGATAGACATCTGAAACTCATCTATCAGCATCAGGACGGTATCGACCGCATCAGGCAGGGCCGCGGTGACAGCGGCGGTCATGTTCTCACTTACCGTCATGATATCGGAGACCTCGACGGCAACGAATTTTACTGATTCGGGCATATTATCGGGGTCCATCTGCCTCCCGATGCGCATCGCGGTGGCGAGATTCATCTCATGTGCCGATGCGTTTCCAACCGTCGGCTCAAAATCCTCGGGATCGAATATTATTATGGTCCCGGGATCGCATGCCCCGGTCATTATCGCATCCGTGATTATGACATTCCTGTAGCCCATGATCATCGGTATGATGTCAAGGCCGCCGACCGCCTCCTGCAGCGTCTCAACATTCCTGATGTTCATGCGTCCGACGGCATCCGCGATCCTCAATCCGATCGCATCATCAGACATTATCGGGCTTCCCAGGCCTATCACCAACACCGTTCCCGAGGGTTTGCCGTTATTCATGTCACCGGTCACCAAAGTTTTCAACTATATATGTTCCGCACCGCAGATAAATAGACGGGATGCGATAATGCACCGTGAACAGCATCAGGATAAAGGCGGCGGCTGCGGCCGCCGGCGGGAAGAGGATAACGGACAAACAGATCGATGTGCTGAATGCGGTGCATGAGGCAGGAAGCATCAATGCGGCGGCGAAGCTTTTAGGGATATCGGCACCTGTCGCATACAGGCACATCAAAGAACTGGAACAGATGACGGACGAAGAGATGCTCACAACAACGCCGCGAGGCTCGAAACTGACAGTTTACGCAGCCGAACTGTTAAGATCGTTATCATCTGCGGAAGTCAGATTATCACGGGAAAGAAGGTTCACCGTGGCATGCTCCCCCGTCACCGAAGAGCTGATCATGTCGGCGATATCATCAATGGGCGCGGATGCGGACCTCATCATATCGGATGACGGAATGAACATGAGGGCGCTGAGGAAAGAGGATGTCGATGTGGTAATATTGGATGACCCCGTACATACCTTCGATGACGATTCGCTGCAGTGGGATGAGATCGCGCAGATGAGCATGGTCCACGTCGATAAAGGGGATTCGTACATCAGGTACAGGTACGGGGCGCAGAGGATCGCCTTTAGGCATCTGGATTCGATCGGTAGAAAATATTCTGTTGATTCGGAGACGCTGTCCCTGAACGATCTTATAAATTCAGGAAAGAGCTTCTTCATCGACGAGATATTGCTCATAAAGAAGGGGATAAGGATGCACAGTTCCACAGACCCGTTGTTGCTGAGGCACTCGATACTCGCCGTGTATCGCGTCTCATCGGAAATGACAGAACGGCTGGTGAACGAGCTGTTGAAAGAGAGGTAGTATTACCGTAAAAGATAATACTAATTCAGGAATGTCATTCTCCATTATATAGAATGACGGCGCTCACGTGTTCCAGGTAATACTATGGTAACACCGGTACCGGCATTCACGGATGAGATCGCCAAGAACGGCGGCTCAAGCGCCATGCTCTGCTTCCAGTGCGGCACCTGTACCGCCGGCTGCCCGTCGGGCAGGTTCGTTGCGTACAGGATAAGGAAACTGATGAGGGCGGCGCAGCTAGGTTTGAAAGATGACACAATAAACAGCGAGGACCTCTGGCAGTGCACCACCTGTTACACATGCGCGGAGAGATGCCCGCGTGATGTCCAGATAGTGGATGTCGTCACGGCACTGAGGAACATCGCGGTCGCCAACGGCAAGCTGTACGAGGGACACAAGAAGGTCGCCCAGAATTTGATAAAATATGGGCACACGGTGGACAACAGCAAGAGCGCGCAGAGAGTGGAGCTCGGTCTTCCCGAGAACCCGCCTACGGTCCTCGCCAATTCGGCGGCAATGGCACAGTTCAACAAGATCCTCGAGATCACAGGATTCAAGAAGTTGGTGGGATGAAGATGGCAAAGTACGCATTTTTCCTAGGATGTATCGCACCGTTGAGATACCCGGGCATCGAGAAGTCGACGAGAGAGGTATTCAAAGCGTTGGGCATCGAACTGGTGGAACTGAAGGACGCAAGCTGCTGTCCCGCACCGGGTGTTATAAAATCATTCAGCAAGGCCACGTGGCTTGCCGCGGCAGCAAGGAATCTCGCGCTCGCGGAGAAAGAGGGCCTTGATATCGTGACAATATGCAACGGCTGCTACGGATCGCTGTTCGATGCTGCCCATGAACTCCACGAGGACAAGAAGATGCTGGACGATGTGAACAAGATACTCGCCGAGATAGGCTTAAAATACAACGGCGGCACAAAGGTCAGGCACTTCGCGGAAGTACTCTACAAAGAAGTGGGCATCGAAGCGATAAAGAAAGCGGTCAAGAAGCAGTTGGACTGCAAGGCGGCGGTGTTCTACGGATGCCACTTCCTCAAGCCGAGCAACATAAAGAACCTCGACGACCCGGAGAACCCGAAGATCCTGGACGAACTGGTCGCCGCTACCGGGGCATCAAGCATGCCTCGCCAGCAGAAGATGATGTGCTGCGGCGCAGGCGGAGGCCTGAGGTCACAGTTCGGTGAGACGGCGATGAAGTTCACCAAAGCCAACCTGGAATACATGAAGGCCAGCGGGGCGGAGGTCATCGTGGACGTATGTCCGTTCTGTCATCTTCAGTTCGACGCAGGCCAGAAAGAACTGGGGATACCGTTCAAGGTGTTCCATCTTTCACAGCTGTTCGGTCTTGCGTTCGGAATGAGCGCGAAGGACCTCGGCGTGAAGCTGTAAAACAAATTACGGGGCGCAAGCCCCTCTTCGATTCTTTTTATTTATATTCCGGTGAGCCGGAGGCATTTTGCTGAGACGTTATTGCAAAAGTCGGAAGTAAACTTTTCAACACATTCTAATTAAATAACATAAAAGTATAATTAATAGCTATTTTCGATAATACAATAACTTATATATAATATTAAATAAAAACAATTATCTATAGGGACGTGTATTTGTGACCACAATGACGTATTACGGGTACGGAGGAGCATACTCACTGTCTGACACGGAGATATTAGAGGACATAGGGGAGAAGATACGTAAGATCAGACTCAAGGCCAATATCACAAGGGACGAGTTACATTTCAGGACAGGGATACACAAAAAGACGATAGGGGACGCAGAGATTGGCAGAAATATCACGATGATGACGCTGATAGGCATACTCAGAGGCCTGAACGCCTTCGATCTCCTGGAACCTCTTCTTAAAGAAGAGGAGGTAAGCCCCGTCGCCTTGGCGATGAACAAAGGAAGGTCCAGGGAACGGGCAAGGAAGTGAGTACGATGAAGCACAGCGAGCGCATAACGCAGGTAAAGATATGGGGAAGGACCGCAGGGTATGCGTGGTGGGACCGAAAGGAGATGTGCGCGGTCTTCGAGTATGACCCCAAGTTCGCTGATGACGGGACGGAGATCGCACCGCTCACCATGCCGCTGTCAACCCGACCTTACAGGTTCCGGTCCTTGTCCAGGGAAACATTCCAAGGCCTCCCGGGGATGCTCTCAGATTCATTGCCGGATGCCTATGGGAGCACTCTCATTGACCGATGGATCGCCCAGAACAACATCGACAGGTCAGAGTTCACCCCTCTGGACAGACTGTGCTACATAGGCAGGAGGGGCATGGGTGCATTGGAATATGAGCCTGCGGCAGGAGATGGCTATGATGGTGCGATAGATGTGAACAAACTATCGGACCTGGCGGCCGAGGTACTCCGTCAGAGAGACGGCATGAGAACGGACGCCAGTCCGGAAGGGATCCACAAACTACTGAGCGTCGGCACATCCGCAGGCGGCGCAAGAGCAAAAGCGGTCATAGGGATGAGCGTCGCCGGCGATATAAGGTCGGGGCAGACGGAACTCCCTGAAGGTTATTCACACTGGCTGATCAAGTTCGACACAGAACCGTCAGGTGCTGAAAAGAGAGGGTACTGCCGCATAGAACACGCATATTACGAAATGGCGAAGGAATGCGGCATAGACATGACCGAATGCCGCCTGCTTGAAACGGATGATAAGGCACACTTCATCACGAGAAGATTCGACCGCACAGGAAAAGAGAAGGCACACATCCAAACATTATGCGCACTTGCCCATTTCGATTTCAAGGTCCCCGGAAAACACTCATATGAGGAGATGATGCAGATGATGAGGCATCTCAGGATGCCCTATCCGGACCTGGAGCAGACGTTCAGAAGGATGGTGTTCAACGTGATCATGAGGAACAACGACGATCACACCAAGAACTTCTCATTCATCCTCAGGGAGAACGGAGAATGGAGGACAGCTCCGGCATACGACGTCACATACGCATACGATCCGGCTAACTACTGGATACAGAGGCATCAGATGTCAGTCTGCGGGAAGACGAGGGAGATAACAAGAAAAGATATCATGAGGGTTGCCCATGATGCCGGCATCAGGGGTGCGGCCGATATCACGGACACGGTGCTGTCGACGGCAGCGGAATGGACGAGCTACGCAAGATCGTCCGGCGTCCCTGAGAGAATGACCGAGAGGATAGACAAAGCTCTTCTGAAAGATGTATGAGCGTCACTCTATCTTGATGTGGACATCCCTTTTCAATCCAAGGTCGCCCGCGACCTCTATCGCTTTTATTATTGCCGACGGGACGGGACAGGCGGCATGCGGGATGTCTTCGCTGGCAAGCTTATACACCTGCGTGGTGTTCATCGGTGCCTCGACGACGCAGAACGCAAATTCCGGTTCCAGGCTCCATGACAGCTTCAGTATGTTCGGGCAGTCGCTTTCGATATCCAATTCAACGTACCCGTCAGCGTTCGTCTTCGCCTTTATGATGGTTATCATTTTGCAAACACCGGAGTCCACCGTCGCCTTGCATTCCCCCATTGCCTACACCTTACCCACGGAACTGCCGCAGAGTTAAAAAATATATCTTCAGAACATCGTAAAAAAAGCGGAAAGGAGGAGGAGGAAAATGTTTTGTGTCACATATATTTCATCATCTCATCAGGATCCGGCCGACCTCCGGACGCGGACCGATCGATCCAAGTGCAGGCGGATGATATCTGAGCCGAAGAATCATCATCTTTAAAGAGATATACGAAATTACTAATCATAATTCAGGAGAGACGTCAATGGGATTCCTTAGTAAGATAACGAAAACAGTGACAAAGAGCATCATAAACAAATCAAATAAAGAAGATAAACATGCGAACCAGTCCACGAACCGACCGAACGCAGGGGACGGTCTGATGCCGCTGGAGCCTGCCGGCAGCAGCACAAAGCCGAAAAAGAGCCGCAACCTCGCATTGCCGATCAACCACGGGAACAGCTGGACGGCGGAAGAGGAGAGGAAGATAAAGAGCAGATATGACGGCGGAGCATCCATAGCGGACATCGCGAACGCACACGGCAGGACATCCAACGCGATTGCCGACAGGCTGATAAAGTTGGGGTACAAGGGCATACAATCCCCGAGATGATCAAGGCGCCGTCCGCAGCACCCGACGTATAGTGAGTTGATCTTGACTGCAGATCAATGGTTTCTGCCCCCACGCTCATATTAAATCATTACGAGAATTATTTAGTGCGACCAACGCCATGAGCTGCGTTAATGTATTATTTACGGTTAATTGATGGGGGCAACAGGAGATCATGACCGAGATGCTCCAGACCATATGTTATTTCTGTCCGCAAGTCCGTTTATAAAAAGATCGTGCCTCGGTTTTCGAGAGACGTCGGTTCTGCCGCCGCATAATGTTTTTTTAGCAATTCTTGATCGCACCAATATTGAAGATATATGTTAAGTAGTGTTGGGAAGTTACAGGGTTCATGGTGCTTGTAGCTTTGAAATGCCCGAATTGTGACGGAGAGACCTATGTGGAAGAAAGCATGAAATCAGGATTCTGCGCGCACTGCGGTTCTAAGATCATAAACAAACAGAATGTCAGCGGAACAATTACTATCGATAAAAACTCAGATATATTAAACAGTCTGAAGGTTGCGAGGGAAGCATTGTTTGATCATAATTGGACCGATGCCAAGAGGATCGTTGAAAATATAATGCTTTTTGATCCGGATTGTCAAGATGCGTGGTATATGAAGGCCCTTATAAATTATAGGTATAAGGACGTGTACAATGATATTATTGACAGGATGAAAAGTAAACAATTAAAGGATTATGGCGTCTTTTCAGAAAGCGATATCAAAGAGTGTTGGGGGGAGTTGGAAATAAAAATTTCATTTTCGAAGAAGGGACTTTCAGGAGTCAAAGAGGCGCTCGTGACGATCGATGGCAAAAAGACCATTTCAATATACAAAGGGGACAGCACACTTATAGGAGCAAATCCAGGAAAACATGAGATCTCGGTGAAACTTTTCACAGGCACGGTAACTGGCGAAGCATTTAATATGTCATTTGTAGCAAGCAAGTATCACGAATTTGAGATCAGAGACGGAGGGTCGTGGTCCTTTAACGTAACTAAAGGCAGTATCACTCAAATTTGTTGATCTTTTCAACATAAAATAACTTTTAAAAAAGTCCATTCGATCATAGGTATGTGCTGTTTGTTCACACTTAAAGTCGAGCGACCGCACATGATGTGAATCGAAAGAAGACTTTAAACGCAAGCCCAAAACTGAGGCTTTGCACCTTTATTCCGGAAACGACCTGATCCGAGGCAGGTCATCAAATAAAGGCGAAAATCCTAAATGTGAGACAGAATATGCGGCATTCAGTTGGATAACATGGCAGACAGACCGACCATAGGCAAAAATTCAGATGGGGATACCTTCAGAAGTTTTTACTATCTCAAAGAGGAATTGGTTTCTTTCTGCAGACGGGAAGGGCTGCAATCTTCCGGCGGGAAGATCGAACTGACGAACAGGATCGCACACTATATCGACACCGGCGAGAAAACAACCGTTAAAAAAGGATCTAAGAAGAACCCAAGAGCCGATGAAATCACAGAAGATACGTCGGTCGAGGATAATTTCACATGCTCTGAGGATCGCCGCGCCTTCTTCAAGGACAGGATCGGCAATAGCTTTTCTTTCAATGTCACTTTCCAAAGGTGGTTAAAAACCAACGCCGGCAAGACATACAGGGAAGCGATCGAAGCATATCACATGATCATAACAGACAACAAGAAAAGGAGATCCGTCATTGACGGACAATTCGAATATAATGCATACATAAGGGACTTCTTCGCAGACAATAAAGATAAATCCTTCAGCGATGCCATAAAATGTTGGAAACATAAAAAGAGCATTCAAGGAAACAACAGATACGAAAGGGCGGACCTGATCGCACTTTATCAGTTCCCGTTATAATCACGCACAGTTTCCGAATAATATCGTTGAACGCCCGAACCGCTCAAAAAGATGCAACCAAGTCAATTGGTGCAAAGCCCAAAACCGAGATAATCTTAAATACATGCGGTACCAACCATCATGTACGATGTTTTCCTCAAAGTGATAATAAAAAACATGCTGGCCATGCCGTTTTTCAGCTGATATTTTTCATATGCAGGAATTTTCAAACGGACAAAGATTTTAATAGGTTCAGATAATCAACGTTCCTACTCGAATCCGAAAGTGAGACCAATGGCAGGAAAGAAGACGAAAGGAACGTCCCGTAAGATCAAGGACAAGTGGAAGGCAAAAGAATGGTACAAGGTGCATGCGCCCCGTATGTTCAATGAGATAGAGATAGGCGAGACGCCGAGTGCGGACCCCGGATCCCTTATCGGCAGGACAGCGGAGGTAACCGTTCAGGACCTTACCGGCGACTTCTCAAAGATGCACATAAAACTCAAGTTCAGGATATCCGGCATTGACGGCCACACCGCAAAAACAAAATTCATCGGTCACGAACTGACAAGCGATTACGTCAGAAGGTTAACGAGAAGGAAGAAGACGAAGACCGACCACGTTGTTGATGTTGCGACAAAGGACGGGTTCACGATACGAATAAAACCCATGTCCATCGCGGAAAAAAGAATTCAGACGGCGCAGGAGCAGGCCATAAGGCAGATACTCGGTGAGACCTTAGCAAAACTGGGCAACGACATGTCACTTTCGGAAATAGTAAAGATGATCGTGTCCGGTGATATGGCGAAGGAGCTCGCAAGGTCCTGCCGCTGCGTTATCCCGATCAAACGCATTGAGGTAAGAAAGTCCGAGGTGATCGCAGCAGGCGAGGGCGATCCGGAATCCATAATCGATGCGGTCAAGTCCGGCGCCCCTCAGGAAGTGGTCGAAGAGGCAGTTGAGGAAGCGGTCGAAGAGGTCGCCGAAGAGAAACCATCTGAGTAAACGTCTTCCGGAAACACATTAAACAAACGCCGAGGTGGCTCAGCCTGGTGGAGCGTCGGACTCATAGGGTTCTGGTCAACAGACCTCTTCCAGGGAAATCCGAAGGTCATGGGTTCGAACCCCATCCTCGGCACTCCTTCTCACATCCGGTATACGGATCCTCAGGATCGACCGTATCCGTAATGGCCGCGCACGTTCTGGGATAATCATAAATACGCTTATGTTAGTGTGATCACGATGAGGATAATCATCTACACCGGGAAAGGGGGCGTCGGCAAGACATCAGTGTCCGCAGCAACAGCCAGACGTCTGGCGGCGAAGGGATACAGGACGCTGGTGATGAGCACCGATTCAGCCCATTCACTTTCCGATTCCCTTGAGGTTCAGATAGGCGGCGCACCTAGGACGATAGAGAATAACCTTGATGCACTGGAAGTGGACATCATAAGGGAGATGGAGACGAGGTGGAAGGAGATCGAGGAGTACGTACGCTTATTCATGGCGTCCCAGGGCATGGACGAACTGTCGGCGAAGGAGATGGCCATACTCCCCGGCATGGAACTGATAGCGGCACTGTTCCACGTGCTTGATTATGAAAGAAAGGGGACGTACGATGTCATAGTGATGGACACCGCCCCGACCGCCGAGACGTTGAGGCTGCTGAGTTTCCCGGACGTGTCGCAATGGTACATGACTCGTCTCTACGGTCTTTTCAAGAAGCTCGTGGCACTGGCAAAGTTCACGATAGGGAAGTTCCTGGATTTCCCGCTGCCGTCCCAGGCGGTGATAAGGAATCTGGAGGACATGAACATAAAGATGGCGGAGGTGAGGGACCTGCTTCAGGACCCCTCAAAAACTACTATAAGGTTGGTCGTGAACCCGGAGCGCATGGTCATAAACGAGACTAAGCGCGCGTTCTCATATCTCTGTCTTTACGGACTGACGGTGGAGTGCCTGGTCGTGAACCGCGTGCTGCCCGAGGACACCGAGATGGGATATTTCAAGGAAAAATTGGAGGAGCAGAAGAAATACATGGAGATGATCCATCAGGCGTTCGACCCGATGAAGATGTTCCATGCATATCAATTGCCGACGGAGATGATGGGCCCCGATAAGCTGGACGCATTGGCGGAGACAATTTTCGGAGATTCCGACCCGTCCGAGATATATGCGACGGAAAGCCCCATGAGATTCAGCACCGAGGGCAAGTTCCATGTATTATCAGTGAGATTACCGTTCGCGATGAAGGGCGACATAGAACTGTACAGGGCGCAGGACAGATCGCTCATAGTGCAGGTAGGGAGCCACAAGAGGAACATCGACCTCCCGCTGGTGCTGAAAGATGCTGAACTGATGGGGGCGGAGATGAACAACGAGACACTGAAAATAAAATTCAGGAGGGAAGAGAAGGATGTGTGACAGAAAGATAGATGACATGAGCACGGACGAGATATTGGAATTTCTTGTCAGAACGCAGAGAGATAAGATCGAGAAGATCCTGAAAGCTCAGAAGGATTCTGTGAAAGAGAAGATGGGGCCGCAGAAGGAGAAGATAGAGGATGCGCTGAAGGCAGGCACATCATTATTCTTCAACCCGGAGATACAGAGGCATTTCGTCAAAGCCGGGATGGAGTTCCTGGCAGGGATGGAAGAACTGATCAGGAACATACCGATGCCTGACTTCATGAAAGAGACGATGCATAAGGCATCGGAGTCCAAGGACATAATAGTCAAGGACATCGCGAACGAGAAGGACGCCGAGAAGAAGCAGAAGACCGAAGACAGCAAGATGAAGAAGATCGATGTGGAATGATGAGATCAGAAGACGGCATAGCGGCGGTGTTGATCGCAAGGAAGGCGATCGTGGGCGAAGTCACCTTTGACAGGGACAGGAAAGAAATAGAATTATCGAACAATGATCCGACCGGGGTGTTCGTGACGATAAACACGTTCCCTGCGCTGAGGCTGAGAGGGTGCATAGGGTTCCCGGGGCCGGCGTACCCGCTGCGGGATGCAGTGGAGAATGCGGCGAGGGCGGCATGCCACGACCCGAGGTTCCTCGACCTGGATGCGGACGAGCTTAATGACATTGTCGTGGAAGTGACGATACTGTCGCCGCCCGAGCCCATAAAGGTCACCGACAGAAAGGACCTTCTGGATATGATCAAATTAGGAAAGCACGGCCTCATGCTCGAATACCGGGGGCGCAGAAGCGTGTTCCTTCCGCAGGTCCCGGAGGAGTGGGGATGGGACGTGAAAGAATATCTGGAGAACCTTTGCGTGAAAGCGGGCGTGGGAAAGAACAAATGGAAGGAGCATGACTGTAACCTCATGTGGTTCGAGGGCCACGTATTCAAGGAAACATCACCGAACGGTGATGTCGCCGAGGTAAAGGAATGATAGTCATCGAGGGCCGCATATTCTATAACGGTAGCCTCACGCAGGGCGCGGTCGGGATAGAGGACGGTAAGATAACAGATGTGAAGAAGGTCCTCAGAGGGGACAGGAACATCGACCTCGGCGACCGTATAATCCTTCCGGGTGCGGTGGACCCGCACGTTCATTTCAGGGACCCGGGCATGACCGGCAAGGAGGACTTCGTCTCCGGTTCGACAGCGGCGCTGTACGGCGGAGTGACGTGTGTACTCGATATGCCGAACACGAAACCCCCCGTCACCGACGCAAGGTCGCTTGATGATAAGAAACGGACGATAAAGGGAAGGTCGTTCGTTGATTACGGACTGTTCGCGGCGCTGACGAAAGGATGTGACGTCCTGTCAATGGCGGCGAAGGTCGCAGGATTCAAACTGTTCATGGGATCAACGACCGGCGACCTGCTTATGAACGATCCCTCAGATGTCCACTGGTCCATTACAGCCGCCGCACGGACCGGGAAAAGGATAAGCATCCATGCGGAAGATGATTCGATGATACACCGGAACGAGGAGAAGAACAACCGCGACCATCTGCGGAACCGTCCGGTATCAGCTGAGCACAACGCAATAAGCAGATTATCGCCATATAAGGGGATGAAGGTGAACATATGTCACATCACCGACGCACATTCAGCGGCATTGGCATCATCATTCGGATTTACAACGGAGGTCACGGCGCACCATCTGCTCTTCGATGATTCGGTATCAGACAGCGGTGAATACAAGGTGAACCCGCCGCTCCGCGACAGGAAAACCAAGGACGCACTGTATAAGGCGTTCATTGATGACAAGATAACGATGTTCGGTTCAGACCACGCACCGCACACGATAGACGAGAAACAAAGGATATACAACGATGCGCCGTCCGGGATCCCGGGTGTTGAAACTTATGTCCCGATGATGATGGACATGGTCAAACGCGGAAAGATAACGGTGCAGCATCTGGTGAAGATGTCATCCGCCGCACCCTCACAGGCGTTCGGCATCAAAAAAGGGATGATAAAGAAAGGTTATGATGCCGACATCGCAGTATATGATATGCGCCTCTCGAAAAGGATAAGGGCGCGGGAACTTCACAGCAAAGCATCATATACGCCGTACGAAGGACGGGATGCAATATTCCCAGATATGGTGATCGTGAACGGGAACATACAATTAAAGGATGGGGAGCTTTGCGGGGACATGACAGGGAGGGATATGTTTGAATGATATCGTCATCGATTATTCCGAACTGATGGGAAAAAATGTTTCATGCCCGCCGGAATGCGGGATGTGCTGCCTCTGCCGGCCCGAGGTATTGCCGGAGGAGCGCAACTTCTTCAGGACGAACCATCCGTCATCGATGATACGTGTGAAAGAGCCGCACGATCACTTCGCACTGGCGCTGAAGAAGGGAAAGGGGTCATGCGTATTCCTCGACAGCAGCAGAAGATGCACCATATATCAGAACAGGCCGGCATACTGCCGTCAGTTCCCTTATCATTTTCATGTGAGTGACAGGATACGCGTCGAATTGGACCTGTCATGCAGAGGCGCCTGGTCCGGCAGGGGGAATGATGCCGTATCTGAGGCAAAGGAACTTGCTGCCAGAAGCGAAGGCAGATTAAGAACGGCGCTGAGGGAGGCGACCTCCGTTTACAGGGAGTTCTTCGCATACTGCAGGGAGGCGGGAGTGTATTCCGATCAGCAGCAGCTGAGGGCATCAGTCTACGATAACATCAACAACTTCACAGATCTGGAATATATCGCAAAAGTTATGGACGCATCGCTCGAGGAACCTTCGGTGTCCCTATCCGGCATCATTCCGGAGGCGAAGATCGACATGGACGGGCTGAATGAGGCCGCACGCGATGCGGCGCTCGGATCGATGGAATCCCAGGACCCGCTGAGCGTCCCCGTGTACTGCGACGGGGAATGGAACTGGAATCTGTTCATGGCCGGGAAAAAGGGGATAGAATGGAGTGTCCTCGATGACAGCGGGGATCTTCATGCGAAAGGGTTCGCAGACCCGGATGACATATCGCTGCCGCAGCTTGACGCTGCCGGAAGGAAGGTGCTCGGTGACTATATACGCATACTCAACGGCCGCGACAGCTTCATCGGAAATGTTTTCCATACGATGGACTCGCTTGACTACGAAGATGATATGACGAACGTATACTACGGTTCTCTGTCCGTTGCCATCATCGACCTGATGTGGAGGTCGGCGATGCTCGACCGTCTGTTCGGGACGGGGAATGGGGAGAACGGGATGCGCGAAGCGATAATATTCTACGATATGGACAGGCTCGACGCCCCCACGATAGGTGCATTCGTATGATAACGCGCGTAATTGAACACGTAATTCAGGAAATACGATATCTTCATATACTCAATGGATTATGGGCATTTAGGTGGCTCAGCCAATGATGAAGCCTTTATCAGTTCTCAGTCAGGCGGTGAACAAGAATGTCATCGTCGAGCTCAAAGGAAAGAGGGAGTACCGCGGCGTCTTAGATGGATACGATCCGCACATGAACCTCGTGCTGAAGAACGCAGAAGAGATAGTTAACGGCCAATCGGTAAGAAGGCTGAGCCTGACGATAGTCCGCGGGGACAACGTCATATACATATCACCTTAAAGAGGAATAAATCATGGGAACTGGTACACCGGCACAGGGAAGGCACAACAAGTACAAGGTCCACATACCCTGCCGCAGATGCGGCAAGCACTCCTACCACGTAAGGAGATCGGAGTGCGCCTCATGTGGATACGGAAAGATGGCCAAAATGAGATCATACGCCTGGGCTAAAGCACACGAATGAGTCGGAAGGATCTAAGATGACAGGGCCAAGGCACAGCTGTGGCGTCATTGGTATGTATTGTAGCGATGATGTCACCAGCGACATTTTCAAGGCCCTCCGTATGATACAGCACCGCGGCCAGGAGAGCGCCGGGATATCTGTGTTCAACGGTTCTAAAGTAATAACCGCAAAAGGCACCGGATTGGTCAGTGATGCCATAAAACAGACCGGCATGCAGGCGATCAACGGGAACTGCGGCATAGGCCATGTGCGGTATCCCACATCGGCAAGCAAGTCAGAGAAGAATGCGGAGCCGATAGAGGTCCAGATAACGCACGGCACGATCGCACTGGCGCACAACGGCGCCATCACCAACTACCAAGAACTGAAGAAAAAATATCTGGACACGGGATGGTCATTCCTTACCGACTCCGATTCTGAACTGATATCAAAGATCATTGCGAAACATCTCATACAGAACAATGACCCCGTGAAGGCGATAAGGTCGACGATGGGCGAGATCGAAGGGGCGTACTCACTGACACTGCTTTACAACAACAGGGTCTTCGGGGTCCGCGACCCGTACGGATTCAGGCCGCTGTGCGTCGGATGGCTGGGCAACGGTTACATACTGGCATCGGAAAGCGTGGCGATAGACATATTCGAGGGGGACCTCATAAGGGACATAGCACCGGGAGAGGTCGTCGAGATAACCGCCAATGAGATAAAATCACACCCGTCGTCCGTTAATTATCCGTCCGCACACTGCATGTTCGAGTGGATATACTTCGCAAGACCGGACTCTGTGATAGACGGCAGGGAAGTATACGATGTAAGGAAGGCCGTCGGCGAGATACTGGCATCCGAATCCCCCGCGGATGTAGATCTGGTGATGCCAGTACCGGACTCGGGGCGTGCGCATGCGCTCGGGTACTCGATTGGATCGAACATACGGTATGAGGAAGGTTTCATGAAGAACCGTTTCGCGGAGCGCACATTCATACTTCCGGATCAGAAGCAGCGCGAGGACAGCGTGGCAATGAAAATGAACCCTATAAGGTCGACGGTGAACGGAAAGCGCATACTCATCGTGGATGACAGCATAGTGAGAGGTACGACCCTGGTCAAACTGGTGAAGATGCTCAGGGATGCCGGAGCGAAAGAGGTGCATGTGCGGATAGGATGCCCCCCGGTGATCGCACCATGTTATTACGGCGTCGATATGAAATCACGCGATCAGTTCATTGCGACGAAGTACAGCGTCAATGAGATATGCAGGAAGATCGGGGCGGACAGTTTAGGATATATAAGCGTACCGGGCCTTGTCAAAGCGATCGGCAAACCGGAGAATGATATATGTCTCGCGTGCCTGAACAACCGCTACCCTACGAACATATCCGGGGAGACGCACCGCTTCCAGACCACGCTCAGGAATTCATACTGAGCTGAGCAAACCTTTAAGAACGACAAAATATTCTCACGCTCCACACGGGCAGATAGATCAGCTGGAAGATCGCTACCTTGGCATGGTAGAGGCCGCGAGTTCAAATCTCGCTCTGTCCACTCCCCTTAATAAATTTTCGATACGGTTATAAATCCGTCTGACAGTATTGCGGAACATGGCAGAGAAGGTAAGGTGCCTATGGCTGGCAGCGGACGGGAGATGCTCTAGCTGCAAGTCGAAACGCATCAGGATGGACGTCCTTAAATTACCGGACTACGAGATGTGCGACCCCGAGACAGATTATCCGAGATGTGAATTCTATAAAGAAAAGCCGGTGCCGCCGAAGTGAGATCATGAGCATATACGACGACCTGCTGTCGGATGACGTTTCCGTCGTGTCAAAAGGTCTCGACGATCTTGATGCCAGCCTGCGAATGAAGAATGACCACAGCGACCTGTTGGGAACGCTTCTCATGTTATCGATGTCCCCCGACACGGTCATAGTTCAGAAGGTCACATGGTGCGCAGCCAAGATGGGACAGAATAAGGTGAAAGATAAGAGGATACCGTCGCTGCTGGTCTGCCTGGCGGGAAGCATTGACGAAATAGTAAGGGAAAATGTCGCATGGGGCATAGGGGAAGCGGCAGGCACCGTTGAAATGGCCGATGACTGCATGAGCGCCATATCCTTGCTTCTGGACGATCATGAGAAAGAAGTGAGGGGAATGGCAGCATGGGCGGCCGGCCGCGTATATCATAAATGCTTCTGCATGGACGATGAGATAAAGATGAAACTGAGGGGCCTTCTCAACGACCCGTCGGAATATGTGCGTGAAGCGGCAAAGTTCGCTCTGGACGATTAAAAGTTCCCGACAACTGCTTTTATCCTTCTGACACCGGCGGCGGAGCTCTCTTCCTTCTGGATCCTGAATCCGCCTATGTCCTTTGTATTGGAGACATGCGGCCCGCCGCACATCTCCTTCGAGATGCCGCGGATCGTGTAAACCTTCACGATATCTTCGTATTTGCCTTCGAATACCCCTATCGCACCCGCTTTCTTCGCCTCTTCGTATGGTATCTCTTCACAGACGACATCAATGCCCGCTTTTATGGCATCATTCACGATGTCCGATACCTTCTGGATCTCCTCAGGCGTCATCTTCCGGTCGAAGTTGAAATCGAATCTTAATCTTTCAGGAGTTATATTGCTGCCCTTCTGCATTATGTCCGCGCTCAGCACCTGCCTCAGTGCGGCGTTGAGCAGATGTGTTGCGGTATGCAACTTCGTTGTTTCATCGCCGCTGTCCGCAAGCCCTCCCTTGAACTTATGCTCCGCGCCCGCTCTGGACGTCTCCTGATGTTTCCTGAAACGGTCATCGAACCCTTTCACGTCAACCGATATGCCGCGCTCGTCAGCCAGTTCTTTCGTCAATTCGATCGGGAAACCGAACGTATCGTACAGACGGAACGCAAGCTCTCCGCTCATGATCTTTTCGTTCCCGAGCTCTCTGAACATGTTGTCAGCGATCCTCAGCCCACGGTCAAGTGCCTTGCTGAATTTTTCTTCTTCGGCGGCGATGTTCCTGAATATGAAATCCTTGTTCTTATCCAGTTCAGGGTAGACATCAGAGTACCGGTCAACTATCATCTTACAAATGTTGACAAGCTGGTTCTCTTCGATCTCAAGCTTCCGCATGTATCTGATGGCCCTTCTGATCAGTCGCCTGAGGATATACCCCTGATCCATTTTCGAAGGCGCTATTCCCATGTTGTCGCCGAGTATGAATGTCGCCGCCCTCATGTGGTCCGCTATTATCCTGAAGTCTTTGATATGATCCTCATACTTCTTTCCGGAGAGCCTTTCAAGCTCCGCGATCGTGGGCATGAACAGCTCGGTCTCATAGACGCTCTTTGCACCGTTCATCATCGTCAGCACCCTTTCCAGGCCCATCCCGGTGTCGACGTTCTTCTGGCTCAGCGGAGAATACGAACCGTCCTCGTTCTTGTTGTACTCCATGAACACGTTGTTCCATATCTCCACATATTTTCCGCATTTGCACGCCGGCCCGCAGGAGGGGGAGCATCTCGGCCGTCCGTTATCGTAGAATATCTCGGTATCGGGGCCGCAAGGTCCGGTCTGACCGGCCGGGCCCCACCAGTTGTCCTTCTTACCGTAGAAGAATATCTGATCGTCCCTGAAACCCAGGTCTTTCCAGATGCCGTACGTCTCCATGTCCCGGGGAGCATCATCATCACCCTCGAAAGCGGTGACCGCAAGGCGGTCGAGAGGTATCTTCAGAACTTCGGTCAGAAGATCGTAGCTCATCCTTATCGAACCGTCTTTGAAATAATCGCCAAGGGACCAATTCCCGAGCATTTCGAAGAACGTCAGATGGGTCGCATCTCCGACCTCGTCTATGTCCCCGGTCCTGATGCATTTCTGATAGTTTACCAATCTTTTCCCCGCGGGATGCTTCTGGCCCAGAAGGTAGGGCACGAGAGGATGCATCCCGGCGGTGGTGAACAGTACGGTCGGATCATTCTCAGGTATGAGTGACGATGACGGAATGTAGGCATGCTCCCTTTCTGTGAAGAATGAGACGTATGCGTTTCGCAATTCTTTTGCGTTCATTGTCGCACGCATACACTTCTCAAATAAATAATAACGTCCCGTCTCATCAGATCATGGGAGCCATCCGGTCAAGTCCTCTCTCTGTATCCCGATATGCATGCACGAATCCGTTGTCGGTGTAATATTTCACCAAAGAAGGTCTGCAATCCAGCCGCACTACTCTGCATCCGACCTTCGAGTTGGCGCTTTCTATGATCTCCATAGCACGCTCCATGGCAAACCTCCCCAATCCTTTTCGGCTTCCGTCTCCCCTTCCGAGTTGACCGATCAGATACGCCTGCGCAGGCCATCATGGATGTTCATCTTCTTTTTCAGCGCGCTGTTGCATTCAAGGTCTGTAACATCCATGCTTTTAACAGCCACCGTGAAATATGCGGCCAGTTCCGGCTCCTCATTGGTTGTGAATATCAGATACGTACGGGAGATATGTTTCTTCTCCTGCACTATCTCTTTTTCCTTCAGGAACGATTCCACGTCCTTGTCCCTTTCACAAGAGAATGTTGAGAATGCCTCGGAAACATGTTCCTGTGTATACAGGGAGAGGAGATCACTCAGGCTTGTTACTCTGTATGAGGGGGTCAAGAGCACCAGCCTCCACCCATTTTCTGCCTTCTGCCAAACGCTCATCTATGCTTGGGCTAGAGGGTTCCTTCGGAGGCCTCCGCTCAGCCTCCTCGAACGCTCTGAGGAGTGCCTGTCCGGCCTCCTCAGTCATTATTTTAAGATTCGTGTAGAACGAGCTTGTTGCCATTTCCATTCACCGAGCAATTGACCGAGCAGTCAATATATGAAGGACATGTATTACAATTAATATAACTTTTGTAAATCGATCTTTCTGCGTCCTTTGTGGGCAGGGATCGATCTCAGCTCCTGTGCGCTTTTACAGCGTTCAGTATCGCATTCATGACGTTACCGGACGCAACATGAACGTACTTCTTCGCGTCATTAAGTTCCTTCAGCGGCCTCGGGCCGATCTCTTTTACGATGATGATGTCCGCCTCTTTCAATGATATCACGCGGTCAGCGATGTTCTTGGTGTGCGCATCACCGTACACTCCGCCGTGTTCTTTCACTTTCACGATGCCTCCTTCTGTTATCTCGCCGTTCTTGTATGCGTAGATACGGAACGACGGAGTGTTACCGAACCCTCCGTTCACGTTAATGCCGTCATCGGACGCCACAGCTATGCACGCATCATCACGTACCGTATCATTCACAGCGACGTTCACGGGTCCGCATCCGGAGCCGCATGCCCCCGTGCGTACGAACTCTCCCGACCGGTCCTTATCCAGAAGGCCTATCGCATCCGCGCGGCATTGTCTGCAGTGTCGCATCATTTTAACGCCGTCCTCGCAGAGGTCCATCAGCCTCTTCCTCTCCTCGGGCGAAGGTGCCCTCATGTCTGAGAATTTCGTCCCCTCCACGGGTATGAGGGGGAGTATGTTCACTATATACACACCCAATCCCTTCACAAAATTTACCAGGTCGGGTATATGATGATCGTTGATGTCCGGGATCAGGACGACGTTCACCTTCACCAGCATCCCGAGGCCGATGCACTTCTTCATTCCCTCCAGCTGGTTCTTGAGAAGCCTCTCCGCCGCCCCCTTGCCTCTCAGCCTCGTTCCGTTCCAGATCACCGAATCATATATCTTCGAAGAGACGTCAGTATCATATGCGTTCATCGTGACCGTTACGAAACGCACACCCTTCTCATACAGCCGTTCAGCGTATTCCGGGAGCATCAGCCCGTTCGTGGATATGCACATCGTGAGGTCCGGATAATTATCATGGATCAGTTCTATCGTCCTCATCGTCTCATCGTTGGCCAGCGGGTCCCCGGGGCCGGCGATCGCCACGACGCTGAGCTCGGGTATCCTCTCTCTGACAAAGCCTATCTTATCGATCGCCTCCGCCGGTGTGAGGACAGAGCTCGTGACACCGGGCCGCGATTCGTTGCTGCAGTCGTACTTCCGGTTGCAGTAGTTGCATTGGATGTTGCATTTAGGCGCGACGGGCAGATGCATCCTCGCGAACCTTTTGTGCGCATCCACATTATAGCACGGGTGTCTGCTGAGCGCATCCGCAAGTCCTTTGTCCATGATATGAGATGAACGTATCCGTATGTATATTATTGGTCACTGCCATATTGAGGTATATGGAAGTGGAGCATCTCCTGTCAGGGATCAACGATCATGCGCCCGTCGGAAGAAGGAACATCATCGATCACATGGATTCAAAGGATTATACGTACAGGACGCGTGCGGGTCACGTATGTGAGATGACCCGGGATGAGGTAAGTATGATATACAATGCGTGCACCGAAAGGGACAAGCTTACGCTGAGGCTTCCGATAATAGTGATGACGGACACCTCATACGAGCAGCCCGTGTGGAAGGTGGAAGGGCGCGCAGAAGTGTCCGTGATATCCAAGCTTCTCGGTAAGAGGCCGTTGCGCGACGATCTCATCCATTTGTATCATCCGCACCTCAAGGAATTGCATAAAATGCTCCCGAACTCAGCGGTCACAGTTTTTGTTCCCTGAGTAAAGGGCGCTTACACCACATAACTATAAATATAATACGCGCGTAAGCGGTCTCTGCTCGATGAGGCCCATTGAGCCGTTTGGATACGTCCGGATGAAACGGAAATATTTTCGGTTTCTACAAACCTTTAAATATGTCTCCGATAATCGGGAATTCCGCCACGCCCACACAGGGTGCTGGCTGACAATTAATGAAAAACGTGCACCCGTAGAGAGGTCCTCTGGCGGGGAAGAGGTATAGGGCTCCGGAATGGAGGATGAGGCCGGATACAGCCCCATGATTACCGATCATACGCAACCTGGACGTGTGCTAGATCAT
>JAITWO010000037.1 GCA_031285205.1 Methanomassiliicoccaceae archaeon | reverse complement strand
ACCTTCACAGCGCTGAATTTTCGCTCGGATGAGAACATTATCTCATCCAGCAGCTGCACATCCTTCATTCTGCCGTATCTGTTCAGAACGGCATCGATGGTCTTGTTCGGGCTGCCGGTGACCGATGCGAACATCCTCATGTAATATTCGGCCGCTTCCAGGTCGCCGAAGGCGGTCATCTCCTTGAATATCAGCTTATTGGTGGTGATCGTCCCGGTCTTGTCCATGCATACCGTATCAACGTGGCTCATCGATTCCACCGAGTTGGCCCTCTGCAGGAGCACACCGCTGTCGGACATCCGCATGGCGGCTATCATGTATGCGATCACGATCATCAGAAAAAGACCAATGGGGACGATGTCGAGTATCACGACGGCCATTTTCAAGTTGCCGACATCAGCAAGCCTGTTCCCGAAATAGAGGTTGACGGATATCAGCACCGCCAGATAGACGAGCGCGAAGATCATGAGCAGCTTTGTTATCGCACCGGTCTCCATCTGCAGGGGGCTCTGCTTATTGTCGAATTTTTTCGCGGAGGCGAGCATTTTCGCCGCGAACGTCCTGTCCCCGAACGCCGTCACCTGATAATGCCCCTCGCCGGTGATGCAGTATGATCCCGAATAGACCGGATCACCTATCTTCTTCCTAACCGTCTTTGATTCACCTGTGAGTAGCGATTCATCGACCTCCAGCGACCTCACTTTGATGAGGACGCCGTCCACCAGCGCCTGGTCGCCGCTGCGCAGATGGATCACATCATCTTTTACTATCTTCGACTGGTCTATTTCTGTTTCAGTACCGTTCCTGACGACGACGACCTTCGGGCGCATCAGCAATGCGATCTTATCAAGCCTGCGCTTCGCCCGTATCTCCTGTACGGTAGCGATCAGGATGTTCATCACGATTATACCGACCGCCGCTGCGGCGCTTATCGGTTCGCCGAAGTAGAGGAGCAATGCGGTTATGGTAAATATCAGCAGATTGAACACCGTGAAGATGTTCTTCGTGATTATATCGAAGTACGTTCTGCTTACCGCATTCTCCACGGAGTTGACCTCATGGCGGGATACTCTATCATGGACCTCGCTGTCGGTCAGACCCTGAATTTCCATAGGGGTTCAAACGCGCATGAATATAATAAACGTAACCGTACCGTCAAAGACCGGAACGCCGTATCTCTTCGTTTATTTCATCTATGCCGACGATGCCCACTTCTACGCTCTCGTTCCTGGAGACGTAATCGATGACGCACCTCACAGGTTTCCCCAATGACGAGGCGGCGTGCGCATAGACGCTCAGCTGTATCACGTAACGAGGTTCGTTCACACGGTTCATGTCCGTCTTGAAGTCATGTATCTCCACACGGTCATCGAACTCAACAAGCATGTCTATTCGTCCAGCGATGACCGCATCTCCTACCGGTAGCGAGCAGTCCGCTTCGGTCATTATCTTCGCTCCCTTTATTTTTTTATAAAGGGAACGCAGGTATGCCGTTTCGTCATCATCCGTGCTCACGGTCATCCCCGACATGATGCGCTGTGCGACCTTATGCACACGCCTTCCGTGCTCCTCTCCTTTCCCGCCGCCGCTTTCTTCATACTCGCCCATTATGTCATGCAGCGAGACCCTCCTTTTTCTGCGCTCATATTCCCTTATATCAGGCCGCCCGCCCGATGCGGCCGCAGGGCTGATCCTCATCATATCGATCTTCGGGTCGATCTTTTTGATCTCGCCGATGCCGATGTCCGTCATGAACGTTGATATGTCCTTGTTGCGGCATGTCATCGTTATGTACTGCTTGGCGCGTGAGAGCGCCACGAAGAACAGTCTTCTCTCACCAGCCTTATCGGGCCCGCAGACCTTCTTTATGATGCTCCATTTCCAGCATGCGAACAGTTTGTGGTGTCCGTTGAGCACACCATACTCTTTGGTCAGCCTTATCCCGTAGAGGGGGTCGAACATGATGCTCCCCTTATCATAATTCGAGGAGGGCATCCTGCGTGCGTTGAGGCCGCCTATCACAACTATGGGGTACTCAAGCCCCTTGGACTTGTGCATCGTCTGTATCATCACCGACCTTCCGTCGAGCAGCGCATCCACCGTGTATTTGGACCTTCCGTCTATGTCCGTCTCCATCAACCTGATTATTCCGGGGACGGTGAGCATGCTGCCGTCGTGGACCGACGATATCGTTGATATTATTGTCTGGGTGATGTCGTTGTTCAGGCCATGATATTCGAATACGGACGTCAAAAGATCGTTGATCCTCCGCTTCTTCATGTGAAGGACATCCCTAACCTCCTTCAGGTGACCGGGGACCCCGCCCGCTCTGTATCCGTCCGGGAACAATTCTTTCAATTCTGCAAGGCAGTATCCCTCATCCGCCAGAATGGCAACGGGCCCGCGAGGGTCGTTCTGGTTGTTTATGTAACGAAGCCAGGCAAGCGCGAGTTTCCCCTCGCGCGTGGCCATTATGTCCACGTCCCCCTGAAGGTGGGCCGGTATGCCGTATCTGTCGGCCGCCTCTTTGATCTTTATGCACATGTCCACGTCGCGGCACAGCACCGCAATGTCTCCGTACACGGGATCCCGCTGTTCCTTGAGGTTGCCCTCGTGGTCATGGACCGCGATCTTGTACCCGGGGCTGCTCACATATTCGCAGATACTCTGAAGTATCGTGAGCACCTCCTTTTCCTCATTATCGGCGCTCAGTCTCACCACTTCCGTCAGATCATGCTTCTTGACGGCCGTGAGACCGATGATACGGTCCTCTGCCAATTGTATGATGTCATCCTTCCCCGCTCGGCATCTCAGCGACCTGAACGCGGTGTCGATGATCAGCTGGGTGCTCCTGTAATTTTCCGTAAGGGAGAGGTGCACCGCCTTCTTCTTTCCGATGACCGTCCTCTTCTCACCTTTGTCAAGGAAGGTCCTCATCAGGAGTAGCCGTTCATCGAACTCGGTGATGTTCTCTATGCTGGCATACCTGAACCCGTATATCCCCTGCTTCCAATCGCCGACCGCGCACAGGTTCGGTTCCCTGAGGATGAGCAACGATATCAGGAACTGAAGCTCATTGGTGTCCTGGAATTCGTCCACCATCACATAGCGGAAGGACATCATTCTCCTTATCTGTCTGTCGCTGTAGAGTATGATGAACGCGAACAGTGCTGTCAGGCCGAATGTAAGCCGGTTATCGGATATGGAGCTTCTTATGAACTCATAATATACGCCGTTGATGAACGAAATAAGCTCTTTCCGAGGGTCGTTCACAGCATCATGTATCATTTCAGAGGTCACCGATCCGGACATCCTGTCGGGATGTAGGTCCCTGTTATCACTGTAACTTTTTGACACATCCTCCATCATCCCCGAAAGCATGGCCGTCAGTTCGTCGCTGTCCCCGTATATCACTCCGGCATCTCTCCCGAACCATCCGCCCTCATGTGTCGGAACGATGCCGATACTCATAAGTTTTTGAATGACCCGGTAAAGATCGCTGTAGGATGTGCCGAGGATGGCAGGCACTCTGCCGTACATGCGGCCGTAGCGCCTTATGAACTTCGTGTACACATTCTTGAAATATTCTTGGTCCAGCGTCTCATTCTGAACCAGCCTGGCACCTCTCGTTAATGTCTCTCTTGTCCTGAAGAATCCGCTGACCGTCTCCGGGGATTCCATCACGACCTTGAGGCAGAACGAATCGAATGTGGACGAGCGTACGGATGCAGTGTCCCATCTGCCGGATGATATGATCTCCGCCTTTACCCTCTCTTCCATCTCCGCCGCAGCGTTGTTGGTGAATGTCACTAACAACACATCCGACGGGTCAGTGTCATTATCGAGTATGTTCATGTACCTGCGGACTATCGTGTGTGTCTTGCCCGTCCCGGGGCCGGCGTCAACCACTACGATGCCGTTGATCGTATCGGCTATCCTCTTCTGATTATCATTCAGGTCCGTCATCAGGATCGCCTCCTCCGGTGCACATATGGAAATGATCGCAGTCCCTGCACTTTATGCGCGGCTCGCACGGAAGGCCGGTCAGCTGCTGCATATCCGCCTTCTTATGAAGCTCGATCGCATACTCCCTGAACCATTCGATGGAATCGCGCGGTATCAGGATGATGTTGTTCACGGGGTCATGTATCGCCGGCCTTGATATGATCTCCGCGGCCATTCTTATCGCCGTTCTTATTCCTTCCCTTACGCCTTTGTTATCCTTTGTATGCAGAGATAATATCCTATCGAAGAGTGGGCCGTCATGTTCCCACGATGCCGCATTTTCCACACCTGCCTCAAGGAGCGCATCATTGAACCTCCGTTCGAATTCTTTTATGAACGCTCTGCTTTTGGTCCTGGTGATGATATCAGATATGGTGCCGTTGCGTATGAGCTCGGTCCTTCTGACAGGGAGGAGCACGATCCTTCGGATGTTCCGGGTGATGTTGAAGCCCGGGTCCGATGACTCCATTTCATTGTCCATCGCATAGAAGAATATGAACTCCTTCGCATCCTGATCCCCGAGCGCATCATCCAGCATCGACAGGTAGACGAACGGCTGCAGCTCCGGGTCATCGGCATTTCCGATGATGTCCATCCTCTTCGCTATATCGGAAAGAGGATGAGGCCTGCCTGTTTTATGATCGATTATCTTCCTTCCCAGAAGCAGATCTATCTTTCCGCGCAGTTTGGTGCGGTCCGAGTCAAGCCATTTTTCGATGTCGCGTGAGGTCATATTACATCCGAACTCCCTGAAGAAGACATTGTCCCTGTCTGCTGGAGCATCCGGCCTCAAAGAAGGGTTAAGCGAAGCGATGAACTTTGCGGTGTTCGTCACCGCTGTCCTCACTTTGGAGATATCTATGTCATTCCTTTCCGGGCATGAGATGCCGGCCCAGAGGTCCGTGATCTTTTTTATGCAGGCGTCCATGTTCTCCGCGGCGATGTCAGGGTAACAGGCGCAGAACTCGGCGAATTCGTGTATCATGTTCCCGAAGACTGTGTGCTCACTGTCCGGCGACCCGACGAACCTGCTGAAAAGATAAGCCCGTGGGCATGAGAGGTAGGCGCTCATCGACGATTTCGAGAATTTTTCCAATTCTTTTTTAGAGGCGGGCGGAGGACGTTGAACCTTCTCGGAAGGCACATCGGGCACACGCCATATACCTTTTATCACTTTGGTGTTGGTGATATCGCTGAACGATGATATCTTGCTCAATGAGCCGCCGCTGTTGATGTTCAGTGGGTCAAACAGTATGCATGGTCTCGCATCCTTACCGTTCTTCATCGTGTTCACGATATACATGCGGGATGATCCCTGCTGCAGCAGTACCTGGAATCTCAGACGGTCCTTTTCCTCCTCTTCCGCCCTGTCCACGTAATCATGTCCGGTGTTCTGCCCGGCCCACGCGTTGTCCATGTTAAGGAATATCACGAACGGCCTGTCTATGAATGCCGAATTACGGCAGTCCGCCAGAAGGACCCCTCTTTTTTCATTATCCGGTATCTGTACATTGTGCTTTATCCCGTCCATGGCGCCTATCAGATATGATGCGGCGCCGGCCGTCCTTTCGTTGATCCGAAGGCTGCTGAGATCAAGCTCATCAAGGATCATCATAACCGTTCCGCGGTGGCTGTCCCTTACTATCTTGGCGCACAGTTCAGAGAAGGTGTGCTCCCTGATATTTTTCATTATCTCTGCCAATTCCTTGAACTCATCCCCTGCCATCCTCGTGTATCCGCTGAGCAGGTACTCATCATGTTTACTGCGGGCAAGCGCACCGTAGCATGCGAACAGCTCTCTTACGTCGCCTACGGTCAGTATCTCATATGTCAATCCCTTTCTTACAAATTCCAAATAATCCCGTACATGCACAATATCCTTTGCAGTGAGGACATTCTTGAACGGTACGCCTTTCCTGTAAAGCGCGGAACGGACGGCATCCGCGATATTTCCGCCCGTATCCATGACTATCGCGGCATCCTCCGGGTTGATGAGCGATATCAGGTCTGCGGCATGCTCCGCGACCTCCCTGTCATTCCCTACCGCATAGACGATGCCGATGTCATGACCTCCGTCATCCGTGAACATGTCGATCTCCTCGAACTCGGCCGGTATGAAATGTTTGTCGAGGTCGCTGAACAACTCGATGCCGATGACCGCCGTTCTCCCTCCATCGTACATGCGATGCTCTGAGGGGTTGAAGGAATCCATTACCAACTCATATGTCGGAAGCTCCGCAAACACCCTGTATATCTCTTTGGACGGCCTTCCGTTAAGATGTTTGTACACATCCTTGGTATGTTTCCGGATCGTCCTGATGTTCTCCACTTCACCATGCACGAATCTTATGTCATATCCGGTGATCTCTGATATCCGTTCAAGAAGTTTCACATCGTCCATTATCCCGTATGTCCCGTCGTCGGTGCATCTCCCGGAGTCCATGAGTTTTTCCAGGACGGCATCTTCCAGGTCCTTTGCGATCATCTTCGGGGTGGACGCCAATCTGCCGATCCTTGGAACGTCTATACGATTGTTCAGCGCGGTGACCAGCGACGCATCGCTTGAAATGACGATGTCAAGATCCTTCACCTCGCTGTATATCTGATCGATGGTCTTGGCAGGTCTCACGGGAACAAGATTCTGTTACGGATATTAAAGGATGTCACGGACCTGTGCGAAAGTACGGTCATGCCTTCTTATCCTTCAGTTTGAATCCGACAAACGTGGCCGTGGCGATGTGCTTACCGCCGCAGTATACCCTCACCTCATAGGTGGAGACGGAATTGGTGTCACTGATTTTGGATGTACATGCCGTCAGCTCATTGCCCACTCCCGGCCTGTGATAGATTATGCTGCCGGAAAGCGCTATCTGTTTCTCACCGTGAAGGTTGGCCGCAAATGCGAACGTGCAGTCCGCGAGAGCGAATATCGCCGCACCGTGCGTGAGGCCTATGCTATTCAACGTGCTCTCGTCAAGCGGCATCCTGCACCATACCTCATCCGGCCTTATGCTGATCGGATCCACCTTGTTCAGGCGGGAATACGGTGCGTTGTGCACACTTTTTATGACCTCGAATATGTGATCTGGTAAGGACGGGTCCATCACGTTCCGTATCTCATCGTCATTCATCAGCCACCGAACAACGGTAATATATAACATCTTTACGATTGATAGAATAAAATACGAAGATGCGGTATGTTGGCCGATGGCCTCGGTGATATCTGTTTCTGAGCTTAACGAAAGAGCGAAAACCGTTCTTGCATCAGAGTCATCGATCAATGATGTATGGGTCTCCGGAGAGATATCAAATCTTACAAGGCATTCGTCCGGTCATTATTATTTCACGCTGAAGGACCAGAGGAGCGAGGTTAGGTGCACATTGTTCAGAGGGGCGAGGAACTCACTGCAGTTCGAGCCCGCCGAGAGCCTGAAGGTCACTGCGTTCGGATCGGTGGACATGTACGTCGCAAGAGGTTCGTATCAATTCAACGTCATGACAATGAGGCGGTCAGGCATAGGGGACATGTACCTTGCGCTGGAGGAGCTAAAGAAGAAGCTGAGGGCGGAAGGGCTGTTCGACGAATCCAGAAAAAGGAAATTACCCAGATATCCGATGACGGTGGGGGTTGTCACATCGCCCACGGGAGCAGTCATCCACGATATAATACGAGTGGCTGAGAAGAGATTTCCGGTGAACATCATCCTGGTGCCGGTGCTGGTCCAGGGAGAGGGCGCTGCACAGTCTATATCAAAGGGCATAGAGCTTATGAACACCCAGAACGCGGACATCATGATAGTGGGACGGGGAGGAGGCTCTGCCGAAGACCTATGGGCGTTCAATGAGGAATCCGTGGCGAGAGCAATAGCAGCCTCCCGTATACCGGTGATATCCGCCGTCGGTCACGAAACCGACTTCACGATAGCGGACATGGTCGCGGATGTGCGCGCACCGACGCCTTCAGCGGCCGCGGAGATGGCACTTCCGGATGTTTCTTCCGAGGCAAGGAACATCGACGGGATGATGATGCGCGCATCAAGGTCGCTTGCGGCATGCATATCCCTGATGAACAGCAGGTTCGTTGCGCTGGATTCAAAACTGTCATTGAAGAGGGCAAAGGAGGCAGTCATCAGCGAATCAAAGAATGTGAATGAATTGTCGAGACGCGCATCCGTGTCCGTAAGATCGATAATGAACGAAAAGAACGGGATGTTCCGTATGGCTGACGCCAAGCTTTCGCCGAGGCGTGCCAAGGACAGGATAGAGCAGTTGTTCATGGAACTTGACGATGCATCCGCAGCGGCGGACCGGTCAGTGGCGCAGATGATCGCCGGCCGGAGGAAAGATATGATATCGGCCGATCAAAGACTGAGGGCCGTCAACCCGATGAACGTGCTGGAAAGAGGGTACAGTTTTGTGAAAGGGCCGGACGGGGCGACACTGGTATCCGTGCATCAGATATCTCCCGGTTCCGATGTGGAGATAACAATGAAAGATGGTATTGCTAACGCAAAAATCAAAGAGGTGATCAGGAAATGAGCAAGGACGTGAATGAGATGTCATTCGAGGAGAGTCTAAGGGAGCTCGAGGAGCTGGTGGACATGCTGGAGAACGGCGGTCTCGATCTGGATAGAAGTCTGGACATATACGAGAATGCCGTGAAACTGAGGGACCATTGCAGGAAGATACTGGAGAGCAGCGAAAGACGAGTTCAGAAGATCATGGAGACGTCCGGCGGTATTCAGAGAGAGGACATCTGAGACCACACCCTGCATCCGCCCGATGAGCACCAGCCCTCCACGCTTCCGTACAGTTGTGTGGTGCGGAAATCCTCTCTCCCGTATGCGAGACGCAGCGCGCCGGCCAGTTCACCGGTGCGTATGTGTTTGCTGTTATATCCTCCGAATATATCGCGAAGCCCCATCGCAAGCACGGACACCATGTCATGTCCCCTGCAGATGTCCCAGGGGTCATGCTCATATCTCATCTCCTTGGAGAGGTGCGCCGCCGCCGCCCGTCTGTCCGTGCGGGAGTGCGGCGAGTTGCCGACGACCGTTCCGATCATGTTGTCGATGTTGACCCTGAGGCTCCTCCTGTCAATGAAAAGGGAGTGGTCGAGGTCCCTGAACGACAGGTCGTCGTCATTCCTGTCGGAGGCGAACATCAGAAGGCCCAGAGGGTAGCATGCCTGTATGACCGCATCCCTAACCGATCCGTACCGGTTCACGAAGGTGTCGACCCTGTTACGGTCGCCGTACTCCATGAGCACATGGTCCAATGCGGCGCTCTTCATCATCATTGTATCGATATCGCGGCAATCGGTCGCGAACAGCGGCGGCTTGTGGGAAATGCCCTTCAGCGGGTCCAGGTCCGCGTCCACGATCCCCAGCACCTTCTTGTCGTTCCGGCGCATCGACTCTCTGACGGATATCCTCACATTGTCCTTGGAATGTGCCGGGATGATCTCGCATTCCTCCCTGTCGACGAACTTCCCGTAGAGCCTTCCGTCGGTGGCCCCCTCAACGATCAGGAACGACCCGCCGAACAGCGAACGTTTCATTGATATCTCGTTCGCGATGTCATTGTGGGTCAGCAGCTCACGCACGTCCAGCCCTCAGTTCGTTCGCCAGGTCCCAGTCGTTATGGACTATCTGCGGCGAATGGGTCGCAACCACCACCTGCAGGTCCCTGAGCCTTGCGATGTCCTTCATCGCCTGTCCGAGCCTCTGTTGCCATGATACGTGCAGCGATATCTCCGGTTCGTCTATCATGACGAACGACGACGGCATAGCCTCGAACAGCATCCTGTAGAATAATATGAACAGTTGCTTCTCGCCTGACGAGAGAGAGTCCATGGGGAGCACCACGCCGTTATCCAGGACGAACACGACGTGGCTCTTCTCGTCGACCCGTAATTCTTTGTCAAGAAGGAAGCTGTTGATCACATCCTTGAACACCACCGTCGATTCCGAGAGATAATAATTCTTCCCGACGAATTCCGAGATGCCGTGGATTAGGTCCGAATATTGTTTCCGCGATTCCATGAGGTCGTAGCGGGTCGGCGGGAACCTGAGGCCGGCAGGCATGTTCATCACGATCCCCGCATCCCGTATGAAGTTCAGCTTGGCGTTTAGGTCCTTTGCCCAGAAGACAAGTTCGTCGTCCCCCCTATCATCGTTGTACTGAGGTACAACCAACTCATGCTGTTTCTTTGCCGTCTTCAGTTTACCGGAAAGGTCGTTCGCGTACGCTTCGACGGCATTCATTATGCGGCCGTCGCCTCTTCTCACCACTGTCCGCTCGGACGGGATGAACGTGGTCCGGGCCAGCGCCGGCAGTTCGTTCGCGTCCAACGGCGATACGATCTCGTTCCTCTGCATCTGTATGAGAAGTTCATTCTCCGACCGTTCGACGATGAGGCTGGAATCATCGGAGAATGAGATGTCCATCCTCTCGAACGGTACCGTCATGAGGTCTTTCGTGCTGCCTGCGAACAGAAGCGACATGACCCTTATGAGAGTGCTCTTGCCACATCCGTTCGGTGAGTGTATGTACGTCAGCCCGTCATTGAATACATTCACGGTATGGTCATGGCGGCCGAACAGCCCGTACACGGATATCGTCTTTATTTTCATCGTTACACTGATGGCATAGAAATATATAGAACATCCCAGACCTTTTGATCGGTCGCAAAGGGCGGCGGCGCATAACTTTATTTTGTTTGAACATCTGCACGAGACGATGGACATCGAAAAGACATTCGCAAGCATACAGCTCCACATAAAGAACGAGGAGTACGGAAAGGTGAGGCCGATGGTGGACACCATAGCCGATCCGTCCGATGATCCGCGCATCCTGCTGAAGTGCGCGTCCCTCCTGAAGGCGGTGGATGATGAGGACGGCTGTCAGAGAATATTGGACAAGGTGGCAAGAATGACAGTGTCCGGGGCCGGAGACAGATTGATGATCGCAAGGTCGCTGAGAGGCCTCGGAAGGCCCGAGGAAGCGTACGGTATGATGGCGGATGAGGATGATGATGACATGATGCTGTACGAGAAGGCGGCCACCCTTCGGCTCATGGGGAGGAACAGGGACGCATTATCCAAGATCAGGAAGATAACCTCGATGACATCCGAGCATCGTATGCTCATGACAGAGATATTATGCTCAGCAGGCGAGTTCGAGGAAGCGCATGATATATCGTTACAGTTGGTGGAGGACGATGATGCGTCATATGCATCCCTCGTCAATCTCTGCGGAACCCTGATGCTCATGGGACGGAACAAGGAGGCCATAAAGACGGCGAAGCAGCATCTGAAGGAAGATAAAAAGGATGTGGATTCACTTGCCCTCAATGCTTACGTGATGCGGATCAACGGCCGCATCCCCGCGGCGGCGAACTTCGCTCATCGCGCATTGTCAGTGGACAGCAGGCACAAGGGTGCACTGGAGACGATGGCCTTCTGCCTCATCGAGAAGTCGCGGCTGAAGGAGGCGAAGATGTGCGCCGGCGCCATAAACGAGATATCCCCCGGCGACCCGGCGGCGATAAGGATACTGGACGCCTGCAGGCGGTCAGCGTGAGCTGTCGCGGTCGGTGCGGACGATCCTGCGCCTTCCGCGGAATATCTCCTTCCAGAAGTACGGCATGAATATCAGCACCGCAGTGGCGACCTCCAGACGCCCGATCCACATGATCAGTGAGAGGAATGCCTTTGCGGCACCCGAGAGCGAGGCAAGGCCGTCCGCCGGACCGTACGGACCTGTGAAACCGGTATTGGTGACGGACGAGAGGGACATGATCAGCGAGTCCGTGAAGCCGAGTCCCGGCTCCAGCAGCATGAGGCCCAGAAACCCAGCCGCGATCGTACCTGTGAATAAGAACAGGATGACGTATGCGACCGATGTGTTCCTCTCATCCATCGTCTCTCCGTTCACCTTCACATCGAACACTCCGCGCGGGTAGATGCGTCTTTTGAGATCCAATGAAAGGAATTTCAGCACCGTGACGGCCCTCCCTATCTTCATGCCTCCGGACGTGGACCCGGAGGACCCTCCGATCACGCACAGCAGGAATATCGTTCCGAATATCACAGGCACCGTCAGCCATCCGCCCGCAGCAGTTATCCCGCCCGTGACGCTGAAGCCGGTGGTGGTCCCGGAGGAGACGACCATGAATATGATGTCTTTAGCATGCACCAGGGCATTCGGATCGCCGACCGAACCGAACGAGATCATAAAAATTATGAGGGAAGCAACGGCGAACAACATGATCATAGACCTGAACTCATGGTTGCGCAGATAACCTGCATCCCTCTTCCTGTATATGCGCTGATAGTGAAGGTAAAAATTCACGCCTCCGAGGAACATGAACACCAATATCAGGAACTGCACTGGAATACTGTATATTCCGGCGCCGAGGCCGGAGGGGTCGTTGTAGGGCAGGAAACCGCCGGTGGAGATCGTTGTGAACATCAGGCAGACGGAGTCGAAGGGATCGGTGCCCATGAGAACACACGCAACGAAGAACACCACACTGAACAGTCCGTATATCATAACGAACTGCAGTGCCGCATCCCTCATCTTGGCCGTGAAATTCCTGGACCCCGAGCCGGCCATCTCGTTCTCGAACATCAGACGTCCGCCCAGCCCGAGCATCGGGAACAGGGATATGAACACCAGTATGATCGCGATGCCCCCGATCCACTGGGTCATCGACCTCCAGAGGATGATGCTCCTCATGCCCCACAGGTCATCATGCAGCACCGTCGACCCGGTGGTCGTGAACCCGCTGACCGATTCGAATATCCCGTCAATGAGGCCCATGCCGCTCAGTATGTACGGCACCGAACCTATTCCCATGACGACCCCCCACACAGCGAATATCAGCAGGATCCCGTCAACGGCCCTCATGTTCCTGCCGGCGCTGAAAAGAACGAAGAGCGGGACGGAGGCGCAAAGACAGCAGACCGCAGGGATTAGGAAGACGGAGATATCGTCACCGAACCACAGCGCGGCCATCAGCGGAAATAAAAGTATCATGCCGGTGCCCATGAGCGTGATGCCCATCGTGCTGAGGAAGGTGCTCTCCCATCTCCGGGATCTTTCCAGTATGTTCCGGGTCACCGCAAGGAATCTCATCATTTCTCACACATCTGCCATTCTTATCCCGAACATCTTCTCCAGTTTGTTCATTTTTGTCTCGTAGGTGTACACAAGCAGAGAATCTCCCTCCTCCATCCTGGTGTCAAGCCTCGGGAATATTATCCTGTCGCGGCGGACGATGCATACGGCACGCGAACCTTCCGGGAACTGAAGGTCGCCGACCGGGACCCCCTTGATCCGAGAATCCTTCTCTATTAGTACTGAGAACAATGTTTCCGAGTCATGGCTCATCTTCATGACCGCCTTCTCATCGGATATCAGGGTCTTGGTTATCTCGTTGGCTATAAGGCGGTGATATCCGACGATGGTCTTGATGCCGGTGACGCTGAACACATCCTCATACTCCCTTTGCGAATAACGGGATATCACTTTCAGCGCGCCCAGGTCCCTTGACACAAGGCAGCCCAGGAGATTCTTCTCGTCACTGTCGGTCG
>JAITWO010000032.1 GCA_031285205.1 Methanomassiliicoccaceae archaeon | reverse complement strand
GGACCGATGCTGTTCACGGTGATCGCCTTGGCCTTCGCGAACGGAGGCTCCGGGCGTATCATAACTTTAATATTTTCAACGGCGGCGCCGGAATCATTGCCTATCGTCAGGCTCCTTATCACAGGAACATGGTCCTGCGTCGCATAACTGACCGCCTGGCTTACCGCGGCCTCTATTATTATTCCCATCTGACTGCCCATCCCATCCGAATGCTTTTCAGCGCTTTAAGATATCCGCTCGCGTATATTATAATATGGCGGTCGGATGCGGTCTGAAGGGACGCTCAGTTTTATATCCGTTGAATCACAATCCCTGATGGTTACTATGTTATGCAAACAGAAGAAGAATAATTGCATATGCAAGAACACCGACTGTCCGAGGCACGGGAAATGCTGCGACTGCGTGGCATTCCACCGTGACACCAAGGGCGACCTGCCGGTATGCCTCCGTAAAGAATGACGCCGCATGATGGTTTTTTTATTTGCAGCGGATGTCTCAGCGGATGCGGTCATCAGGAGCACCTGGCCGGTGTCATGACCTTTCACGAAAAGAGGCATCAGTGTATGGACTTCTGCGGATGATGTACGTCAACGTTGCGGGTTCCGCTGATAAGATATATCTGATACGTTCATCATGACCGTCATATGTATCTCACCAGGGACGAAGAGGATATCCTCGGCGGCAGTAAAGGCGAGAGTGCGCAGAAGGCCATGGAGCTCATAGTCGCACTCGGAAAAGTGTACGGCGCCGACGGGCTGGTGGATATCACATCAGCCCATTTGTCAGGTGCATCATACAAGACGATAGGCGATGGCGGGCTGAAGTATCTGGAGGATGTGTCAAAGGATGCCAAGGTCGCTGTGAAGGCAACGTTGAATCCTTTAGGCATGGACAGGGACAGATGGCGTGAGATGAAGATATCAGATCATTTTGCGCAGAAGCAGCTCAGGATCATTGAGTTCTACGGAAAGATGGGTGTCAGGACGACATGCTCATGCACCCCGTACCTTATTGACAACATTCCGTCATTCGGGGACCATGTGGCATGGGCGGAATCGTCGGCGTTGTCGTTCGTGAACTCATATATCGGGGCAAGGACCAACAGGGAAGGCGGCCCGGGGGCACTGGCGGCCGCGATCATCGGGAAGACGGCCAATTACGGTCTGCATTCAGATGAGAACAGGAGGCCCACCATGGTCATAGATGCGGACATCGGGAGTACGCTGTTCGATCATTCGCTTTTAGGCCAGGCGGTCGGCAGGATAATCGGAGGGGGCATCCCGTATTACCGGAACATAAGGCCGGACATCGAATCCCTGAAATCAATGTCGGCCGCGATGGCCGCGGCCGGTTCCGTCGCGATGTTCCACGTCGAGGGCATAACGCCGGAGGCGTCCCTTCATGATATAAAGGATCTGGAGAGGGTCCACATCGGGAAAAAGGAGCTGGAGGATGCAAGGCTCTCGCTGAACACGGCGGACGACGTGCAGCTGATCGCGTTCGGATGTCCTCATCTGACCGTCCGTGAGATAACGGAGATGGCGGCATTCCTTAAGGATAAGAAGAAAAGAAGGGAGGATGTGGACATATGGTTCTGCACATCATCCGATGCAAGGAATAAATGCCCCGACCAGGTAAGGATACTGGAACGCTTCGGCCCGGTGCTGGCGGACACATGCATGGTCGTCGCCCCGATCGAGGCGAATTATCAGAGAACGGGAACGAACTCCGCCAAAGCAGGTAACTATCTGCCAACGCTCTGTTCTCAGAAGGTCATCTGCAGCGATTTCTCGAAGCTCATGGAGATGGTACTGTGATGATGAACGGACGATCGATATCGGCAGGGAAAGCAAGAGGAACAGTGCTGAAGATAGACGGGGCGTTCAGTTTCCTCGGCGGCGTTGACGGGTCCACCGGCGAACTGAAAGGGGACAATAAGGGGAATATCAGTGACCGCATCTTTGTCTTCCAGATGGGTAAGGGGAGCACGGTCGGCTCTTTCACGATGTACGACCTCAAGGTGCACGGGAAGCAACCGGCAGCGGTGATCAACAGGACGGCGGAGACGATAGTCGCCACCGGCGCAGTGATATCATCGATCCCGATGATCGACAGGATCGACGTCAGCCTTCTGCAGAACGGCGATGATGTGACCGTTGACGGCGACATCGGGACGGCGGAGATACACAACGTGAAGATCATGGGGTCGGTATCATCGGTCATATTATCCGGCGGCAGGATCCTGATGCTGAGGCGCCCGGACGATGCATCATCTTTCCCGGGCATCTGGTCACTGGTCGCAGGAAGGATAGAGGAGGGTGAGGGCGCAGAGGAGACCGCCGTAAGAGAGATATTTGAGGAGACAGGCATATCGGTATCAAGGCCGGATGCGCATCTTGATCCGATATTCATCCGCGAGAAGGACATAATATGGAAGGTCCACCCGTTCCTGTTCACACACGACGGGACGGATGTGGAACTGAATTCCGAGAATCTCGATCACAGATGGGTGATGCCGGATGAACTGGAGGGCATGAGCACAGTGGCATCTACCGTTTCCGCAGTGAAAGAGCTTCTGAAGAAGATCAGATGTCCATGATGCTCTCTATCTTCTGGGCGAGCACCTTCGACGGGATGTCCGGCAACGAGATGTATGTGGTCCTTCCTCCTTCGGAATCCCCCTTCACGGACGTTGTTATCAACCCCGTCTTCTCAATGTTCTGAACGTATGTCCAGAACTGCGTATGCTTCCTCGCGGTCTCACCGTATTCTTCACAGACGACCGCATACGTCTTCTCAGCGGCGCCCGTTGTGACGTACGCTTTGTCCTTTATCGAACGGGCTATCGCCAACAGCGTGATCTTGTGATTCCTGTCGAGGTCCATGAGCTTCGATTCCGTGACGACGCTGTATATCATCGCCTTCGCCTCCCTGACCTCCTCCGCCGTTATGATCCCCTCTTCTTTGTTCTCGGCCTTCCTTGCCGATTTATCCAGAAGGTCTATCGCGAATCTCGCATCACCGAACTCTTTCGATATGTCTGCGATAAGGTCGACGGCATCCTCGCGTATCTTCTCAGGGAAGAGGGCCTCGTCTGACCGTATTTTAATGATGTCTCGGAGTTCATCTCTCGTATATCTGCTGAAACGCACGGTGTTGGTCCTTTTGAATGTCGACAGGGAGGCGACATCTATCTTATCAAGGATGTAATCCTGCGCTATGAGGATCAGCGATATCGAGGATACCTTTTTTATGCTCTCCTCATTGAACCTTGACAGCTGGTAGATGATATCAACGGCATTCTTCTTGATCAGGATGTCCGCCTCATCCAGCACCACCACTAACCTTATCTTCCTGGTCTCCATGATCCCGCGGATGGTCCTGAGCATCTCCGCCACAGAGAACCCCCTGTCCGGATGACCCGGGTCAAAATGCCTTATTATCTGTAATACGACGGCATTCTCCGTGTTCCGCTGACGGCAGTTGACCATCACATACTCCGCCGGCTTCCCGGATTCCATGCCGTACCGCATCATATCCTCGCAGAACCTCTTCGCCGTTGCTGTTTTCCCTGTGCCCACGGTACCGGTGAGGAAAGCGGTCTCCGAACGGCCGTCCTCAAAGACAGGGCGGAACAGCATCCGCAATGCGCTCATCTGTTCTTCGCGGTGTATCAGCTTCTCGGGGACATAATCGAACGATAATTTCTTACCGTCTCTGATTATGATCGATCTCCGTTCGTCGAACATCTCAATTCCTGCTGATGCGTATCAGTCCCGAGAACGGTATCGTTTCGATCCCCTTTTTCTCCCAGATGTCCGCTATGAGGTTTATGCCGAGCGAATCGGAGGACATGTGTCCAGCTATTACCACGTTTATGTTATACTTTTTCGCCTCATCTATATGGCTGTCAGGGAAGTGCATCCCGACCGCAGTTCCCACCCCGGCCTGTGCCATCTTCTCGTATATCTCCTTCGGCCCGGAAGTGCCGCCGGTCATCTTGAACACTATCTTCCCCGCACGCCCCTTCTTCTTTCCCGCTATTATTTCGGGAGGGGAGTTCTGTCTGGACGCTTCCCTGTACTCGGGCACGGTCATCAGCAGATCGATGATGTCGCCGACATACTTCGGGTTCTCTTTGTCGAACAGGTTCTCCATGAAGCGCTGCACCATGTTGTCCGCCGGCGTGTGGATGTTCATCAGCGGGATGTTGAGAAGGCGGGCGGCATCAACGCTCTGATTATAATTGGATGCCATGACCGCCCTGTGCACCTCGTCCATGCGTTTGTCCGTCAGCCCCTCTGCGATATTTATCGGGATCCCGGCGGAATGGTACATGTCCGACTGCATGCTCATCACTTCCGGGAACGGGACCTTTCCGAGACCGAGGGGATGGTGGCCTACCACTGCATCGATGTTCATCCTCCTTTCGTTCAGACGGTCCACGAGGACCATCTCCCCCGTTCCGATATCTATTCCCCAGATCAGTTTCTTCACTTTCTTATCCGGGTCGCCGAATGATAATCTGGTATCCGCATACGGATTCCATAACCGTTCGGGATCGAAGAACTCCTTCTTATCCGCATCCAGCTTATCATACGCCTCCTTGGAATCATTCAGCATCTGTTCTATGTCCTTCTTCGGTCTCGGGTCGTTCTCTATCCCCGCTTCGACAGCGATCCTATAAGCCTCAATGAGCTTCATGTCCCTCCGTATGGTCCGGTTTCTTGATAATGATATTTATTAAACAGAGGGTGCAAGGCGAAGTTTATTTTTAGACGGGCGCAGTTACTGTGTATTGCCATGAACGAGATTTGGACGGAAAGGTACAGGCCGAAGAACCTGAGCGAAGTGATAGGACAGAAACATATCACCGAAAGGCTGAAGGCCTATGTGTCAGCAGGCAACATGCCGCACCTATTGCTCACCGGCCCTGCCGGGACGGGAAAGACGACATGCGCACTGGCGATGGCCAAGGAGATGTTCGGCGATGAATGGAAGGGGAACTTCATCGAACTGAACGCATCGGACGAGCGCGGGATCGATGTTGTCAGAGGAAAGATAAAGGAATTCGCCAGGACCGCGCCGCTCGGTAAGGCGGAGTTCAAGATAATATTCATGGACGAGGCCGATGCATTGACATCGGATGCGCAGTCGGCGCTGAGGCGCACAATGGAAAAATATTCGAAGATATGCCGTTTCGTGCTCTCATGTAACTATTCGTCAAAAATAATAGACCCCATACAGTCAAGATGCGCCGTGTTCCGTTTCAGGCCGCTGTCCTCCGAGGACATACGCGAGTATATGAGGCGCATAATAAAAAGCGAGAACGTGAAGATAGACGATGCCGCCCTGGACGGCCTGGTCCATGTGGCAAGAGGGGACCTCAGAAGGGCGGTGAACTCATTGCAGGTGGCAGCGTCCACAGGCAGGAAGATAGACATCGACACCATATACCAGACAACGGGCATGGCACATCCCGAGGAGGTCATGAAGATGCTAGAGGCCGCTCTGAACGGTAATTTCGTTGCCGCGAGGGATATGCTGGACGAGATAATGATCTCGTACGGACTGACTGGGCAGGACATAATAAAGCAGATACACTCATCGTTCTTCGACATGAGCATCCCCGATGCCGACAAGGTACGCTTCGTGGACCGCACCGGCGAGATAGAGTTCCGCATCGTGGAAGGAAGCAACGAGCGCATCCAGTTAGAGGCCCTGCTGGCGTATCTGGTACTTGTCGGCGGACCGAAGAAATGAGGGCCCGTCCGGGGGCGGGACCAGCTGTCCGATACGGTTACTGGAGCCAGAATTTATATAATACCTCCCTGTTGGTAGCGGTCGGAGATCCAAAATGGCACGTTTCAAAGAAGCTGAGAAAAGGCTCCTTGATAAGTCGGTATGCATGAGCTGCTATGCCACAAACCCTCCCAAGGCATCGAAGTGCCGTAAGTGCGGATACAGCAAGCTCAGGCCCAAGGCGAAGGAGAGCAGGAAGTCATAAGCGCGTGCCGTAAGTGCGGCCTTCGGCCGCATACCTTGTTTCATCACATGCGTTCTGTGAGTCGGTATGCTCTTCCGCGGTCCGTTCCGTCATAGTTAATTACTTTGAAACGGTTGTGGAAGCCGCTGATTTCCTGTCCGGGAAGGGGAGAAGATTATGAAAGTTCTGATCGTGGACGGCAATACGGAGATATCGGGGATCCTGTCGGACATGCTGTCCATGAGCAACCGGACGGTCAGGACCGCAGATACGCCGGATGAGGCGCTCTCATGCTTCCATGAATTCAGGCCGGATGCCGTATTCGTCAATATAACGGCGGACAGAGAGGGAACCACAGGATTCCTGAGGTCGATAAGCGGCGACGCAAAAGGCAGGACGAAGATATTCGTGATCGCCGATGATGAAAAGGATATGACTCCAGATATGCACAAGGACGGATGGATACGCAGGCCGTTCAGCAGCACAGACATCATGGACATAATAAATGCGGCCGGAAAGGAAAATGAGAAGAAAAAGTCGTTCCTGAAGAACATGTTAGGGAACATCAGCATATCACGCAACCGGAAGAACATCTCCGAGGGCAACAGCATGCATCTGAGATTCGGAAGGTCATATCTCTTCATGGAAGATGAACCGACCGCTCTGAATGCGGCATGCAGATATTTCGCGGATGACGGCGATGATATATTATACATAACATCATCCAATGTGAAGGCCGTGAAGGAGGCCATAAGATGCGGCACGATGAGTGTGCGCGCAATATCAGACAAAGAAGGAAAGGATCTCATGAACGGGGCAAAGATAGGTTCCGTCGCGGATGAGATATTAAGATTCATACATTCGGCGAAGAGGCCGGTCGCGGTCATTGACGATCTCAGGGCGTTCATGGTACTGAACGAGACGGATGCCGTGATAACGATGATGGATCAGGTGATCAAGAATTCGGGGAAGGAGATGACAATGTTGGCGTCGATCGCCCCGGACAACATCACAGAGAGGGACAAAGGGCTGCTGCTTAATGACATGACAGAATACCGGACCGGTGGGATCACATGAAAATAGAACGCGTTTGGGCAAGGGAAGTGTTGGACTCCAGAGGGAATCCGACGGTAGAGGCGGAGATAACTGTGAAAGGACGTAAAATGACCGCGATAGCACCATCGGGCGCTTCCACGGGGTCGTTCGAGGCGCATGAGCTCAGGGACGGCGGGAAGAGGTATTCCGGCAAAGGGGTCACGAAGGCAGTGGACAACATACGGAACATCATTGCAAAGAAGCTCGTCGGGATGGATGTGACCGACCAGGTATCACTGGATGAGGCGATGATAGCCCTCGACGGCACCGAGAACAAATCCCGGCTGGGCGGCAATGCGATAACGGCCGTCTCGTTCGCAGCGGCGCATGTGGGCGCTTACGCTGAGAACATACCGTTATATGAGCACATAGGGGATGACGGCGTCACATTACCGGTGCCGATGTTCAACATCATCAACGGAGGGAAGCATGCCGGGGGAGACCTTGCGATACAGGAGTTCATGATAATCCCGGCGGGTGCCGGAACGTTCAGGGAATGCCTGATGACCGCATCCGAAGTATATGCATCACTGCGATCGCTCCTGAAAAAGAAGTACGGGGCGGTGGCGATCAACATAGGCGACGAAGGAGGGTTCGCACCGCCGCTGAGCACATCGGCGGAGGCGATGGAGACAATAGTCGATGCGATATCGGCCGCAGGGTACACTCCGGGCAAAGATGTGCACATGGCCCTGGATGCGGCATCCAGCGAATTCTTTGACAACGGAAGGTACAATGTTGACAACCTCCGGCTGACGGCCGGTGAGCTCATAGACCATTATGCGTCATTTGTTGATTCGTATCCGCTCATAAGCATCGAGGACCCGTTCTTCGAGGATGATTTTGATTCCACCGCATCCCTGACGGAAAGGATCGGAGGGAGGGTCCAGGTGGTCGGCGATGACCTTTTCGTCACCAACACGAAGCGCCTCTCTCACGGCATCGACATGGGGGCGGCGAACGCGCTGCTGCTGAAGGTCAACCAGATCGGCACCGTGACGGAAGCGGGGAATGCGGCAAGGATGAGCTTCGATAACGGGTACGGCGTGGTGGTATCGCACCGTTCCGGAGAGTCGGAGGACGTGACGATCGCAGACCTCTCCGTAGGATGGGGGTCCGGTCAGATAAAGACCGGCGCACCGGCGCGCGGCGAAAGGACGGCGAAGTACAACAGGCTTCTCAGGATAGAGGAGGAGCTGGGAACGAAAGCAGTATTTTTAGGGAAAAAGGTATTCACCCTGTGAGATGACAATATGGACAGGCTCTTCGCTGCTTCCGAGAAAGAGATAAGGGATGCGTACACCACCGACGTTTACTTTGAAAGGACGAGGAAGATACTCAATTCCTCAGGATCCGACGGGGACGTCTGGGCAGAGTTCACGTTAGGCTCCATTCCCAACAAATGGCCGTGGGCCGTCCTCTGCGGGACCGAAGAGCTGCTGAGGCTGATGGAAGGGATGAACGTGGACATCTTCGGGGTACCAGAGGGGACCATATTCAGATCAAGGTCCCCGAAAGGCATACGTGTCCCGCTGATGAACATCCACGGACGGTACACAGAGTTCGGTGAGATGGAGACGGCGATGCTGGGGGTGCTCTGCCACCCGTCGGGCGTGGCAACGGCGGCGGCACGCGTAAGGTGCGCCGCCAAGGACAAGAAGGTCATGGCGTTCGGCAACAGGAGGATGCATCCCGCGATATCCGGTGTTCTTGACAGGTCGGCATACATTGGCGGATGCGATGACGTGGCATCAAAGATGGGGGCCGACATCATAGGGAGGGAGGCGGCGGGCACGGTTCCGCATGCCCTGATGCTGATGATGGGTAGCGATGAGGCGGCGTTCAGGGCGTTCGATGAGATCATAGAGAAAAGCGTCCCGAGGATAATGCTCATCGATACGTTCTCTGATGAGAGGGAGGCATCCATCAACGCATGCAAGATGATAAAGGACCTGAAAGGCGTCAGACTGGACACCCCCAGTTCACGCCGTGGATCACTGAAGGAGATAATACAGGAGGTCAGATGGGAGCTGGACTCCAAAGGCTACAGGAGCGTGGACATAATAGCGTCCGGAGGTCTCGATGAGAACAGCATCAGGGAGCTGATGGGCTCCGGAGTATCAGGATTTGGCGTAGGGACGTCAATAAGCAACGCGCCCACGTTGGATATATCGATGGACCTGGTATGCAAGGACGGTTCGTCAATATCCAAGAAGGGAAAGTTCGGGGGCAGGAAGTACACGTACAGATGCCCGACGTGCCTGTCCATGGATGTGTCGTTATCCGACAAAGCGGATATGATGTGCTCATGCGGTACCGTGATGGAGCTGATAGAGGTGCCGCTGATGAGGGCAGGAAAGAGGATGCACCGGAGGGCGCCTGCAGAGATACGGGAGTATGTGATGGCGCAACTCAAACAGCTCGGTGAGCTATGAATACCGATTTTTGTAAACGGCGATTAGTTTTTCAGTATACTTTTCTCTTAACGACGTGAATTACCAATTTTTTTGTAGCTTATTTAACCTATGTGCCGAGGGTTGTCGAAAGTGTTATATGTACTATGTCATTAGGACCTTATAGGCATCCGGCAGCCGAATATGGTTTTGTCCGTGATGTCGTCAGGGGGAGTAGTGTCATAATGGAAATAGGGTCAGCGAATGCCTTCTCAGTGCGCTGCGCAATGTCCAGAGGCGGCGCCAAATGATCTTGGGTCATACATTGGACGCCATCCGTTCCGGGGAGATGTCAAAAATATACTGCAACTGCGGGAATATCGTCTCATTGGACAGGAATGTCGTCCGCATCAAAAAAGAGCTGAAGAAAAAAGTGGAGTGCATGGGGTGCAGGAACCACAGGGTGTCATATGAGCTGGACATACTGAACGGCGATGGCATATTGGATGAGGACCCTGCGGCATAGTATTTGTAATCGACGGTTGTTGGATGGTCATGCGCCTTCTTATTGTCTCGGGGATGTTGGGCTCCGGGAAGACGTCATTGATACTGCGTATAGCGGATACGCTCATGGACCGCGGGCTCAGGGTGGCGGTCATAGAGAACGAGATAGGCAGCGTGGGCATAGACGGCGAGATACTCGAACGCAGTGGGCTCAAGGTCAAGGAGCTCAAAGGAGGGTGCATATGCTGCACCATGAAAACAGGGATGATAGACACCCTGCGTACCTTGGAAGCGCTGATGGGCCCGGACATAGCGATCATCGAGCCGACGGGCATAGCGGACCCGAGGCAGGTGCTGACCGCGGTCGACGGGGTAACGGGACTAACGATAGGAAGTATCTTTACAATTATTATGGTAGACGCAGAAAGGATACTTAAGGTAAAAAAGATGTTCGAACGCCCTCTGCGCAACCAGATAAGCGTGGCAGATCTGGTGCTCATCAACAAGATAGACACCGTCCCGCAGACGGAGGCGGACGAGATCGAGGCGTTCATCCGCTCCTTAGGTCATGACGGTCAGATCATGAGGGTGCGGGCCGATACGGGAATGAACATAGACAAGGCGGCGGACCTGATACCATGACGGACGATGAGGAATTCATCCCGTCGGCGATAGCGGCCACCGCCGCAGGTTCCCTGCGCACGGTCACGGATGCGGATGACGCCAATGCATTGTTCATGGGCATGCTGAAGAACGTCACGGTGGACTGCGTGAAGGAAGGTTCATGGATGATAGGTCACATCAAGGCGAACGTGAGGTCGTCGGATGAGATGTTATCGATGAGCTCGACGACGGACGACGGCAATGTGAGATGCCGGTCATCGTTCACTGTTCCGGTGAAGGATTATTCGATCACGGTGAACGTGATAGTATACGGAGTGGAGAGGCACAGGGCGGCAGGCATATTGGTGTCGGATATGAGGGCGGCGCTCGGTGACATTGATATTACTGTACATTCGGAGGTCGGTTGCGAGGACCCCGGATGCAGCGACCCGGCATGTCAGGACAAGGATCACGAACGCATCATAACGATACGGTGATCATCCCTTTTTGGTGACGGTCCTTTTCTTAACGGCCCCCTTTCCGGGGCATTCGATGTTGATGCATTCGGTCCTGCCGCCTGCCGACACTATCGGTGCGCCGCAGTGCCCGCATTTTTCGTCAGTTGCGGTTATCGTACCGGTGGGCCGCAGCGGGTAGGTACGGTCGCAGGCAGGCCATCCCGAGCATCCCGCGAATCTTTTCCCGTTCTTTGAGTAGACGATCCTGATGCGTCCCCCGCACGCAGGGCATTCGCCGATATCGTTTCGTGATGTGTTGCTCTCACATTTCGGATCTATGCAGACGACCTGCGGCGGAGAGCCCTTCCGGACAAGTCTCAGCTTCGGTAGCCCGCAGACATCGCATGTATCTTCAGTGGTCTGCACCATCGCCCCTCTGGGGAGAGGATAGGCACGGGCACAGTCCGGATAGCCGTCGCATCCGATGAAGCTCCCGTTCTTGGACCGTTTCACGGATATGCTGTTCCCGCATGACGGACAGACGCCGATGTGCTGCTGCTCCTTCAATGCGGACCTTATCTCGTTGCCCAGTTCCGGTCCTTCTATGATTATCTTCTGCGCAACGCTGTGAAGCATCTTCTGAGATTCATCGACCACCGATTGCAATGTGCGTTCCCCGGCAGCTATCTTGTGCATATTGTCCTCAAGCTTCGCGGTCATCGCCGGCTCCGTTATACCGCCGCCGTGCTTCTCCAGCGACCGGGTCATCGCGATCCCCACAGGGGTCGGTATCAGATAATTGCCCTGCACATAGTTCCTTGAGAACAGTTTTCCTATGATGTCGTGCCTTGTGCTCTTGGTTCCCAGGTTCAGCCGGTCCATTTCCTGTATCAGGGACCCCTGGTTGTACCTGAACGGGGGTTTCGTTTGTGACTCTTCTTGAGTCAGCGACCTTACATCCACCGCGGAACCGACGGTAAGCTCAGGGACACGCACGTCGCTGAATGACAGATATTTTCCGTAATACTTCTTCCATCCGGCCTTCTTGAGCACATATCCGTCGGCCGAGAACGGCTCATCGTTCACACTGATGACGCACTTCGTTATCTCCGCCTCCGCGTTCTGGGCCAGCGTGGCAAGGAATCTTCGTACGATGAGCTCATACAGCTTCCACTTGTCGCCTTTCAGCTTATCCGCGGTGGCGGATGACGTCGGGTATATGGGAGGATGGTCGGTCGTTCTCCTCTTCCCCTTGGAAGGGATGATCTGCGGTTGTGACAAGATCTCAGACACCTCCTCGGAAAGGTCTGAATCCTTCAGCTTCTCCAGGACGCCGCGCAGGCTCAGGCTCCGGGGATATTCGGTATTCTCCGTCCTCGGGTATGATATGTACCCACTGGTGTAAAGGTCCTCAGCGATCTTCATGGCCACGGCGGGAGGTATCCCGATCCTGTTGGCCTCGACCTGCATGGTGGTGGTATCGAACGGCGAAGGCTTGTATTCCTCCTTCATTGATACGTTATATGATGATACGACCCCTTTCTTGACAGCCTTGCATCTTTTCAGCACATCGTCCGATTTTTCCTTCTCCCAGAACGGGTTGCCGGTATGCTCCCCTTTGAACGCGAGCATCCCGAATTTGCCTTTTATGTTCCAGAACGGCACCGGTTTGAAGCTCTCGATCTCCTCATGCCTGTCAACAAGCAGTTTGAGGGTGGGGCTCTGCACCCTGCCGACGGACAGGAAGTTCTTGCCTACCTGACCTGACGATAACGAGACGCTCCTTGTCAGGACGGCGCCCCATGCCAGGTCTATTATCTGCCGTGCCTCGGCGGCATCCGACAGATGTACATCCGGGTCGGTGAGCGATGCGAATGCCGATTCCACCTCTCCTTTCGTCAGCGCGCTGAACTTCGCCCTCTTTATTTTCTTCATATCGGCATCGGCGGCCCTCACCGTCTCCATGCCGATGAGCTCCCCTTCACGGTCATAGTCCGTTGCTATTATTATCTCATCCGACTCCTTTGAAAGTTTGCGGATCGCGTCCAGGGTGCTTTTTGCACGCACCATCTTCACTTGCGGCGCATAGACGAGGTCTGCAGGCGAACTTCCGGACCAGTCATTGAACTCGCTCGGATAGTCAAGTTCAAGTATGTGCCCCCGGAGGCTGACTACGCTGTAGTCGCCGTCATCGGTGCTGAAAGTGATGATCCCGGCGCCGCCGATGCTGCCCGATCTTGACTGGCCGTCGGAAAGGATGGTCGATATCCGGCGGGCGGCGTTGGCCTTCTCTGTTATCACAAGTTTTCTCATTCAGCGACTCGACAGTACTTATATTATATATTATTGTCGAACGGATCCGTACGGGTCCGAACCGCGGATCCGTATTGAAAAGTATACTCATAACGAGAAAAAGCGGGACGTATCACACAACGGCCAGACACGGGATCATTGAGACGGTGCGACAGTTCACATGTCACAATGATGAGGGGCCGGAACACACAAAAAGTTAAGGTCGGGACATACGGGACAAAAACGATCGTCCGGAACGAACGAGCACACTTATTTGTACAAATGCAAATGAGGTCAAGGCGTTCTTCTGACGGTCAGTGGCGGTGGCCGATATGATGCATGTTGCCGGTGGCCGGCGACACCATGGTAAGCTTTCCGCGGAGGACGCCCTTCACAGACGTGATCTCATCCGTCAGTTTCTTGAGGTCGCCGAGATGGCCGTTCACCAGGAGCATCTCCATGCACCTGTCGTGGTCCAGATGGACGTGTATCGTTGTGCTGATGTTATGTCCGCGGTCATGCTGTATGTTCATTAATTTTTCCTTGACGCTGCCAACAGTGTGATCATATATCATCACGATCACACCGACCATATACTGGTCGGGGTTCTTCCATTCGTTCTCCGCCAGAGCATCCCTGACGAGGTCTCTTATCGCCTCCGATCTGCTGACATATCCTCTCTTCATTATCACATCGTCAAATTCCTTCAACAGTTCAGGTTCAAGGGATACGCCTATCCTGGTCACGCCGTCCATGTCTCCCGTATCGGGGAGCATAGATATTAGTTTATCACAGGAACATCACCATCCAAAGCGGCAGCGTCAACACTTTTCCGTCCTGGCCGACATTCCCGGACATCAGCTTCAAGGCGTACGGAGGGCCGGATCTTCTGATGAGTTCATCAAGAGAGGAGGTCCTCCGTTGCCCAAGGGCCGTCAGTGCACAGTTCTCGAAAAGAAAATTAATAGGAGCATGACACTGATAGTTAACGTGGCAAATGAGCAGCTTGTTGCAGAACTGACATCCGCGCTGGAAGCGTCGATAAAGGAAACGGTCCTCGGTAAGAAGGCGGCGATAGCCTTCTCAGGAGGATTGGACAGCGGCATCGTGACGGTGCTCTGCAAAAAGTATGCGGACGTGACGCTGTACACCGTGGGGGTGAAGGATGCGTACGACGTGAAGGCATCGGAGGAGATGGCAAAGATCCTGGGATCACGGTGGAGGCATCTGGAGATCTCCGAGGGAACATTGGAAGAGGCGTTGCCGGAGATGATAAGGATCACCGGCACCGTGAACCCGATAACACTGTCGTTCGAGGTGCCGTTGTACTATGTGCTGAAGTATTCCGAAGAGGATACCGTGCTGGGAGGCCAAGGGGCGGACGAGCTGTTCGCCGGTTATTCAAAGTATATAGGATTGAGCAGAGAGACGTTGGCAGATGCGGTCAGGGATGATATGGCGCAACTTCTCAACGTGACGTTGATGCATGAACGGGCGGTCGCAAGGCATTTTGATAAAACGGCGGCATATCCGTACCTTGATGAGAGGGTAGTGAGCTTCGTGAACAGGATAGGCATGAGCGGAGTACAGGAAGGAGAGGTGCGCAAGCCGCTGCTGCGGGATGTTGCACGGTCGCTCGGTCATCCGGAGCTTGCCGAGAAGCCCAAGAAGTCGGCGCAGTACGGATCGGGAACGATGGTCGCCATGCGTTCGATGGCCAAAAAAAGGAATATGACAGTAAGAGAGATGATACTGAGGATGAAGGATGATCTGAAATGAGCGAAAGGCTGTTCATCGCAATAAATTTTGATGATAAGGCAAGATCGGACCTGGCGGCGCTGCGTGACGACATCAAGAAGCACGCGAAACGCTGCAGCCCCGTCCGTACGGACAACATCCATATGACGTTGGTATTCATAGGCGATTGTGATCCTCCTCAGACATCAGTGATCAGGACGCTGATGAACGGGATGCGGTTCAGGGAGTTCGGGATGAAGATAGAGAGTATCGGAAGGTTCCGGAGAGGAGGAGGGAGCCTCTGGTGGGCAGGCGTCTCAGAGAACAAGGAACTGAATGCGCTGCAGCGCGAGCTGACAGAGAAACTGGTCTCAGCAGGTTTCGACGTCGATCGGCGGGACTACAGCCCGCACATAACACTTGCACGCGAGGTCGTAACGGACGAAGGGCCGCGACAGACGGCGCCGATCCATCAGAAGGTATCGTCAATGGAACTGATGAGGTCTGAATACGTTGAAGGAAGATTGAGGTACACGGCGATACACTCAAAAAGGGCGGATCAATGATGACTGCGATGAAAGCACGCGAATGGCTGAACAGCCTGGGAATGAACAGGATGAGGTTCGGTCTCGATAACATCACCGAACTGTTGAAACGGCTCGGGGATCCGCAGAAGAGGTTCAGGACGGTGCACATCGCAGGTTCCGACGGTAAGGGGTCTGCGTGTGCGATGGTGTATTCCATCCTGCTGAACGCAGGTATAAAGGCGGGGATGTACACATCGCCGCATCTCATCAGGTTCAATGAACGCATATCCGTGAACGGAAGGCACATCGACGATAATGACCTTGAACATCTTATGGATGAGGTCAGGCCGGTCGTGGACAGAATGGCATCCAAAGGTTTCGACTGCACGTTCTTCGAAGCGGCCACGGCGGCGGCGTTCCTGCATTTTTATAACGAGGGGGTGGAGTATGCGGTACTGGAGACGGGCATGGGCGGCAGACTGGATGCCACGAACACCGTTGTTCCGGAGGTCACCGCGATAACGAACATAAGCGTCGAGCATGCCGATATATTGGGGGACACCGTCGAGAAGATAGCGCTCGAGAAAGCGGGAATAATAAAAGCGGGCGTTCCGGTGGTCACGGGGAACAAAGGGAGCATACTGAAAGTGATAGAGGACGCCGCCGGAAAGAAGAACTCGCCGGTGATCACCATTGACAAGGACATGAGGATAACATCATTCGTTGGCGGTCACGCCACAATATCCTACAAAGGCGATGTGTACGAGATAGGTATACCGGGGAGATGTCAGGCAGAGAACGCAGCAATTGCTATTGAATGTGTGAGGCACATAGGCAAGGATGTCGGGCCGTTCATAGCGAAAGGGCTCAGGGACGTGAGATGGAGGGGAAGGATGGAGTACTTCAGTGATGAAAATATCATCGTCGATGTGTCACACACCGCCGCCGGCGCTGAAAGATTGGCGGAGGACGTGCTTGAGACGTACGGTAAGGTCACACTGATAATAGGGATGTTCAATGACAAGTCGGCCGATAATATCTGCAGGCCGCTGTCAAAGATCGCGTCAAAGGTGATAGTGACGTCCCCCGATTCCGAAAGGGCCATGCCCCGTGAGAGATTGGCGGAGACGATGAGAAGATATTCAGATGATGTGTCCTCGGAAAAAGATCTGCCCTCGGCGATCCGGGCGGCAAAAGGGAACGGAACGGTGCTTATAACAGGGTCGCTGCATATGGCAGGGGAGGCGATGGCTTGCCTGAAAAAGATGTGACGCTTATTTTAGACATATTATCAAAGGAGTACGGCAGGGGTGCATATCCGGGCCGTAATTCAGAAGGGCTATCGCCGGAATGGGACCCTACTCCGTTCCACGTGCTCATGGCGACGATACTGTCGCAGAGGACGAAGGACAACAACACAAGGAAAGCATCAGATGCGCTGTTCAGGAAGTTCGATTCGGCGGAAGCTGTTGCAAATGCGGACATAGATGAGATATCGGAACTCATAAGGCCCTCCGGTTTCCCGTATCAGAAAGGCAAGGCGCTGATCGATGTGTGTACCATACTGATCAAAGAGTACGGGTCAGAGGTCCCGTCGGACCTTGATGAGCTCCTGAAACTGCCGAAAGTGGGCAGGAAGACAGCGAACTGCGTAAGATCGTACGCATTCGGGCTGAATGCGATATGCGTGGACACGCATGTTCACAGGATCGCGAATCTCATGGGACTTGTCAAGACCAGGACACCGGATGAAACGGAGTTCGCGCTGATGAGGATAACGCCTGAGGAGAGATGGTCCGACATAAATCGTTATATCGTACGGCACGGGCAGACAGTATGCATCCCCAATCATCCGAGATGCGACAGGTGCCAGATATCGGAAATGTGCGCCCGTTACACGGACGGCATCAGGTAACCCCGTTAATTCCGTACCAATGTTAAAATGCGCTTCATCCGCCTTATAATAAGTAATAGGATGCGCTCCGCCCCGCGGCCAGATGGACCCGGCTGTCATAATATTTGCGGCATATTTCTTCTTCATAAAGAAGAAGTGACCGGAAACACGGGGCAGAGCCCCCACTATCATTTTTATGTCTTTTTATGCAAACGAATTAATGTAAGATGTTGTTCTCAGTGTGTGCACGAAGTCTCGGTCATGGCAGACATCATAAAGGCGGCGCTGGACGAACTGTCGAAACATGAGGTGACCGGTGTTGAGGAACTGGTAATCGTGATAGGCGACCTGACGAACCTCGGCGAGGATCAGATGGCGTTCGCATATGAGGTAATGACCAGGGACACGATCCTTCACGGTTCAAGATTGGTGATAGAGCATGAGGCGATACGTCTCAGATGCAGGGAATGCGGATTTGAAGGCCCCGCAGACATGATAAAGAATGAAGGATACGGCCACTCAATGCCGGTATTATCGTGTCCTGAATGCAAAGGTCCGGCAGAGGTCATCAGGGGGATGGCGTGCTGTCTCCGTTCAATGAAGGTAAGGGAGGGGTGAGATGTTCAAACTCAGGGACGAGGACACGGCGAAGCGGATACTGAAGGACATCAAAGCATTGAATGCGGATTGCAAACTCATGCACGTATGCGGCACCCATCAGGACACGATGGTAAGGTTCGGGCTCGAGGAACTGTTGGCCGATGTGGGCGTCGAGATACGTCAGGGGCCAGGGTGTCCTGTATGCGTAACCACAAGCACCGAGGTGGCCTCAGGGATAACGCTTGCCAAGGCGGGAAAGACGGTGTGTGTCTTCGGGGACATGATGAAGGTTCCGACGACAATAGGCTCGCTGAACGATGCGAAGGCTGACGGTGCGGATGTGCGCATTGTGTATTCCATCGAGGATGCGGTAAGGACGGCATCCTCGTCAGATAAGGACGTGGTATTCATGGCGGTTGGGTTTGAAACGACATCGCCCACCACAGCGGTCCCTTTGAACAAAGGTGTCCCTGATAACTTCAGCGTGTACAGCTGCCACCGTATCGTTCCGCCGGCCCTGGAGGCCATATTCAGCATGGGAGAGATAAAGGTGGACGGGTTCATACAGCCGGGTCACGTCTCCGTGATCACCGGCCTGGGTATATTCGAGCAGTTCTCCTCCAAGTACAAGATGCCGCAGGTCGTTGCCGGCTTCGAGCCGCTGGACATCCTCATGGCGTCGTACATGCTGGCGAAGCAGATCGCAGAGGGAAGGGCGGAGGTTGAGAACGAGTACTCACGTCTGGTGAGGAAGGACGGGAACCCGAAGGCGCAGGAGCTGCTGAAAAGGACATTCACCGCAGCGGACAGGGCATGGAGGGGGTTCCCGGTGATACATGGCAGCGCCCTTGACATCAGGAAGGAGTTCGAGGCGCATGATGCAGCTAAAGTGCATCAGGACATATTGGAAAGGATGCCCGAGATAGAGGAAGAACCGAGGGGATGCAGGTGCGGCGAGGTCCTCCGGGGACTGATACGGTCGGAGGAATGTCCCATGTTCGGCAGGGCCTGCGACCCGAACAGACCGATGGGCCCGTGCATGGTGTCCCACGAAGGGAGCTGCAACATAGCGTTCCGATTCGGCCAGAGAAGGTGAGGAGATGAGGGTCCTTGTGATAACGAACGACTCGACCGTCTTCCTTTCGGAAAGAGTGTGTAGCGCAAAGGACATCTTCGGCGGACGCGTGACGGAAGTGAAGAACTTCTGCAACCGCCTCTCAAAGATATGTGATGTGTCATTCGGCATAATATCGGGAAGGTTCGGTTTTGTTCCCGGAGAATATACGATAATGAGGTATGACAATATAACAGACACTCCGGAAGCATATCACGAACTGCAGCAGCGGAAGGACTATGCGTCCGTGATCAACAGCGTATCAAGACCGTTCGACCGTATACTCGTGTTCGTGCCGAAGGCCATGATGGCGATACTTCTCGATAACGATGCGTTCCCCAGGAAGGTGATCTCTGTGACCGACCAGGTATTCAGAGAGCATTTCACCATGAACGGATGGTCATGGTACAGGAGATCGGGGGCGCGCATAGGGAAAGAGAACGCGGACATGATATTCAATGAGATCAAAGCGGCAGCCAAGGAGTCAGCGAATGCCGACCGCATCTCAGCGGCACATCCCTGACCGTGAAAAGGACAGAGATCATCCGCGATGACAGGGCCGCATCATCTCCTGCGCATCGCCCGGATCTCATCCTTCACGGGATCGCCGATCCTGTACGAATCTGCGATCTTGCTCAACGCTTTGTTGAAAGTGAACTTATTCAGCGTATTATTTTTGAGATATATCATTGTGGCATCCGGAAATCTGATGAAGCATTCCGCGACACACCACGCGACGGCCATCCTCACGTAATAGAAGTTGTCCTTCAATGAGTCAATGCGCTTGAGCACCTCTTCAAAATATTCCTCATTGATGAAATGACCGAGCATTGCCGATACGGCAAACCTCATCTGAAACTCCATGCCAGTATCCAGATACGGCAATACGAAGTCCCATACCTCCTTTGCGTTATCCTTCGTTACCTTGAAGTCTGAGAAGAACACATCGCACATCGCCCAGTTGTCCATCTTCGGTACGAACTCTCTGATCAGGACGAACCGTTCGTCCGTTCCCATCTTGGCGCCGGTGATGATGAGGGCCCTGAGCATCATGTCCTCATGATACTCGTCCTCCGTCTCTTTCAGATATGACCTCCAGTCGCCCTTGCATATGTCCTTCGCGAACTTCCTGATCACCGGGGCCCTCAATCCGCACAATCTGTATCTCTTAGGTACGATGACCTTCTCACCGAACGCTATGCTGTCGGCATCGGCGTTCGCCAGGAATCTCTTTCTTATTTCCTCGGAGGTCTCCATCCTTCCGTCTCCAGCAGATGTTCTTTGAACGATATCCCTCCGGCATACCCTCTCATCTTCCCGTCAGAGCCGATCACCCGGTGGCACGGAATTATTATGGATATCGGATTCTTTCCGATGGATGTCGCGACCGCCCTTACCGCTTTCGGAGTCCCCACCGAGGCGGCGATGTCACTGTATGTCCTGGTCTCTCCGTACGGTATTGTCATGAGCGCGCCGCATACTTTGCTCTGAAGGTCACCGCCCTCCACAAGGAGCGGGATGTCGAACTCTCTTCTTCTGCCGTCAAAATATTCGAGCAGCTGGTCTTTCGTCTTTTTTATCAGAGGCGTTACGGCCTCTTCTTCGCCAATGTCCTCAAAACCGATGTATACGATGTTCCCGTCGCATTCGTGTATGTATATCATGCCCGCAGGGGTTCTCAGAGATGCGCATGAGATGCCCATGATACTGTAAAAGCATGCGCATGTATATCGTTGACGGTCAGGGGCGCAAAGCTTAACATCATTTTTAACGATCAGGGGGCATGGCAGAGAAAGGGATCGCAAGGACGCATCACGCCGCTCTCATTATCCTCTCATTCCTGCCTATGATGATCACGCTGGCGGTGTTGCCGTTCCTTCCGGACACTATACCTGCGCACTATTCGATCAGCGGAGAGGTCGACAGATGGGGCAGCAGGTATGAATCGCTCATCCTGCCGGCGATAGCTGCTGCCCTGGGGATGTTCCTGGTGTTGGTGACCAAAGCCTCATACAGCATGGACAGCTACGCCGGGAGGCTGATGTTACGGATAACAGCGGGAACGCTGATATTCATGACCGTTCTGACGGTGATACTGCTTTACATGTCGCTGACGTATTCCGGATGATCACGGCCGTCCCGACGGTTTTGAATGAACAACGCTCACACATACAGATGCACAGTATATCTTCCGCCGTGTTCAACAACGATCGTTTCCGTATCCGTCTGAGTGCCCAGGCCGCCGCCCCACGATACCGCCTTAACGGTCACGACCCTGGAATCATCGGTTATCGGGAAGGTCACCTTGTGCATGTGAGAAGGATACCAGTATGATCCCGGTTTCAATCCGCTGTACGTGTACTCTTCCGAGCCGTCCACATATATAGCGCTGTCAACAGTCTGTATGATGTGAGTGGAATGAACGTAGATGCTGATATGCGCATAATGCGCGTTGGCAAGGAAATAGATCCCTCCGCCGGCGAAGATAAGCAGCAGGACCACCCCGACAATAATTCCCGCGCGGCTTTTCGTTCTATACGGGGCAGCCTCTTTGGCCGGGCCGTCATATCCTGTGAACCTTCTGGATCCGCAGTAGGTGCATGAGCCCGCCCCTCCTACCTCTTTACCACAGTTCACGCAATACCTGATATCATCTTTCTGTGCGGCGCCGCATCTGTTGCAGTAATTGGAATCACCGATGTAACTGCCGCATTTCGTGCAGAACGGCATATCATGCATCCTCTGTCAGTGTGTGGATCTTTTCGGCCCCTATGCAATTGAGAACAGTGATATCTACCACCCTCTTCCAGTGATTCTATACTTTGAATAGTTAATATCTATTTAATATCATCTATTGACAAACTTTGAGAAGATCCAATGAATGACGGACCGCCGTCCCCGTTCAAACTTTGAAGAGGTCCGTTGAAAGATATTTCTCTCCGCGGTCCGCGAAGATGACCACATAGAGCCCATCCTCCTTTTCGCTGGCCCTCAGTGCGGCGAGCATCGCGGCGCCTGCCGACATCCCGACGAGTATCCCTTCCTTCAGCGCGATCTGGCGGCTCATCTCGAACGCCTCCTCGCTTTCGATCATTATATGCTCGTCTATAAGTTCCGGATCGTAGATCGCCGGAACGATGGCCTCCTGCATGTTCTTCAGGCCCTGTATGTAATGCCCCTCGACCGGATGGGCCTCGATTATCTTTATTTTCGGATTCTTCTTCTTCAATGAACGACCGACGCCCATAATCGTGCCGCTCGTCCCGAGCGCACAGACGATATGCGTTATCTTACCGTCCGTCTGCTGCCATATCTCCTCGGCAGTGTTCACATAATGCGCGATCGTGTTGAAATCATTGCTGAACTGGTCCGGATTGTAATATTTATCAGGATCGTCCTTCACAAGCTGACGTGTCTTCCGTATGGCCCCGTCCGTGCCCTCTTCCGCGGGGGTGAGTATTATCGTGGCGCCGAACGCCTTGATCATCTTCTGCCGTTCTATGCTCACTGCCTTGCTCATGACGATAACAACTTCGTATCCAAGAACACGTCCGATCATGGCCAGACTGATGCCCGTATTGCCGCTGGTCGCCTCAATGATCGTCTTTCCCTTTGTGAGTCTCCCGTCCTTTATCGCGGCGTTTATCATTGATACAGCGATCCGGTCCTTTATACTGCCCGTAGGATTGAACCCTTCCAGTTTCGCATAGATTTCAACGCCTTTCCTCTTATTGAGTTCGTTGATCCTCACCAGCGGCGTGTTGCCGATCAGGTCCAGAATATTTTTTTTCATCGTACCCTGCCTTTTCTAATCATATCAAAAAGACGGTAACACTTTCGGATATTATTTAATTAGCACGGATCAGCTGCTTTAACAGGTAAAAGGAGGGTGTGCACACACATTTCCGCAGTCCTCGGCGTGACGGACGAACCGGGGATCACATTCATCGGACCGATAACTGCGTCCCCCGCCATCCTTTCCAGGGAAGCGGCGGCGATATCCGTGATCAGCGCATCGGCCACAGGGTAGCTTTCTCTTCACGAATTCGTTCAATGTCACGGCGGACGGCTTCCGGAACTTCATGTTCCGTCCGCCGTCTCGGCCATCGGAAGGCCGAGGCAGGTACAGTCATGGGCGCTCAGGTTCTGACAGCCATCATGATCATCCGAACTGCATGGAAACGGTCTCACGGACATCAAACCGGATAGTGGGGTACCATATGCGGCACATGCGGCGGAAAAGAAAAATAACGCGAGTCTCCCCGCAGTTAATGATTTTTTCGCTTCTTCACGAATACGAAGTACGCTATCGCGGCGGCCGCTATCATTGCGATCGATACGATGACGATGTACAGCATTGCGCTGTTGCCGCCGCCCCC
>JAITWO010000060.1 GCA_031285205.1 Methanomassiliicoccaceae archaeon | reverse complement strand
CGAAACAGGCTTCGATGGACGCATTCGGATGATAGAAAACGCTAAGTGAGAACGTGCGGGCCTCATGCAACGGTCACATCACTCAGCGGATGCTGTCGGGCTAAGTGTCAAACTCGGGTCCGAAAGCATTTTAAAGAAATCCCGGCACAATATCATTATGTTACTGTCTGCCGGCAAATCGGCGTTACAAATTACGCCTTTTTTGGTCACTCTATAACCTCGTACATTTCTCCGCCATCTTTCTTTTTGATATATTTTATATATTCTTCGCCGTATGAACGTTGCAATGATCCTCTATTTCAGCGGGACAGGGAACTCCAGGTACGTCGCGGAAAGGCTGGCAGAGATGCTTGACGATCGGGCCGTTGCGATACCGTCCGTGAAGGAAGATGTCGTGGACGCATCGGGCAGGTCTGTCGGCATCGTGTGGCCGGTGTACTTCTGGGGGATCCCGACGATGGTTGATGAGTTCGTAAGGAGAACAGAGCTAAGGAATTTCGACAAGGTGTTTTCAGTATGCACGTACGGTGAGAGCCCCGGGAACGCATCGAATGTGCTTGAGAAACGGCTCAGGAGAAAAGGCATAAACCTTGGATCTCAGTTCGAGGTCAGGATGCCCAATAATTATGTTCTGTTTTACGACGTACCCGACAGCGACGAACAGCTGCGTCTTCTGAATGAGGCCGATCAATACATAGACAGGATACCTGAAATTCTCGCAGACGGGGAATACAAAGAGAAACATCCGTTGATGGCACCGATGGTGACCGCGATAGGGTATCCTTGGCATAAGCACGGACGCAGGACGAAGAGATTTCGCGTGACGGACGATTGTGACGGTTGTTCTGTATGCGAAACGGCCTGTCAGATGGGTGTGATAGAGATCAGGGACGGCAGACCGCATTGGAAAGAGAAGAGATGCGAACGGTGTCTCACGTGCGTCCACAGATGCCCTCGGTCGGCGATACAGATCGGAAGGTCGCAGAAATTCGGACGCTATCTGAACCCAAACATCAGGTTTGAGTGACTGTTCGAGAATAACGGTTGCAGCTCGCTTACACGAACCGCAACTGAAGCGAACGGTCCTGCGGTCACCTATGCTTATTTTCACTAATGTCTTCTCCTGATCGGACAATAATGTCTTCGCGCCTCTCTATCTCTCTCGACCTTTTCTCGCTTCCATCAGCCCATTTGCCATTCCTCGGATGCACAATACAGTAATGGAACACATCGCCATCCAATGCCTAAGAACCATATAAACGAAAGACATAGGCTATGATGGTGCAGGCGATTGGCGGATGAAGAGTAAAGCGATAGAGTCTGATACTAATAGGTGAAACGAAAGTATCACGGTCCGTGCGCACGCACTGAATGCAACTATGAAAACGACAATATCACGATTGATGTGAAGGGCGGGAAGAAAAGACCGCCCTCTATTTCAGGTTCTTTGTAAAATGGCAATCAGGATAGCCTTTGCAACCATAGAATTGACCGTTTCTGCCATTACGCAAAACAAGTGATTTACCACATCGCGGACAAATCTTATTTGCTGTTTCGTATTCTGTTCTATGAATACTTTGAATGTGTTCTTCCTTTGTGATCGGCGGATTTGCCTTAATTTCCCGAGTATGACACTTAGAGCGACCATCAACCTTGATACTCAGGGATTGCACATATCATCCGTAAAAGAGTCCTTAGTCTGAGTGCGTCACCGAACACACTGGATCAAACCGTTGATTGAAATTTTTCAATCGGGATCTAATCCTTCACATCCCATCCGTGCCCGCCGCAGTATGGACAATCATTGCTGTGCTCGGTCATGAATATCCTATCGCACCTGCTGCACTTCTTCTTTTTAGCGTTGTTCGCATCCCAACCGTATCCTCCGCAAAAAGGACATTCGTTTCTGTGATCCATCAGGAAGAACTTATCGCACCTGCTGCATCTCTTCGTTTTGTAGTTCTTATTCTCCCAACCGTGCCCCCCGCAAAAAGGACATTCACTGCCGAATTCGGTCATGAAGAGCTTGTCGCATCTCGAACATTTGAAGGCCTTGCTCATAAATGATCCATCGGTAATCGGAAACTGAATTAAAATCACTTTTGGTATTGTTAAAAAGAAGATCTAATTCAGCACACATCAGGGTTTGCTTCCTGCGGCTGCCGAAGGCAGGGGCGCATACATTGAAACTTCCTGCGGACCTCCGGACATCCATTGTTGAAAAAATGAGAGGAACATAGTCTGGTGATAAGAACAGATCCGGTCGGGCCCATCTTTGCCATGATCAGCGAACCGTTCTTATGGACCTTTACGCTTTCCGACAGACTGTATGCCGCCGTCCTCGATGATCTTTAGATAGAACATCTCCACCGCCTCGGACGGAGACATATTCAGCTGCCGCAATATGTTCTCAGCCTCCACTTTGACGATAGAATCTATGCGTGCGTTTATGATTGAACCTCTGCCCTTTGCACGGTCCCGGAAAAGTACTTCATCGCATAGTGATGCAATATACTCGTTGTAGAACATTCCCTTCTCCCTTGCCAGCTTGCGGATGATATCGGTGGTCCCGGAACCGTATTGTGATGATTTTTTCTTCCTTGCGGCGATATGAGGATATCCCATATTCTGCGCTATTTCCCTCAGAACTGATTTTCTGGAGTCCATGTCCTTCGGCCTCAGATCGTCCTGACCGAGTTCGCTTACGCCGGATATTATCTCTTCCGACATGTACGGATAAAATATCTCTTTGCCGAAATGCTCAGCTATGGACAGCTCACACGGGATGGATACTTTGAGAAGCCTCTCCACGGCCGCATCCCTTTGTAAATAGTAGTCATTATCCGTCTGGTCAACGAATTTCGCACATCCCATGAAATACTCATCCGCACCCTGTCCCGTGATGACGGTATCCTCTTTCGCCTCCCTGCATACGCAGAACAACTGTAACTCATAGGAGAGGGTGAACGGGTCTGTTGTGCCTGTGGAGGATATCATTTCCTTCAACAGCGGTTCCACATTCCTTTTCGATATCTCGGCGTGTGTCCACGGCAGTTCCAGTTTTTCTGAAAGATCTTTAGCCATCATCACATCATGCGCCGTGGCCGTTCCGCATGTGTACAAGTGAACGGAATTGGCATATTTCTTGGCAATGGCCGACATCAGTCCGGAATCCAGTCCGCCGGAGAATGCGACCGCTATATCTTTTCCTTCCACCGCATCCTTTACGGCTTTAATTATCGATTCCTGCAACCCGGCAAATCTGAAGGACATATGCATCGATAAGATACTCCGGCTATAACATATCTGCGATATCCTGGACGGAATTGATACGTTAATGTGTTTGATCTCAGATATTTAAAATGTACAATTATTCGCCTTTTAGATATGTAAAATATTAATATTTTCACTTTTTTAATATCTAATTATAAAAGACATCTGCACTTATAAGCCGAACACGTGGCAGATCGATGATGATCCGCCACGGTTCGACCCGAAGAAGCTTCCGGACCTCTCTTGAGATGCGGAAGCTTCTTCTTTTTGTCTGCATCCGCCGCTTTACGGCAGATTCAGCTCTTTGCGTTTTTGAAGGATGATCTCCTCGAACATCTTGGCCGATTCGACGGCGTCGTCGTTGATGAACACGTGTCCTCCGGTCAGGGACTTCATGTCCTCGCAAAGTACCTTCACGATCAGTTCGCTGCCGGTGATGAACGGCGGTATCCCCAGATGCAGAGGGAGGCCGAGCGCAAGCCCGAACGCACCGTCTGCCAACGCCTGCTCCTCAAGCCACTGCGCCGCCGATAACACGAGCGGAAGCTGCGGCAGATCAACGCCGAGCGCTTCGGCGACCTCAGTGGCGACTATCTCCAACCGCCCGATGGCAAGACACGGACCGAAGTTCAGCACAGGAGGTATGCCAAGTTTCTTGCATACCGCTTTGAGACCGGGCCCGGCAAGCTCTGCCGCTTCCGGCATCATCAGGCCGCAGTTCTCGATACCGCCGGATGAACAGCCCGCGGTCAAGACCAATATGTCCTTTGCGATCAGTTCTTTTGTCAGTTCGACAGTCAGCACATCGTGGCCGCCCGTCATGAGGTTTGAGCAACCAACAACTCCGGCGAGCCCCTTTATCGTACCTGCGGCTATCAGGTCGATCAACGGCTTCCATGAGTCACCCAGGAAGGCCTTCAGTGAGACCTCGCTTACTCCCGTCAATGAATTTTTGTTTCCGTGCTCGGGGAGCAGTTTCATCGGGACGACATTGCGCCTCGACTTGTATGATGAGATGACCTCATCGATGATCTCATCGACCACGGACACGCGTGTCTCGTAGGTGAATTCCTTCAGTATGGCGTTCGCTTTCTTCGCTACCGGGTCCACGCATATCTGTTTTATCTTCAATTCGTCGCATATCGGTTCGATGCCCGGAAGGGTGCAGTTGAACTCCGATATGACCGCGTCTATAGCGCCGGTGGCCAGGATCGCTTCGCTGGTGAAGTTGTTGCCTGCATGTCCGTCGAATATCTTTGTACAATGCGCACCGCGGAGCTGCATGTCCTGACCTACGCAGGTGCAACCAACGATCTTGAATCCTTTTGCGCCGACGGCCTTGGCCTTCTTTACGATGTCACTGTGGATCAGGCGGTCCTGCAAATATGAGAACCTTGAGTGCTGATGCCCGGTGATCATTATGTTTATGTAATCCGGATCGATCACACCGAGTCCCACCGGTGCCATGCGGATCTCGGGCTCGCCGATGACCACGTCATTCAGCAGGTTGGTCAGTGTGAGGCCGTACAGTCCTGTAGAGATGCCGAGCCTGAGAGAGTGGAGCAGCATATGAACTGGATCTGAGTTCAGATTCGTCGAGCTCTTCACCGCACCGGAGAAAACTTCGGATTTGGCCCCTCCGGGCAGTATCCCGAGCTCTTCCCAGCGTTTATAGCGCGGCGCGTACGCCATCTTCTTAGTAAGCACCATCTTCTCGAAGTCTGGCTTATAGAGGTCGTTGAGGACCGCATCCGCGATCTTGACGGCCTTGTCATGATCATTGGTACCTTTTATGTCGAACTTGGCACAAAGGCGTTCCAGCGCCTTCTTCCCCTTCAACTCGCCCTTGGCGAGGGCGATGCTCTTGAGGTTCCTGGCCGCATTCTCGACGATGTGTATGTAACATCCCGAACCTGCCGCGACCGTGCGCAGGAAATTACGCGCCGCGATCACATCGGCAGTCGCACCGCAGACCCCTTTCGGAGCATCCTGTGTTATCCGGCAGGGGCCGTTCGCGCACAGTTTGCAACAGATGCCCTGCAGGCCGAATCCGCATTTTAATATCTGGGTATCCACGCGGTGGAACGCAGTGTTCACCGGCAGACCCACGATGAAATTCTCAAGTTCTTTGTCAGCACTCTTGCATATCTTATTGTTAGACCATTTTGTCATACTATGCCTCCTTATTCTTAGTTTTTGTTGTTTTGTTACCTTTAAAGTTTAACGGGTGTGATGTGCGCATTTATTCCGAGGTTCTTCGCATCCATCCCCATCGCTATGCCGTAAAGCTGCGAGAGATGGAGCACCGGGAATGCGAATCCGCTGTCTTTCTGGCCTGCATCGAATTGGAGGTGACAGAACGGACATACATCCACTATCATCTCGGCACCGCCGTTCCTCATTATCTCCAGGTTGGCTTTGGTGAACTTCAACGATGTCTCGCCGAACTGCGATCTGAGACCCCCTCCGGCGCCGCAGCACATGGTCTTGACCTTATGCTTGCGGAGCACGCTTTTAGCGCCTACTGCCTCGATCAGATCGTCCAGGATCTTCGGGCTCTCCGAATCATCGAGCTGTTTCAATTTACTCGGTTTCAGGAAGTGACATCCGTAGAACGCCGCCACATTGTATCCGGCCGGTTTTTTTACCGCTTCTTTGATCTTCTCGATACCGACCTCTTTATACAATACTTCAGCAAAATGTCTCACTTTCGTTTCGCCGCTGTATTTTAAACCTATCTCGGCGAGGATCTTGTTAACATCCTTCAGCATGTCCTTGTCCTCATGCAGTTCGTGGGCTGCATCGAACAGTGAGCCGTAGCAGCCGTTGCATATCGTCACGATGTCAAGTCCGGCTTTCTCAGCCAATGCAAGGTTCCTTGCGGCCGCGGCAAGCCATGTTGCTTTGCTGAACGATTTTATCACACCGGGGGCGGGGCAGCAGTTCGTGCCCTTCAGATCCACCAGTTCGACTCCGAGCGCTTTGAACACCTCTCTCGTCGACTTCTCGATGCCCGGATATCTCAACGGTGCGATACATCCGAGGAAAAATGCATATTTTTTCATTGATTCACCAGCTCAGTAAATTTTGTTAAATTGATCACTTTGTCGAAGTCTGCCTTCGCTGCCGCATTATCCATCACCGTCTCGGGGTTCTCAGGAAGCCCGAGACCTTTCCTGAGCACTTTGATCTTGTCGTTGTTCTCGACCGTGTGACCGTTCTTTATCAGACTCTGGGCCACCTTCTTATGATTTTCGTACAGATCTCCGTTGGCGACAATTATGTTCCTCAGCGCGGTGATGACATCAACCACCTGGACGTTGGACGGGCACCACTCCACACATGTGTAACATGTGGTGCACTGCCACAGGGCGTCGACATTCAACGCTTCATCTTTCAGTCCGAGCAGGGATGCCCTCATGAGATGTGCCGGTCGTAGTGATGTCATTAGCTTGGCAGATGGACATTTTAGCGTACATGTGCCGCACTGGTAGCACAACGTGGCGCTCGATCCGCCGTTGGCCGCCAATTCCTCTGTGAATTCAGATATCTCTTTTTTCATAGAAACACTGGATGATATAATCACTTGCTAGTATATAAAATAAATCAATCGCTGTTTAAAAAAGCATTCCGCTTACGGCGAAATTTCTTATTGTTTTCGATCCAAATGACGGCATTCCGGACATGTTGAACTGCCATGTGATCAAACGACATCCTGATGAGCGACGGGTAAAGTGGGGAGATGATGACCGGACCGGGATCTTTCAGAATGAACGGACATGTTCGGTCCGGAACGCATACGGAAGGATGCGCATGACCGATGTCATGGACACAGAAGGGACCTCATATTCACAGGACAATCTCGTATAACATGAAATCCGTTGATCCTGTGTTCTCATAGAACAGCTTCATCGTCCCGATATAGCTGAAACCGAGTGCGGAATATAGTCTTTGGGCCGGCAGGTTCATTCCCAGGACATCCAGCCGAACGGCCTTCATCCCTTCTCTTCTGGACAGGTCTATGGCATATGCCACCATCTGTTTCGCGATACCGCGCCTCTGACATGCCTGGGATATCCCGAGGGCGTGAATGACCATGACCTCATTCCTCTTTGCATCGGTCTTCCATCTCGTATCTTCATATCCGTCCGCGTGATCATGATTAAGGATCATGGCACCGACCACACCATCATCACTGACGGCGATGAACAGTTCATTCTCGGAGATCGAATCCCGAATGAGCTTTTCCGTCGGATATACTCCCTTTATCCATCCCGCATCATACTCCGCGCTCCGCATCCCATCTGTCAGATGATGATAGAAGTCCGTTATTCTGCGAAATTCATCTTGTTCTGCCATTCTTATCGTCAGCATTGTTCTTCTCCTTCACGCATCATCCGCATACTGTCATCCTCATCCGTGCAGTTAATGATATGTTCACCCTATTCCACTGAAACAAACCTTTTGCGGTAAATGATCCCCGTTGCCGAACGGTGATCGCATATACGTTCGGTTGAAAAATATCAGCATGCGGATCGACGGATCCCGATCGTCTGAACGGACGATGACGGGCTCTCGAAAGCTTTAAACCGCCTGTGAATCTACATGCTCTCAGGAGAATGAGACGATGGATGAGGATATGAAGGACGTGGTCATCGGCGAGGCCAATCGTGATGAGATCGTAAAGGAAGGGGTTGTGCATACGGTCGGCATGCACCAGCGGTTATCGGCGGCACGCCCGTTCAAATATGCGTTCACCCGGAAGGGCCTGTGGACCCGTAACAGGAAAAGCTTCCTCGTCAAAGAAAGATCGGTCTTCGTGGCATTCAGTTCCCTCGAGTGCTTCGAGGAGATCAAGATAAAGGATACGGATTGTTGCCTCTTCCATCCGAAGAGCGGAAGGGTGGAGAGAAGGTTCATCTTTGATGACCACGAAGGCGTCGTCAAGATACTGAACAAATACATGAAAAAAAGGCAATGACCGGATTTCTTTTCGCATATATTTGATAAATTTTACAAATAATGTAAATATTTTACATTTTATGTAAATTTATATATTCGGATGAACATGAGATCACTATGCGGAACAGATTACGGAACATGGGAATGCGCATAACCGAACTGTCGGATATCATGGGCATCTCTAGGCCCACACTCTATAAGTTCATGGACATGTACGGGCGCGGTGACAGGGACGGGATAGATGCGGATGTGCTCAAACTGTTCGACCGTATCAAACGGGATCCGAGGATCGGCAGGAAGGATGTCCTGTACTATCTGCTGCTGCTCCGCGGCGGAAGGGATGCAGACATATGCCGTGTACCTGCAACGGTGACCGTCACTGCTGTTGAACGCCCCGCACGGAGGCTCATCATGCTGAGAAGCACGAACGCCGACGATTACATGAGCTACTGTGAGGAAAAAGGATGCGATTGGGAGGGCACGCTCAACAGCATTCCGGACAGGTATGATGATGCCGCCGTTGTATCGCTGCCTCCGTCACTCATGAAAGAAGGGACATCCGGGACGGCATCCGGGGTGGAGGTCCCATCCAACTACTGTGGGGACATTCCGGACGGTTACGAGATCGTTGACCTTCCGGGTTGCACGATGCTGTATTTCTGCGGGTCCGAATATCATGATGAGGAGGATTTCTGTGATGCCATAAAGATAGTTTCGGACGCCCTGATATCATACCGACCGGAGCGGTTCGGATGGATATTAGATCATGGAGCGGCACCGTCATTCAACTTTGGCGCATCCGCGGAAAAGGGAGCGCGGATGGCTGTCCCTGTAAGAAATATATTATGATTTCCGTTCATTCTAATCCGAGATCCGGTCACTTATGGCGTATTGTCTCCTTTAATATGCATATGTTACTTGTTGGTTACTGAACAGTGCGATTTGCTTTATCTGTGTTAATAAAAATAATGATAACATGACCAATACGGCTCCGGTAAAGATGATGTTGACAAAAGGGGACATAAAAAAGATAGATAAGCTGATCAGCGACGGGATGTTCACCAGCCGTGCCGATTTCGGTGTCAAGGCGGTGTTCCTGCTGCTTGCCGGCATAGGCGGCGAGGTAAGCGCTGCCAGAGGCGGTGCGGCCAGGGAGAAGCCGGCTGAGGCAGGCCCCGTTTGATCCCGTCCAACATTATCGGCTCGGGATCATCATTCTCATTCCAACGGCGACGGGCCGCATTCTTTTAATGAGAACGATCTTTCGATCCTGTATGCCGGAATATTGCAGTTCCGGGCCATCCTTCCGTTCTGTTTGACCATCAGTATATAAATGTTATATATCCAAAGGAAGATGGTCGCCCAGCCTAACGGACGATAGGTGTTCTGAGAAGATAGGAGGGAAACAAGTGACAACCGAAATGACGCCCACCAGGCGTGCGTTCGCCGCCGTTCTGGGGGGAAAAGTTGACTATGTGCCGCCGGCCAATCCGCTGGCCCAGACGACCAAAGAACTTATGGAATTCTCAAAGGCCAGCTGGCCGAAGGCCCACACGGACCCGAAGATGATGGCCGATCTCGCGGCAGCGCCATGGGAAGTGTGCGGGATAGAGGCGGCAAGGCCGCAGTTCGACATCTCTTTGGAAGCGGAGGTATTGGGGTGCAGACTTGACTGGAGCAAATCGGACCGTCCGCCGGTGACCGGGCCGGCGTACGACGATCCGAAGGAGATAACATGGGCGGACGACCTTGAGCAGGCCGGGAGGATACCGTACGTGCTCGGAGCGATAGACATCCTGCGCAAAAGATATGCCGGGGACCTGCCGATCATACCTGTGATCACTGCGCCGTTCACCGTTGCCGGGCATATAATAGGTGTTGAGAAACTGGTCATGATGACGGTCACCGACCCTGATAAGGCGCATGCGGCCATAAGCGCCGCGACGGACTTCTGCATCGAGTACGGGAGGCTGCAGACGGCGTACGGAGCGCACATACTGTTCCCCGCCGACCCTTCCGCCTCCGGGGATCTCATCTCAGCGGAAACATACAGGGATTTCGTCCTTCCGTATCATAAGAGATTCGCAAGGGGGGTGAGCTGCCCGAAGATCCTGCACATATGCGGCCACACGGAAAGGTTGCTGCCGCATATAAAGAAAAGCGGCATGGACTGCTTCTCGTTCGATTCGCCTCCCGTCTGGTACGTACGTCAGCAACTGGGCAACGAGATGAGATGCCTTGGCAGCCTGGATGTCATAGACCTCATGCCCAGAGGGACGCCGCAGCAGGTGTACGATAGAACGGTGCAGTGCATAAGGGAGGGGGTGGACGTTGTCGGAACGGCGTGCGATGTGTCCTACGGAACGTCGCTCAATAACCTTAAGGCGTATGTGAAGGCGTGCAGGGAGACGCCCGTGCCCGATTGCGACAGCGAGGAGGACTGTGTCCGTGCGATAGGGGTCGCAAGGGCGCGTATGAAGGCGGAAAGAAAAATAGACCTGGGGGATGTCGGCGATGCGTTCTGATATCGTCATCGAAAGGATCGAGTCCCTTCGCCTGAGGGACCCGAAAAGATACCAGGAGCTCATAAAGGAAGGTATGGCCTACGAGCAGGGCGAGTACGGCAAAGAGGAGAAAAAGAAGATACCGCTGCAGGACCTTGAAAAGGAATATTTCCCGAAGGACGCTGCATACGCAAAAATATCGAAGGCGGTCCTAGATGGAAAGAAGGCCGATGTCGTGAAACTGACGAAGGAGCAGCTCTCTGCCGGAAAGGACCCAGTAGATATCGTCTCCAATGCGCTGATGCCGGGGATCCAGGTTCAGTGCGAACTGTATGACCAGGGAGAAGCTTACGTTCCCAACATACTGATGTCGAACAGCGCGATGCTCGGCGGGATCGACCTGTGTAAAGAGAAACTAGGCAATATTCCGAGGACCGGTAAGGTGATAACGTTCGTTGCCGAAGGCGATCTCCATGACATAGGGAAGAACATCGTGGCCGCGATAATGAGCGCCAACGGTTATGACGTGACCGATCTTGGAAGGGATGTGCCTGCGGCGAAGGTATCCGAAACCGTGATGAATGATAAGATCGACATGGTCTGCGGTTCCACGCTGATGAGCACCACCAAGCCCGGACTTGTCGAGACGGCCGAACTGCTGTTGAAGAAGGCACCAAAGGTGCCTGTCGCCTGTGGGGGTGCAGCCGTTTCGAAACAGTTCGTTGATACGTTCGACAACGCCATATACACGAAGTCGCCGTTGATAACGGTGAGCACAGCCAACGCCGTGCGCACCGGAAAGAGCTGGAAGGAGTTCCGCTGATCTTACAGTAAACCATTTACCAACCTCTTTAATGATCACGCCGTTGCACATATCGGCGCAAAGGTGTTAAGTATGTACATATGGAGCCCTTGGCGCGGCTGCCGCCGTGTGAGCGAAGGATGCAGGTTCTGCTATATTCACAAGGGTGACGCCAAGCGCGGCGTCGATACAGGCAGCATCATAAAGAACGATGACACATTCTACGCCCCGGTCGCTGTAAAAAAGGACGGCGCATATAAGATGAGGGCGGGAAGCACCGTCTACGTCTGTTTCTCATCCGACTTTCTGATAGAGGAAGCGGATCGGTGGAGACGGGAATGCTGGGAGATCATCAAAGAACGGAATGACCTGAATTTCCTGTTCCTGACCAAGCGCATCGAACGCTTTGCCGATAATGTACCGTCGGATTGGGATGATGGATATGATAACGTTACGGTGGGATGCACCGTTGAGGATCAGGGGGCAGCGGACCGCAGGCTTGCGGTGTTTGATGATCTGCCGATAAAACATAAGAACATCATCGCATCGCCGATGATCGGCCCGATAGACCTGGAAGGTCATCTGAAGGATGTGGAGCTGGTCGTTGTTGGAGGTGAGCAGGATAAGGATGCAAGGCCCCTCGATTACGATTGGGTGCTCCGGATCAGAGACCAGTGTGTCATCAGCAATGTACGTTTTCAGTTCAGGCAGTGCGGGACGCACTTCATAATTGACGGTAACGTAACAAAGGTGCCGCCGTATCAGCAGGGGGCGGTGGCAAGAAAGATGGCCGTCGACCTCTGAAGGAACGGTATCAAAGAACTGCCGGAATGCTGACGGCGATGCCTGTAAGAAGTTCCTCATCATCCGTCATCATCATTGTGGGAGATCATTTTTTTATGTTCGGCGGCGCAATGGGCTGCAGCGGCGCCTTTTCGTCGGAATATTCTATGATCTTAAAAAGCTCCTGTTTTTCTTTTTCGGTGATGTCACGGTACTCCCCTTTCTTCAGGTCGCCCAGTTCAATGTTCAGAACGCGCACCCTTTTTAGTGAAACAACTTCGTAATGAAGGTGTTCGCACATCCTCCGGATCTGGCGGTTCAGTCCCTGCGTTAAAATGATCCTGAATTTTTTATTGCCGGTGCGT
>JAITWO010000045.1 GCA_031285205.1 Methanomassiliicoccaceae archaeon | reverse complement strand
TAAAACGAACCTCTCGGTAGCAAATCTTTATCTTCGAAATTCCCCATTGTCATCCGGTCCGTGTCATTCTAGCTGCAAACCTGAATACGCGGACCAACTTTTAATCGGGGCAGTCATTTTTCCGACGGTCCGGAGGAGCTGCAAAACTTAGCAAAAGCTGTAAGAATATTAAATAAACCACGTCAGAAAAATATTATAAAATACTTCTGTGACTGTTGTGAAGTGATATATTCTAACTTACTCGCATCCGGATCACGGCGAAATTTTTATCGTCCGTCAGATAAGGCGGGCGACGATCATCCCTACGTACCCTGCACCGACACATCCTGTCGTGTTCAGCAGAAAGGTAAGGAACGCATATCCTATGTTCCCCTGGGAGAAGAAGTTCATCGTCTCCAGCGACACCGAGGACATTGTCGTGAACGCCCCGAACACCCCTATGAACAGGAATATTTTCGTCACCTGGCTCATGTCTGCGAATTTGAAGAACAGCAGACATATCAGAAAGGATCCGATGAGGTTCACGGCCAATGTGCCCCATGCCATATGCCCGTCCTGCGAAAGGAAGAAAGACATCCCGTAACGCAGCACCGCACCCAAGGCGCCGCCGGCCGCGACCAGCAGGATGTAGAAGAGCTGTTCTCCGTTCATGTGTGCCTGCCGTTATGCGCATGACGTATTTATCTGAGACCGCTGACCGCTTTTCGATTTGAGGATGTTCATTTCAGCCTGTGCGTCGGGTTAGGTCTTCCGGGTGAGAAACAGTCATCGAACTTCATCCTGTATTCTATGTTCTTTGCTTTCATCACCTTATGGACCGTCTCCCTTATCGACCTCCGTAGCGGGTCCGGTTCTGAGACTATGCGAGCGTTGAAATTCAGCTGCGACTCTCCTTTCCCGAACCTTGATCCCTGGACTCCGCCGATGGAGAACTCATTCCCTATTAGCGATATCTTGGTGTGCGACGATCCGCTGGTCAATGCGATCTTCGCGTGGGCAATATCGTTGGCCGCATACTTTCCTGCGAGGTCCCTGAGCATCGCCATGGACATCTCATAAGCGTCGTATCTTTCTGAACTGAAGATGAACACTCCGTTGTACCATCCGAGTTCGGCTTCCGCATCAGCATATTTGTCGTAATCGATGTCAACGGGTAGGCGGTGTGTTTCCCTGTCTGATGTTATTATTTCCATTATTCTGTCGAATCCGGTGTCATTCACCGCCGAATATCTTATCACTTCAGCGTCCGGGTTCATCTCCCCGAGCTTCGATCCCATCTTTATTATATCATCTTCTCCGAGAAGGTCCGTCTTCGTTAACACCAATACCTCCGCCTCTTCTGCCTGATGGCTTCGTAAATATCCTCCCAATGTGTCCTTATCGAACGCGTTCTCCATCATCCTCGGGCCGTCGATGAGCACTATGAGTGGGGCCGTTGAGAACCTGTCCCCGTAGAACTTCTTCAATGGTAACGTCACCGTTGATATCAGATCGGTGCATGATCCCACCGGTTCCGCGATTATGTATTCCGGCGCGGTATTGCCGACGAGGCGTTCCGCATTCTCTATCAGTTTTGGGAAGTTGCAACAGAAGCACCCTCCCGGAACTTCTTCGACATCTATCCCCCTTACCCTGATGAACTCCGTGTCAACAAGCAACTGGCCCTGATCGTTCGTTATTATCCCGACAGGTTTTTTTTGTGATATGAATTGCTGAGCGATCTTGTTGATCATTGTTGTCTTTCCGGCTCCGAGGAACCCCCCTATCAGCGCCATGCGTGTTCTTCCGGACATGTTTGGGGCATATTCATACGTGCTTATGTAGCTTGTTGTTTATTTTATTTTAAACTAAAACGGTTAAATAATTGCTCATGCATTGAGGTCCGTGAACAGTTCATACATATCGTCGAGGGGCATCGCGGCAGAGTTCCTCGGAACGATGATGCTCGTGGCCGTCGCAGTAGGTTCGATCGTCATGCCGCAACTGGTCTGGGGAAGTGTCTGGGCGCCGGAGTTCGTGCTCATATCTGCGATATCCGTGGGTTTTGTGCTGTTCGCGCTGATCGAGGCGCTCAGTCCTCTGTCGGGTGCGCATTTCAATCCGGCGGTCACGATCGCGCTGACCGCATCCGGTGATTGTCCGGTCAAGAAGGCGGGGCTCTACGTATGTGCACAGGCCGCCGGTGCTTTGGTTGGGGTTTTGTTGGTGAACGTGTTCTTCCATGATGCCGTTCAGGGGCTATTCTTCATCAGTGAGATAGACAGGAGCAGCATTTATGTGATATTGTCTGAATTCTTCTGCGCGTTCGCGCTTGTCGGTGTGATCTTCGGGTGCGTGCGCGGCGGGTCCGCTAAGACATCGATGGTCGTCGGCCTGTTCGTCGGCGGAATGATACTGGCCACATCAAGCAATATGTTCGCCAATCCTGCTATCGTCCTTGGCCGGGTCTTCACCGAGGCCGCATGCGGCATAGCTCCCATGTCAGCGCTGTACTTCGTCATCGCCAATGCGGCCGGTGCCGTCGCCGCAGCGATCGTGTTCGGATGGCTGTACCCGAAGAAGCTCCGGGCCGGCGAGAAGTGTGACGCATTCGACTGCAGTACCAAGGACGGGCAGTGCGGCTGCAACGGGGACCCCGGGGCCATCGGCCCGTGACGGCTCCGTGACCATATCCCTGATCTCCCGGTACAGGAGCATCACATACCCCATGAGCACATACACCACTATGCATACCGCAATCACGAGCGTGCCCATCTGAAGCGCCTTGAAGATGCCGTTCGATAGAAGATCGTAAAACTCGCCTAATCTGTAAAAGGCCACTGCGCTTATCACGAGCGGGAACGTGAGGCATGAGAAACTTGAATGGAATTTCCTGTTGAGCATTATCGGCAGGTAGCCGACCACAAGCACATACGATACCGTTCCCAGCACCGCAGCCAGTATGAGCGCCCCTCCGGCCGCTCCCGCCGGCGCCCCGAATGCGATTATGCACCCGACGACGCACTGGTTGATCGGTGACGGAAAGATGGCCACGCTCGCCACCAGCGGCTCCGGGATCTTTCTGACTATCAGCGTGCGGTAGACTATCAGCGGCATGATGCCCAGGTAACATATCAGTCCCGACCAGAATATGATCTGCCCCAGCTGTTCCATACCGAACGATGCGGATGTCACGCTTGCCGTGACGTATCCCACGAACACGACGGTCCAGCTCGGGAAGACGTTCTCCATCCTGAAATTGAGGAGGAACTTCTTCGTGAAGATGAACATCAGGATGTAGCATGCCGCGATGGTGCCCAGCCACGGCAGGAATACCAGGTCCCTGGCGAGCCCTCCCGGATGGTCGGCCGCATATGCGAACAGATGCATCAGCGTCATCAGGTATGTGGGCATGATGGCGAACACCGACGGCGCCTGCATCGCCCTGATGACCCCTTTAAAATCGAACATCAGCCTCAGCGTGAACAGCGCCGTGGTTATGAGCGCCAGGACCGCGAATATATTGAAAACGTAGATGTCCCTGTAAACATACCAAAGGAACCGATCCAATGACACAAGTCCCAAAGAAAGCCCGCATATGGACACCGGAACTGTCCTTACTATGACGTCTTTGATGCCCAATCCCTTTTCCTCGCGGTAATTAACAGTATTAAATATTAGTATAAAAAGAATACTATATAGAATATATATTAGTGGTATCAACGTTCCGGCTCACGGTCCGGAGACACTTTTTTTCACTCCTCGGCAGAGGAAGGCGGTGTACATGAGGGACACGTACACGACCATGCATACCGCAATTACGAGCGTGCCCGTCTGGATGATCCTGAACGTATCGTTCGACAGAAGGCCGTAAAGATCGCCGAGCCTGTAGAACGACACCGCGCTTATCACAAGCGGGAATGTGAGGCTTGAGAAGCTCGGATGGAATTTCCTGCCAAGCATCACCGGCAGATATAGCATCACGGATGCGTAGCTTACGACCCCCAGTATCACCAATATTATAAAAACGATGTCCGCCGTCCCTGCCGGTGCGCCGTACGATGCTATATAGCCGACGATGCACAGGTTCGCGGGAGCGGCGAATATGGCCGTCGTTGGGATCAGCGGTCCGGGGATGTTCCTGTGTACCAGGATACGGTATGCCGTCAGCGGCAGCATGCACATGTATCCTATGAATCCCGACCAGAATATTACCTGCCCCAGCTGTTCCATACCGAACGATATGGAGGTCAGGCTTGCCACGACATATCCTACGAACACTATTATCCAGCTCGGGAACACCCTGTCGATGCTGAAATTGAAGAAGAACCTCTTTGCGAATAACAGCATCATCACATAACTGGCAGCGATGGCGCCGAGCCACGGCACCAACGCTATGTCCCTCACGATGCCTCCCGCATGGTCCGCCGCATATGCGGACAGTAACATCACGGTCATCGTGTACGTCGGAAGGACGCCGAACACCGCCGGGGATGCTATGTCCTTGGCCACCCCTTTGCGGTCGATCATCATCCTCAGCGTGAACAGTATCAGGATGATGAACGCAAGTAATGCGAAGATGTTGAACACGTAGATGTCATTATGAACATACCAGAGGAACCTGTCCAATGACGCGAGGCCCAGCGACAGGCCGCATATCGGCACCGGGATCTTTCTGATGAACTCTTTAGTACCCATCGGAGCATCCTCTGCAGTGTTTCCGTGACTTGTTCCATTGATATAAATGATTGTACATTGCTTTCGCAGGTCTGTGTCCGCTCCGGTCAATGTACTATATATTTTATATTAAATATCTTTATATCTATAAAATGACATTCGAGGGCATGACTTTTGAACCAAGTCTGTCTAGAAAACTGGTCGCTGAGATCCTCGGAACGATGGGACTGGTCATAGCCGTTATCGGCTCGGTGATGCTTGTAAGCAATGTGCAGTTCTTTGATTTCCCGCCTTTCCTGCTGGCGGGTCTTGCAGGAGGTTTTGTCCTCTTTGCGATGATAGAGGCGTTCGGAAAGATATCCGGCGGCCACTTCAATCCTGCCATCTCCCTTGCGATGATCGTGTCCAGGGATATGGATGCAAAGACCGGCGTTATGTATATGGCAGCGCAGATAACCGGCGGCCTGCTGGCTGCGGTGCTTGTGCTTGTGACGTTCATCGACCCCGCTGTCGGATTGGATGTGACGATAGGGAGCGGCTACCCGGATAACCTGGTATATCTGGCAATATCTGAGTTCCTGTGCGTGTTCATGCTCGTCTCGGTGGTATTCTGCTGCGTCCGCAGCGGTTCCAAGAAGACCTCGCTTGCTGTCGGCGCCACTGTCGGCGGCATGATCATGTGCACCGCGAGCACATTCTACGCGAACCCTGCGATCGACATCGGACGCATACTGACCAACGGGGCTGACAAGATATCACCGATCACATCGGGAGTGTTCATCATCGCCGCGGTCGCTGCGGCCATCGTTGCGGCTCTGCTGCTCTCGTGGCTGTATCCCAAGAACGACTCCGCTTAACGGCAAAAAACAAATTCCGAAGGGGCGGTACCCGCCCCGTTCCTTTTTTATGTCTCTTGCAGTGGCCCTGACCGTTCACTCCCTGAGCGACAGCCATGCCCGGGGTATCGCGTCTAGCAGTATGCCGACGTCCTCCTGGGTGTTGTACCTCGATAATGATATCCTGAGCGATGACAGCGCTTCCGACGGTGACCGGCCGATGGCAGTCAGCACATGCGAGGGGTCTGTGCTTCCCGCCGAGCATGCGGCCGATGTCGACGCCATCACATTCATCCTGCTCAGCGCCAACACCAGGCCCATCCCTTTTATCCCCTCGAACCCAAAGTGGGCGTTGTTGCATAACCTCTCTTTCCTGGGGCCGTTGAGATATGTGCCTTTGATCTCAAGAACTTCGTTTATTATCTCGTTGCGCATCTTTGTCATCTTTTTCACATCCTTGGCCATCGTCGACATGGCCAGCTCTGCGGCCTTGCCCATCCCGACTATGCCGGGTATGTTCTCCGTCGATG
>JAITWO010000026.1 GCA_031285205.1 Methanomassiliicoccaceae archaeon | reverse complement strand
TAAGTCTGCTACTTGGGGAGTACGTCCGCAAGGATGAAACTTAAAGGAATTGGCGGGGGAGCACCGCAACGGGAGGAGCGTGCGGTTTAATTGGATTCAACACCGGAAAACTCACCAGGAGCGACGGTTACATGAAAGTCAGGCTAACGACCTTACTCGATTTTCCGAGAGGTGGTGCATGGCCGTCGTCAGTTCGTACCGTAAGGCGTTCTCTTAAGTGAGATAACGAACGAGACCCTCACCAATAGTTGCTACCATTCCCTCCGGGGGGTGGGCACACTATTGGGACCGCTGGCGCTAAGTCAGAGGAAGGAGAGGTCAACGGTAGGTCAGTATGCCCCGAATCTCCTGGGCTACACGCGCGCTACAAAGGGCGGGACAATGAGTTCCGACATCGAAAGGTGAAGGTAATCTCGAAACCCGTCCGTAGTTCGGATTGAGGGTTGTAACTCACCCTCATGAAGCTGGATTCCGTAGTAATCGCGAATCAACAATTCGCGGTGAATATGCCCCTGCTCCTTGCACACACCGCCCGTCAAACCACCCGAGTTGGGTTTCGATAAGGTTGCCTCTGATTGGGGTTATCGAATCGAGATTTAGCAAGGAGGGTTAAGTCGTAACAAGGTATCTGTAGGGGAACCTGCAGATGGATCACCTCCTACGCAGGGGTGGGATCTTCCCACCCCTCAAACAAAAAATGCGTAAAAGATTGCAAGGAACACCCAAACGTGTTCTCGCAATTCCTAAGGCAGCTTACCATGCACTAAAGGTAGCATCGAACGTCACTGTCATCATTTTTTACTGTTCTTTTAAGACGGCCCTTCACATTGTTCACAGGTCCGTCATTACGATCATCATATAATCTCACATAGCGGGATGGACAACATGACCATTGAAAAAATATCGCGGCGATCTCAGTGAACCGATCGGCCGGCCGTTAGATCGGAGATCTCAGACCGATCAATGACAACGGGAACGATCTCGATCTATTCAACGCACCCGTATATCACATTTTTATCCATATCATTGAATAACTGAGCATCTATCTCAGGGAAAGCGTATGAAAAAGGAATACATATTGAAAGGCCTGGATTGCGCGAACTGCGCCGCCGAGATAGAACGGGCGGTCAGCGAAGCCGAGGGTGTAGCTTCGGCCTCGGTCAATTTCGTTAAAGGGACACTGCGTGTGAAATGGTCGGATGGGCACAAAGGCGATCTTAAAACCGTCGAAAGCATCGTACGCCGTATCGAGCCGGACGTAACGGTCGCGGAGAGATCGGAACACGGTCACGATGACGGGCATGACCATGGCAGTGAAGAAGCGGGCAAGTTCAGGATCGCGCGACTGATGGTCGGTGCGGCCGTTTTTGTAACGGGACTTTTTTTAGAGTATTTATTTGATGTTCACGGGTACATACCGCTCTCTGTCTACACAGTCGGCTTTTTGATCCTGGGCGGCGACGTCGTCTTCAAAGCCTTAAGGAACATATTGCACGGGAAGATATTCGACGAGAACCTGTTAATGAGCATTGCAACGATAGGCGCGTTCATCATAGGTGAATACGCCGAAGCCGTAGGCGTTATGCTTTTTTATCAGACGGGTGAATTATTCCAATATCTTGCAGTAGCGAAGGCGAAAAGATCCATCACCCGCCTTATGGACATACGTCCTGATTTTGCGAACATAAAAAAGGACGGCGAACTCGTCAAGGTCGCGCCGGACACTGTTCAGATAGGAGATATAATAGTCGTAAAGCCGGGCGAAAAGATACCGCTTGACGGCATAGTGACCGAAGGCGAAGCCATGCTTGATACCGCCGCGCTCACAGGCGAAAGCATACCGCGCAAGGCCTCCGCAGGCGACACCGTCCTTTCCGGAAGTGTCGATCAGAACGGCGTACTGACCATCAGAGTGACGCAAACATTCGGAGAGTCTACCGTTTCAAAGATAATAGACCTCGTGGAAAATGCGACGGAAAAGAAAGCCCCGACCGAGAATTTCATAACAAAGTTCGCAAAATACTATACACCCATCGTGGTGGGGTTGGCGGTATTGTTGGCTGTGCTGCCCCCGATATTCATAGGGATCAGCGACGGAAGCGTCTGGACGGAATGGATCAGGCGCGGCCTTATATTCCTTGTGATATCATGCCCGTGCGCGTTGGTGATCTCGATACCGCTCGGCTTTTTCGGCGGCATAGGCGGCGCGGCAAGAAACGGCGTTCTGATAAAGGGCGGCAATTATCTGGAGGCCCTGAACAAGACCGAGACAGTAGTTTTTGACAAAACGGGAACACTGACAAAAGGCGTATTCAAGGTCACTGAAATTCTGCCCTCCGGCAATTTTACGAGAGAGCAGCTATTGGGTGCGGCGGCAAAGGCGGAGGCGTTCTCCAACCACCCCATCGCGCTTTCGGTTCTGAAGGAGTACGGAACGGAGATAGATAAAAGCGGACTAAAGGGATACACGGAGATCGCGGGGCACGGCATAAGCGTAAACGACAGCGACAGAATGATCTTAGCCGGGAATGCAAGGCTGATGGAACGTGAGAACATAGTTTTTGAGGAAACGCAAAGCATAGGCACAAAGGTATACGTCGCTATAAACGGAGCATTCGCCGGATGCATAGTGATCTCCGACGAGATAAAGCCGGACAGCCGCGGGACAATAACCGCGCTGAAAGCACGCGGGATCCGCACGGTCATGCTGACGGGCGACAATCCCGGAATAGCAAAGGCCGTAGCCGATGAGATAGGTTTGGACGAGGTTTACGGCGGACTGTTACCTCAACAGAAGGTTGAAAAAGTGGAATGGCTCAACGGGCAAAAAAAGAAAGGCGGCAAATTGGTTTTCATGGGCGATGGCATAAACGACGCGCCAGTGCTTGCCCTTTCGGACATAGGCATCTCGATGGGCGGGCTTGGCTCGGACGCGGCGATCGAAGCTGCCGATATGGTGATCATGACAGATGAGCCGTCTAAACTCATAACGGCAATGGATACGGCAAGATTCACGCGGCGCATAGTTTGGCAGAACATCATATTCGCGCTTGCGGTAAAGGGTGTATTTCTGATGCTCGGAGCGGTCGGTGCAGTATCTATGTGGGAGGCGGTGTTCGCGGACGTCGGTGTTGCTTTAATTGCGATCATGAACGCTCTGCGGGTGATACACAGAAAAGGGAAAAGCTATGAACATGGCATCTTACCTGACCGTTCGAGCAGCTCGACATAAAGATCAGGACCTCCGGAAAGCGAAGTATGAAGTTTTCAACGTTCCTGCGAGAGTTGTTCTTCCAAAACGGACATCATATGCGGGCGGCCTGTGATTCCATTCTTTTCAGATCACGGATCCGAACAGGTGCGTCGGTTCGCAATCGGTTATTTCTACGTCAAGGAACGTTCCCAACTTATGCTCATCCGATATGATGACTGGTCTGTAATTCTCCGATCTGGCTATCATCGTTCCGTTCTTTCCTTCCTCTGTAACCAGGACACGCAGCGTCCTTCCGATGAGCTCCTTGTTGCGTTCAAAAGCTTCGTCCGATTTTGCTGATGTGATGTCACGGGACCGCTCCTTCGATGTCCTTCCGTGCAGCTGACCGGGCATTGACGCCGCCTCCGTTCCCGGTCTGGCGGAGAATCTTGTCACATTGACGGTGTCAGGAGAGATGAGGCGGATGAGGTCGATGCTCTTTCTGTGATCCTCATCGCTCTCTCCCGGGAATCCGGATATGATGTCCGTGGAGATGCTCATGTCATCATGGAATGACCTCATCCGTTCCGCCATGCCGGCGAACTTCTCTGCTGTGTAACGTCGGTTCATGTTTCTCAGGATGTCGTTGCTGCCGCTCTGCACCGGAACATGGACAAATCTGTAGACACGGCGATCATTCATCACATCCATCAACGGCTCCAATATCCGCTCGAGGCTGTCGGGGTTCATCATCCCTATGCGTATCCTGTACTCACCGGGGACCGAAAGCAATCTTCTGATAAGATCCGGAAGCGTCGTCCCTGTGTCGAAACCATAGCATGCGGTGTCCTGTGCGGTGATCTGTATCTCCCTGCACCCTTTTCCCAAAGCATCCCTGAACTGTTCAGTTATGTCCGCCTCAGGATAGCTCGCAAGGCGGCCTCTCGCAAACTTGGTGATGCAGTACGTGCAATCCCCCATGCACCCCTGGGCGATCGGTATTATCGCGGATACGCGGGCGTCGGTGTTCGCGCCCTTCCCATTCCGGTCATCACTGCCGGGTGCGCCCTTCCCATACTTTTCCGAGACGGCATCCGGAATGATATCATATGAGCCAGGAGGTATGATCAGCGAGCCCGGCAGCCTGACCGATATCCGTGAGACCTGGACCTTGGCCATGCAGCCGGTGACGATGATCTCCTTCTTCGACCTCTTCAGCTCAGAGATGCGCTCGATCATTTTTTTCTCCGTCGTATCGACAACGGTGCAGGTGTTCAGGATGACAATATCGGCATCATCGGCGGAATCGGCCGGAACATGGCCGAGCATGTTCATCTTATCGGCGATCATGCTGCCTTCGCCGTAGTTCATGGTGCAACCGTAGGATTCGACGTAATATCTCATCCTCATCACTCATAGTAATATTAACGGGTGGGCGCATCCTGCGTCACGGTGCCGAAGGCCGTTGTTCCGGACATGTTGGTTATCTTTACTTTTGCCCGTGTACCCTTGGCAGTGCCCGGGACGACGACCAGATAGTTCTGGTATTTCCCGACGCCGTCGCCCTTCTTCCCCACGTCGTGTATAAGTATCTCGATGATGTCCCCCGCCCTGAGCTCTGACGACGTATCGGATCTGGTGCTCTTCTTCGCGTTCACCGGTCTGCGTGCTCCGCACGCCTCGCACTCGAGCACAAGTGTCCTCCCTTCCTTCAGCATGCGCGTGTCGGGACGGTCGCACTCCGAGCATATGACGAACGTGTCTGTATATTCCTGCACCCTTTCAGATATCTGCGAGGTGCTCAGTTTGGCCTTCAGGACAGCTCTGCGCGTCTCTATGTTGCCGGGCGTTCCGAGCTCTCTGAGAAGGTATTGAAGGACGTGCTGCGGGTCCCTCCTCAATTTGTCGGTGATGTCTATGAAATTCCTGATCACGGTGATCTTACCTTCCTGCAGGATATCAAGATCCGGCAGGGAGAAACGCTCGTGGCCCTGTATGGTCTCCGGGAGGCAGTTCTTCGCCCTGTCCAGCAACGATAGGTAATCATCATCGGTCATATTATATCAGTTGCACCGATGTGCGTATGTTTTATAAAGATTTGCCGAACGCGCCCGAAATAATGATGCATAGGCGCACAATGATGCGAAGATTATATAATCGGCCCGACTTTAGAGGGAAATCAGAGTCCCGTAGTGTAGAGGTCAATCATGCCGGCCTTTGGAGCCGGCGACGGCGGTTCGAATCCGCCCGGGACTACCTTTCCGCCAGAGTTCCCGATCTTCGGATATTTCAAAGCAATGATCGGACCCCTCGCGTTCAACGCAGGTCGCATTTACTCGTCCGGCCCCTTCTCATTCTCAGGACCCGGTTTTCTCGCCTCATCGAACTTCGCCTTCATCGTCGGATTGTTGCGTGTAAGTTTTTTTACAGTGAGGCCGTCAAGCTTATCGTTCGCCAGGCGCAGGTTGCGTTCGGACGACAGCAGCGCGTCCTTCGTCTTCTGGAGCTGCGCCATTGTTTTATCTATCCCATCAATGGCATCCTGGAACTTCCTGCTCGCCAGGTCGTAATTCCTGTTGAACCCCTGTTTGAAATCTTCCATCATGTTCTCGAAATTGGTAACATCGACCTCCTTATCCCTTATCAGAGCCAGCTCCGTTTTGTACGACATAGACCTCAGCGCACTGTCCCTCAGGATGGTGATGATCGGGATGAAGCTTTGCGGCCTCACCACATACATCTTGTCGTGGCGGTATGACATGTCGGCTATCCCCGAGTTATAGAAGTCGTTGTCCAGTTCCAGTAAGGATACCAGAACGGCGTACTCGCAGTTCTTCGCCTTCCTGTCCTTGTCAAGTTTATCCAAAAAGTCCTCGTTCTTCTTTTTCGTGGCCGTTTCATCCTGTTCGTTCTTCATGTCGAACATTATCGACACGATCTCATTCCCGCCGGCGTCCTTCTCTCGGTAGATGAAATCTCCTTTGCTTCCGTTCAGGATGTCACTGTCCTTCTCAAAATATGCGTTCTTGAAGGCAGTTGCACGCATCCTGTTGAACTCTATCTGACAATGTTGCTCAAGCGATTCGCCGAGCAGTTTCACGGACTGCTTTGTCTTGAGGTTCTTGTAGAGGTCTATCTCTTTTTCTTTCTCCTTAAGGACGATCTCATATTTTTCCTTCAGCGTCTGCACTGAGATCTGTTTGTCCTTGTCCTTCGTCTCGACGGCGGTCCTGAGATGGTCGCGTTCCCTCTCGATCTCCGCGATCCTCTTCTCTGTCTCCAGCTGCATCGCGACCTCCTGCTGTTTCAGGTCCCCTCTCAGCTCGGCGATCGCGGTCTCCTTCCGTGCCATCTCTGTGGCGAGGACCGCATCCTTCTCGTTCAGACGGCTTCTCAGCGATTCAAGCTCCCTGTCCTTCGCAGATACCGCTTCACTCACTGCCAGCTTCTCCTTATGCTCAGCGGCGTCAAGCCTCGCCCTCAGCTCGGCCTTATCCATCTCCCTCTTCGATATCTCTGCCTGGAGGGCCTTCTCCGCCCTTTCGCCGGCCAGCATCACGGACTGTTCCTTATCGGCGGCCAGCCTCTTCTCCAGATCCGCAAGCTCCTTCCTGAACTCGTTGTCACGTACTTGTTTGACTATGTCCGCCATTCCAGATTCGTCCACTTTGAACACCTTTCCGCATTCCGGACATTTTATCTCGTTCATCTCATGACCACCGGTTTAGACATCATCAGATGGTCACGGCAGTTATTATTGTTATTGCAGAAAAATGCTAATCTGAACAGCATGCAACACCGTAACACTAACTCATTTAATTTTTATATTAAGTAACGAAAAGTAAATTTTTTCATATAAAAAATATACAAATCATCCCATTTTAAATGAGTACGCGCGGATACGGACGTCGTGACCGAAGGTTACAAAAAAGGGAGGATAAAGGATATGAAAGAAAAGAAAAAGGCGGGCATGAGACGCGGGCTCATCGCGGCGCTCGCCATTTCATTGATGTTGATGGTGATAACGGTACCTGCGATCGACGCATCTGCCGCGGAGCTGTTGACAGAGAAGGATCCGGACACCGGAGTGGACGGCATAATGAACGATGAGCACAACAGCTACGCATGGTGCTCCGCGATGTTCCCGCAGACGTATGATGACGGAGACACATATACCGATTATCTGTGGGTCGGTACAAACCGTGATGCGGGCGGCAGCATCCTGCAGCTGGCGAAGGCCGCCGCGGCACTGACGGGAAGGGATTTCGATATCAATGCGATAAGCGAGCTGACCGGGATACCGCTTCCGAGCGACGACAAGAGCGCAAAGATATACAGATGCAACATGGAGACCGGGGAATGGGAGCTTGTGTGGCAGGAGCCGGCGTTCAGCGGATACAGGAAGATGGTGGTCTTCGAAGGCCACCTGTATGTATTTGCGGGGCTGACGAACCGCCTCACCAGCCTGAGCCACCAATATGCGACGATATATCGCTTCGCACCTGATTACGACCCTGCCACCGACAAGCCGGAGGTGGCGATGTGGGGCAGGTTCCCGTCGCTCATCGCTGAAACTCCGGAATTGGAGTTCTTCCGCGCGGCCACGATACACAATGACAGATTATTCGTCGGCACATTTGATTTTAAGATATATTCAACTGACGGCCAAGGCCCGTTCACTACCGAAGTTCCGAGGGTCATGGGAGCACCCGCCGGCACCACATACTACGACGGATGGAAACTGGAGATCAACCTTTCGGCGGCACTCGGGGCGGTCCCCGGCGCCAACATATGGGATATCATCGGGTTCAACGGAAGCCTCTACGTATTCGTCGCCGCCGAGGGTTTCAAGGTGTACAAGCTGACCCCGAACGGCTCAGGATATGACATCGAGCAGATCGTTGGCAACGATGATCCGGCAGCCCCGTACCCAAACGGGATGGGAATAACGGGACACGTGGCGGCATCCCCGTTCCGGTCGGTGCAGTTCGGTGATGAATATATTTACGTTACAACATTCGCAAACGGGCCGCGGCTCCTCACGGTCGCCGCGACCGGCAACTTAGAGCAGGCGTTCAGCAATTATTTCTGTCCCGCCGCAGTATACCGCTTCGGTCACGATGACGTATGGGAGATGGTGGTCGGAGATGACGGTACCGCATCAGACAAGAACGGGGTTCCGGTGGACCACGTAGGTAATTCGAGGGCAGGTTTCTTCCTCGGCACCGGCATCAACACCTCGGCTAACCAGTACCTATGGCAGATGGCCGAGTATGACGGAAGGCTGTACGTGACCTCATGGGACATCGGCGTGTTCAAGGACGCGATACCGCTCATGCTGATAAGTTCGCTGGTGCAGAGCTTCCCCACGGAGGAAGCGACAGCGGTCGCGGCAGCGGCAACCGAGGTTTACGGGAACATAAGTGATGTGATCGGGAATCTGAACGATGCGCAGCTTGGCTACGACATCGGCAACAAGATGGGAGAGTACGCGTTGTACATGATGCAGGCGATCGCTGATCCGACAAAGGACATGGACGATGTCCGGGCGCTGTATCAGGAGATGGTCGATGAGATCGAACTGATCGTAGTCTCCGCCGCAGGTCCGACCGACCTGCAGGACCTCTGCGATTCAATGGAGAACCTGTTCACTCTGGCGGAGTCGTTCTCAACCGATGCGGTGAGCGCGATAGCGGCCACCATGCAGCAGGCATCGGCAGTGATGCCGTTCCTTCTCGACAATTCGAACCCTGCGGGCTTCGACATATTCTACACCGATGACGGAGTGAACTTCTATCCGTACACGGTCAACGGCCTCGGCGATGCCAACAACTACGGCGGACGTGTGCTTCTGAAGACCGAGTACGGTCTAATATCGACGACAGCAAACCCGTTCACCGGATGCCAGGTCTGGCTGCTGAACGACTACCCCGTAAAAGCGGAGATGCCCTCTGCGTTCATCGGAGAACCGAACGATACAGATACGTTCACGGTGATGTACGCAGGAACGCTGCCTGCCGATGTCTCAGTGACATTAGGTGACGGAACGGTGGTCAGCGCAACCGTGAAATACATCGGCGAGACCAACCCGTCGAACCTCTATTTCTCGGACGTCTCAGTGGTCACCTGCCTGCTCGGACGGCAGTCTTATCAAGAAGAGATATACGCGGTCCATCTTTACAGTGTGACCATCAAGGCACTCGCAGGTCATGACGGAGACCTGAGCGTAACGTTCAATGCGGACGGTACGCCGTATGATCTCGGCGATATCAGTGTTCTCATAACTAGTGAGATAACCGTGACATACAACAGCAACGGTTCTGACATAGGAAGCGAGACGCTGACGGCAGGGGACAAGGCAACAAAGCCCGCAGACCCGGAGATGATAGGGTATCTGTTCGCAGGGTGGTTCACGGATGACGTGACGTTCCTGAGCGAATGGGACTTCGATGATCCTGTATTGGCGGACATGGTCCTGTTTGCCAAATGGACCATAAACCCTGATGACTGGGTGACGGTAACGTACAGCAACAACGGTTCGGTCACTGAAGATACGTTCATCACCGGGAACAAGGCAACAAGGCCCGCAGACCCGGTGAAGCTCGGATACGTCTTCGCAGGATGGTTCGATGAGAACGACGACGCATGGGACTTCGCAACCCCGGTCATGAACGACATGACCCTGTACGCAGTTTGGGAAGAGGACCCGGTAACGGTCACATACAACAGCAACGGCGGTTCATTTGTTGACAGCGAAACGGTGCTGAGAGGCAACCCCGCAACAGAACCCGCTGACCCGACGAAGCTCGGATACATCTTCGTAGGATGGGTCGATGAGAACGACGACGCATGGGACTTCGCAACCCCGGTCATGGATGACATGACGCTGTACGCAGTGTGGGAAGAGGACCCGGTAACGGTCACATACGACAGCAGAGGCGGTTCACCTGTTGACAGCGAAACGGTGCTGAGAGGCAACCCCGCAACAGAACC
>JAITWO010000031.1 GCA_031285205.1 Methanomassiliicoccaceae archaeon | reverse complement strand
GAGCGACATACTACGCTTACCTATGGACTCCAGGAGGAGAAATGACAAACACGTACACCGTCCCCTCAGTGAATGCGGCCGTCAACGTAACATGCACAGTAACAGGAACGACCACATACACGGTCACGTTGACCGTGAACAAGGATGGTGGTGCATTTGAATCGCACGGTAAGACATTCACGTTGCGTCAGGGCGTAGCATCATACACCGGCACCGGAGCGAACGGTACGGTCACGTTCAGCGGCGTCCCGAACGGTACATACGACATATTCGACGGCGTGACGGATACAGGTTTGAATGTCACAGTGAACGCCGGAGCGGCGAGCGCGGCGCTGAACTACTATACTTTGAACTTCTCGGTGATCGATGATGGAGACGCATCTGGGTCGACGATAATCGCCACGTACGGCGGTGCACCGGTCGGTGAAGAAACAGTCGTTCTCGGAGGGAAGACACTTTTCATCACAGCCATCGGTGCGGGCGCATCGATATACACGTATTCATGGTCCGGAATAACAACCGGAACAGCTACAGATGGTCAGTACATGGTCGGTTCGGTCAATGCGAAAGTCGAGGTGACCTGTACAGTAACGGGAACAAAGCTCTACTCCGTCTCACTCATCGTGAGCATGGACGGCGCGGCGCTCGTATCCGGTAAGACGTTCACGCTGCGTCAGGATGGCGTGACGAAATACACAGGGATGCTGATGATGGGCGGGACGGTCCTGTTCCTCGATGTTGCCAAAGGTGTGTACCAACTATATGACGGCAACACAGACACAGGCATCCAGACCGACGTGATCAATGCGGATGTACCAGAGGTGCTGGAGTATTACACGATCAGCTATTATGTGACCGATAAGGGGGACGCATACGGATCAACGATCACCGCCACATACAACGGCTCCCCGATAATATCCGGCACAAAGGTCATCGGAGGGAAGGAGCTGGTGATCACGGTCATGGGAGAAGGAGCAACGGTATACGAATATGTCTGGTCCGGGTCCGCATCCGGCACCAGCGCTTCGTACACAACCACGGTGAATGATGGCGTCAACGCGATATGCACCGTAACTGGAACAAAGCTCTACTCCGTCTCAATCACCGTAAACTTAGACGGCACAACGCTTGCACCCGGTAAGACGTTCACACTGCGTAAGGACGGGGTAACGATGTACACCGGTACCGCAGTGGACGGCATAATATCGTTCACCAATGTGGTCAACGACGTGTACCAGTTATTTGACGGTGAGACGGACACAGGACTGACGGTAACAGCGGACGGCACCTCATCGAATCCGGATCTGAAATACTTCACGATCCGTTATTCTGTTGTCGATGCGGGAATGGCATCCGGGTCAAAGATAAGCGCCACGTACGGCGGTGCGGCCATAAACTCCGGGACAGTGGTCATCGGAGGGAAGCAGCTCATAGTCACCGTCACCGCGGCCGGAGCGCCGGCATACACGTATGCATGGTCCGGAATGGCATACGGCACAACGAACCAGTACACGCTCAACTCAGTGAACGCCACCGTTAACGTAACATGTACCGTGACAGGAACGGAGGCAGGCGGCGGAGGCGGAGGGTTCCCGGTGATGATCATTGTGGGGATCATCGCGGCGGTGGCAGCGGCCGGTGCCGCAGTATGGTTCTTCCTGCTGAGGAAGCGCTGATAAACCTTTCAAGAACGGGAGAGGGCCCTCCCTCTTCCTTCTGTTATTTCTGCTGATCGGGAACATGCTGAGCGTGATCGGAGCGGTTTCAGCGGAGGGTCATTTTTGCTGCTTCAGGTGGATGGTCATCCTCTTCTTCGCTTCGAAATGCCCCTGGGCGGCCGCTTTCGTGTACCATTTCTTCGCCTCTCCCGGGTCCTTCTCCACGCCGATGCCTTCCTCATAGTATCTGCCGATGATGAACTGCGACTCCATGTCGCCGCTCTCCGCCCCGTCCATGAACTTCTCGAACGGCGCCATGTCCTTCGTCTGCTTCACGGAGCTTCCGGTGTGACTCTCAATCAGTTGCCTCGAATATACATGGCCCTGCTTTGCGGCGCGGGTGTACCATCTCACCGCGGCCTCCTCGTCAGATTTGGTGCCGATGCCGTTGGCATAATGATGGCCGGCATAATACTGCGCAAGAACATGACCGGTGGATGCAGCCTTAAGATACCATTCCAATGCCTTCTTGTCGTCCTTTTTGACGCCTCTGCCGTCAGAGAAGCACTGCGCTATGAAATACTGAGATTTCCCGTAACCGGCATCGGCGGCCAGCGTATGCCACCTGAACGCCTCGTCTATGTTCCTTGCCGTGCCGGAACCCTTGCTCAGACAGACGCCGACATGATACTGTGACCGATGGTGCCCGTTCTTCGCAGACCTCAGGAACCATCTGTATCCTTCCTTCTCATCCTTCCTGACGCCGCGGCCGTTCATGTATGCTTCCGCGACATTGAACTGCGCCGTCGCGTTGCCGTTCTGCGCAGACCTCAGGAACCATCTGAAGGCCTCGCCGTCGTTCTTCTGAACACCCTTCCCTTCTATGTACCGTTGTGCCGTGTTGAACTGTGCGTACTCGGAATCATGCTGCGCAGCGCTGAGGAACCACCTGAACGCCTCCTTCTCATCCTTATGGAGGTCTCTTCCGTCGGCGTACATGTGTGCAAGCGCGACCATCGCGTCCCGCTGTCCCAGCTCGGCCGCCGTTTTATAGAGTTCCAGCGCCTTCTTTTTGTTTCGGTCGGTGCCCCTTCCCCTCTGGTGGCACTGCGCCAGCCCGTACAGTGCGTCCACTGAGCCGTGGTTAGATGCAACGGAGAACCAGCCGAACGCATACAGCGGGTCCGCTTCCACGCCGATGCCTTCAAGATAGTAACGGCCTAGCTCATATTCCGCATCCTCCGATCCCGTATCCGCAAGGTCGGAGATCATGCTGAACGCTTTGGCCTCATCCTTCTGTACGCCGACCCCTTCGGCGTAGCACCTTATCACCGACAGCGGCGCTGTCCTGTGCCCCCTTTCCGAGGCCTTTTGGAACAGCTCGAACGCCCTGTTCTCATTCCTTTCAACGCACGCGCCGTTCTTGTACATCATCGCCAGCTCGTGGATCGCGTCGATGTGTCCTTTCTCCGCCGCCGCTTCGCACAATTTGAACGACATGTCGGTGTTTGGCTGAACGCCTGTTCCGTAGAAGTAGAATCGTGACAGCATATATGATGCGCCGGCGCTACCGCTGTCCGCTTTGTTCTTATAACGTTCGAAGGCGGCCCTCGCGTCTATCTTCCCGCCCCTTTCTATGTACACTGATATGGCGCCTATGGATCTGCGGTCCCCTTTCTCGGCGGCCCGTATATACCAGAGCAGCGCCTCCGAGGGATCCTTCTGGACAGCTATCCCGTGGGAATAGCATTCTCCCATCATGTACTCGGATGCGGTGTGGCCGAGGTCGGCGGCCATCTCGTACCATTTGAATGATTCCTTCTCATCGACCGCCACATCGACGCCCAATGCATGATACTGAGCAAGTTCGAACATCGCTAGTATCTCGCCGCCGCCGGCCCTTATCTTCGCTTCTTCGATGGACACACCCATCCATACGGTTGCGAATATATGAATTTAAAGTTTTTCTTATAGATGTTCAACGGAGAATGTGCCATGTATTATTAATGGCCTGAGTGTTTCGTACAACATGGTCAAGAGGAGACGGAAGGACCGCAGGGACGGGCGTTATCTCTATGATGCGGATCCCATGCACAAGTTCATGCCGTATCTCATGCCGAAGCGCACCGAGTGCGAGGTCTTTCTGAGAGAGAGCATTGACGTGACCAATATAATGGACTATCTGGAGGCGCGTAAGGGAACGGACGGGAACAACGTGACGCTGTTCTCGGTGCTGATATCCACCATCGTAAGGATATTCGCCCTGCGCCCGAACCTCAACAATTTCATAGCGGGCCACAGGCTCTACAGAAGGCATAACGTGGACGTGGGCTTCGTCGTAAAGAAAGAATTCAGCGATGCCGGCGGGGAAACGGTGGCACGGATAGCATTCGATCAGTCGATGACGATATTCGAGATAAGCAACAGATTGTACAAACACGTGAGCGAGGTCCGGGCATCAGGTTCCGAGGGTGCCGACAGCACGATCAGGACGTTCACGAAACTACCCCGCCCCGTCACCAAATTCTCCATAGCATTCCTGAGGTTCCTCAACTATTACGGGAAGGTCCCGAAAAGCCTCACGGAATCAGACCCGAACTTCGCGTCGGTGTTCATTGCCAACATGGGGAGCATCGGCGGGAACGCACCGTTCCACCACCTGAATAACTGGGGGACCGGCTCGCTTTTCATCACTGTCGGTGCGGTGCAGGAAAAGGTCATAGCGGTTGACGGCACCATCGCGATCAGGAAATGTCTCGATCTCGCGTTCACCGTGGACGAGAGGATAGCGGATGGTTATTATTTCATGAGGTCGATAAGGATGATGAAAGACATACTTTCAGACCCCTCGGTGCTTGAAACACCGTTCTCACCGGAGGTATCGACCTAAATGAATGACGCACCCTGGATAAGACATTACGGTGATGTTCCGACATCGCTCCGCTATCCGGACGGTACGCTTTACGATGTGCTGAAGGAGACGGCGGATGTGCACGGGGAAAGATGCGCATGCGAGTTCATAGGTGGGAGTACGACATTCTCAGCATTGATGTCGGACATCGATATGGCAGCATCGTCGCTTGTCGGGATGGGAGTGGGGAAAGGCGACAGGGTGATGATATGCCTTCCGAACATACCGCAGGCCGTCACACTGTTCTACGCGATAAGCAAAGTGGGTGCTGTTTCGGTCATGGTGCATCCCTTATCGTCCAAAAATGAGATCGAGTTCTATATCAATGATTCGGACTGCAGGGTCGCGGTGACGCTGGACAGGTTCTGCGGCTCATTCGAAGGGCTTGAGAGGACGACGACGCTGAAGAGACTGGTGGTCGTGGATATCTCAAAGGGATTAGGCCAGTTGAAGAGGATAGGGTACAAGCTGAAGTCCAGGAAGGTCCCGAAGGTGCTGATGAAGGAGCACATGGTCTCATGGGAGGAGATGATCGCATTCGGCTTCGGGAACGCAGAGAAAGCGGACACATCGGCAAAGGACGTTGCCGTTATACTTTACACAGGAGGCACCACCGGCGCCCCGAAGGGCGTGCTGCTGTCGAACCTGAACTTCAACGCAACGGCGATGCAGACATACGCGATGGGACAGTACGAGATAAACGAGAAGGATGCGATGCTAGGAGTCCTTCCCATGTTCCACGGTTTCGGATTATGCATAGGGATGCATATGACACTCATGCACGCCGGGAAGGTCATACTGGTGCCGGTGTTCAGTCCCGATTCATACGCTAAACTGATAAAAAAGAAGAGACCGACATTCATTGCAGGCGTCCCGACACTGTTCGAGCTGATCATACGGAACAGACAGCTCAGAAAGGCCGACCTTTCTTTTCTTAGAGGGGTGTTCGTGGGAGGGGACACATTAACCGTGGACCTGAAACAAAGGACGGACAGGTTCCTCAGCGAGCGCGGCTCAAGGTCCACGATACGGGAGGGATACGGGTTAACGGAATGTGTGACCGCATCATGCCTTACACCTCTGAACGAATACCGCACCGGGAGCATAGGCATACCTTTTCCGGACACGTTCTATAAAGTGGTCGCTGTCGGGACCACGGATGAGGTGCCGTACGGAACAGACGGGGAGATATGCATATCGGGTCCGTCGGTCATGATCGGCTACAATAACGAACCGAAGGAGACTCAGAACGTCCTTAAGGTCCACGGGGACGGAAGAACGTGGCTGCACACAGGCGACGCCGGTATGATAGATGAGGAAGGGTTCATATATTTCAGACAGAGGCTCAAGAGGATGATCATAAGCTCCGGGTACAACATATATCCGAGCCAGATAGAAAATGTGCTGGATGCGCACCCGTTCGTTCAATGTTCATGCGTCATCGGCGTGCCCGATGACATACGCATACAGTCAGTGAAGGCATTCATCGTGCTGAAGGAAGATATCAAAGAGGATGCGTTCACGAAGCAGAGGATAGCGCAGTACTGCAGGGAGAACATAGTAAGATATGCGGTCCCGTCGGAGATAGAGTTCATCGGTGAACTACCGAAGACAAAGGTCGGAAAGGTCGCATACACAGAACTTGAGAAGCTGGAGATGAGCAGAAAAGGACTGTCTCCTAAGGAACAAATTTAAAAAAATTAATTTAGGTTAACCTAAACTTTATATGCAACATATCTTTTATGTATTAGCATGGGAAAAGGCAGCCGCGAGGATTATCTTTTGCGGATCCTCAGGATAACCGAAGAGGAGGGCATCGCAAAGACGAATGACATAGCTGCGCTGATGAACGTCTCTGCGGCGTCCGTCACGGAGATGCTGAGGGTGCTTGCCGGCGACGATCTGATAGAATACCGGAAGTACAGGGGCGTATCGCTGACGGCGAAAGGGCTTGCGCAGGCCAAACGCATAAGGGACAAGCACCAGATCGCCGAACGTTTCCTGATGGACGTGCTCGATAAGGAACAGGGCGAGGCGCACGAGGAAGCATGCAAGATGGAGCACATACTTTCTGACGAATCAGCAAAGAGCATGTGCCGCATAATCGGCGCCGCGGAGATGTCAGGGTGCGAGGTATGCGGCACGGAATGCATAAAGAACGCATCCGGGATACGGCTGAACAGGATGTCCACGGGGATGGCCGGCAGGATATCGCACCTGAAGTGCGATGACGCAGAGAAGATAAGGAAGCTGGTGGCGATAGGTTTCGTCCCGGGCCGCTCGATATCACTGGTGAACAGGACAACCAACAACGGACCTATAATTTTCCGCATGGGGGAATCTAACATAGCACTGGACCAGGATCTCGCTTCGCTGGTGTTCGTGCATGTCGATCAGTGATACCATGAGAGAGATGCAGGTAACGCTGGTCGGCCAGCCGAATACCGGAAAATCGTCCTTGTTCACACGCATGACCGGTGTCGGCGTGATAATATCGAATTACGCGGGAACCACCGTGGAGTTCGAAGAGGCAACGGTGACAAGGGACGGTGTGAACATACATGTCCACGATCTTCCCGGGACCCATTCCCTTTCCGGCAACTCGGACGATGAGCTCATCGTGATGGAAGCGCTCACGAAGGATGCAGGGGACGTGATCATCGTGGTCGCGGACGCATCGAACATAGAGGGAAGCCTGGTCCTCTGCTTCGAAGTTATGGAACTGGGACTTCCTGCGATACTTGCGCTGAACAAGATAGATGTCGCAGTGAAGAAGTTTGATACGGACATCGAAAAACTGAGGAGAATATTGGACATACCGGTGGTTGCGGTGTCCGCAAGGTCCGCATTCGGTGTTGACGAACTGATGGATAACGTCATACGGTACAAGAAAAGACCGACCGGCTTTAAAGTGAGGTATGACACGCATACCGAGGAATACATAGAACAGCTCATCCCGATGATCTCCGTGAAAGAGTTCGACCCGCGGGGGACCGCCGTCAAGCTGCTGGAGAATGAGAGGATCATATCATCAATGGCATCCGCGGCGGAAAGGGAGAATGCGGAGAAGATGGCGTCTGAGTTTGAAAGAACGCACGGCGAGTCGATAAACGTGCATATCGCCAGGGACAGGTACGGTCAAACGGGCATAATCAAGAACGAGGTGCAGCGGAAGACGACGCGTGAAAGGACCCTCGCTGAGAAGATATCGGACGCGACCACCGCCCCCTCCACCGGTATACCGATACTGCTCGCCGTTCTGTTCATAACGTTCATGGGGTTCATCACGCTCAGCGGCATCCTGGAGGGCCTGATCCACAGCGCATATGATTCACTCATAGGCGATTCGCTGAAAGAGTTCGGCACACAGATGGGAGGTGAACTTGGTCACGCAGTGATGGCGGGCATCGACGGAAGCATACGCGCGATATTGACGTTAGTGATACCGTTCATAATGCTGTTCTATGTGATCCTGGGGGTCCTTGAGGATTCAGGGTACCTTCCGAGGGCGGTGGTGCTGATGGACCGCACCATGCACTCGCTGGGCCTACACGGCGGCGCATTCATACCGATGATGGTCGGCGTGGGATGCAACGTCCCAGCGATAATGGCGACGAGGACCATCGCGTCAAAGAGGGAAAGACTCATACTGAGCACGATCATAGTGATGGCGGTGCCCTGCTCTGCGCAGCTTGCGATAATAATGGGCGCCACCGGAAAATACGCAGGTATGTTGGCGGCATTCTCCATATTCCTGGTGCTTCTGGTAATGATATTTGTCATCGGCATGCTGATGAACAGATGGATGAAGTATGAGCCCACGAACCTTGCCATGGAGATCCCCGAGCTCTCCATGCCGTCGGCGAGGAACGTGGCATTCAAGACATGGAACAGGTGCAGGGACTTCTTCATGATCGCATTCCCGTTGCTGGTGGCCGGGAGCATAATACTGGAGGTGTTCCTGCAGTACGGTGCACTTGACGCCGTCGTCGGGCCGTTCTCGTTCGTGACGGTGACGATGCTCGGCCTTCCGGCGGTCGTGATAATAGCGTTCATCATGGGCCTCCTGAGGAAGGAGATGGCGCTGGGCATGCTGATAATACTTGCAGCAAAGGACGGTATGTCATTAACGACATTCATGTCCCCCGACCAGTTCCTCGTCTTCGGGCTGGTGATGTCGATATACATACCCTGCATGGCAACGCTGGCTGTACTGTGGAGGGAGTTTGGGATCAGGAACACGGTCATGATGACAATGACCTCATTGGCTGCAGCGCTTTTGATAGGGACGGCGTTCAACGCCATACTGTCAATGATCTAACGGTGCGCGAATATTGCTTTCACGCCGTTCTTATCCTTCTTTTCTATCCTGACGAACCCGACCCTCTCAAATTGCACGATATCTTCCGCCTCTTTGAGCAGAGGGCCCTCCGAAAAACCCTTCAATATTGTTCCGTCAGGCATATACAGTTCTGTCGGGACCCCGCCGGAGACCCACTGCACCGCACGTACCCCCTTCTTCAGCACCGAAAGGTCGGTTCCCGCATATGTCGCAGGGTTGCCGTACTTAATGTTGCAGAGGTCCTTCAGACGTATCATCCCCTTCTCTCTGAAATCGTCCGTGTCCGCCGACGGTATCGATACGGACATGTTCCCGGATATATCATAGTTCCGCGTTCCCTTTTCCGGGTGGTCGGGGTGCAGCGGCGCCCTGCCGCTTAGCGCATCAATGCCTGAGATCCCGAACTCAACGGGGTCCGGAACGAAGAAATAGCGGTTCGCGGGACCGTCTATCAGGTCCCGGTTCATCGCATACAGTGTATCCCAGGAGAACTGTATGTCTATCTGTTTTATGCCGCTCTCTATCCAGTACCTTCTTATCGCATCCGCCCTTATACCGCGCTTCTTGAGCGCCCTCAGTGTCCCGGTGCGGACATCGTCCCATCCCGTATATTCGCCGTCCTTGATGCCCTTCTTTATGATCGATGTCTTCAGTACCGACTCGGGGATGCTGACCAGCCCGTAATGGTAGAACTGCGGTTTTTTCCAGCCCATGTAATCGTATATGTACTCCTGCCTGAACGTGTTATTCAGATGGTCCTTACCGCGGATCACGTGCGTCATCCCGTAAAGATGGTCATCAATGGCGACGGAGAGGTTCATCATCGGGTATATCGAATACTTCGTACCGACGCGCGGATGCGGATGATCGACTATCCGCAATGCAACGAAATCTCTGATCGCAGGGTTCGGATGACGCAGGTCGGTCTTCACGACAGCTATCGCCTCCCCCTCCCCGTATCCGTTGGCAAGCATCTTATCGAACCGGTCAAGCTGTTCATTCACCGGAAGCTCACGGCACGGACAGGCCTGCATGTTCTCTTTAAGGTCCCTCCAACGCTCGGCATCACAGGTGCAGACGTACGCTTTATCCATATCGATGAGCTTTTTCGTTATATCATAGTATATCGGGAAGCGGTCGCTCTGCACGACCGTCTCGTGTACCTTCACGCCCAACCATTCCAGGTCCTCCGGTATCATGTCGTACGCATCCGGAGCTATCTTCTCGGGATTCGTGTCTTCAAAGCGGTTTATCAGTTTTCCGCCGTATCTTCTCACATATTCGTCATTCAGCACGGAAACGCGCGAGTGCCCGATATGCAGAGGCCCGGAGGGCCCCGGTGCGATCCTCATCACAACCCCGTTCTCTGCGTTCTCAAGGGCCGGAAGCTCATATTTACGCTCTTTTTTCTCTTTTACCATCAGGGTTCCGTCAATGGAACGCAGCTCATCCGTCTGAGCTTCGGGGCTCATTCGGTTAACGTCGGCGACGATGTCCTCTATGAGCGCGGACATCTCAGCTGATCTGCTCCTCAGCTCCGGGCATTCTCCGAGTACCTTTCCGACGACCGCCTTGGGGTTGGCGGTCCCTTTGAAGAAGACGGCATTCTGTAATGCGTATTTCCTTACGGTATCCCGGATATGGTCTGACATTGATGTAGCGAACATCCGTCACGTATATTATTTTGATTGCACAGGGCCGTTGGATATAAGGTAATGAACAAACAGTAAACAGAAGGTCCGATGGATGTTACACTTGCAGAAAACATTTCATGTTGCCCAAGTTAATATAACTGTAATCGGCAGTTTAAAAGACCAAGGCCTCCGGTGATGTAAATATGCATTCAAAGGGTGCATGACGGAGGAAGAAAAATGCCGACTGGAAAGATCACCGTTCAGGGGACAGATGTAAGATACAAACGAATAAACGAAAGCGATCACATATCTCTCACAGACATTGCGCGATACAAGAACACCAATTATCCGAGCGATGTGATACAGAACTGGCTACGCAGTCGTAGCACAGTAGAGTTCTTAGGTCTTTGGGAGCGTTTATACAATCCCAATTTTAATTACCTCGAATTCGAGGTAGTTTACAGAGAAGCGGGCTCCAATACATTTGTACTCACTCCTAAAAGATGGATCGAGAGTGTTAATTCAATAGGTATGACCACTAAAATGGGAAGAACCGCAGAGACATTCGCACACAAGGACATAGCCTTCAAATTTGCAAGCTGGATATCTGTTGAATTTGAACTTTACATGATCAAGGAATTCCAACGTCTCAAGGCAGAGGAACAGAAGTCCCTCGAATGGACCGCAAAACGTGAGCTGGCGAAAGTGAACCATCGTATCCACACCGATGCGATAAAGGAGCACCTGATCGTGCCGGAGCTTACGGAACGGCAGATATCGTTCGTCTATGCCAACGAGGCCGATCTGCTGAATGTAGCGCTGTTCGGCAGGACGGCAGGTGAATGGCGTTCCGAGGGTCCGGACAAGAAAGGGAATATGCGGGACCATGCGCACGTGGAGCAACTGTTGGTGCTTGCCAATCTGGAAAGTTACAATGCGATATTGATAGAGCAGGCACATCCGCAATCGGAACGCATAGTCCTGCTGAACAGGACCGCCAGGAAACAGCTCGGGACGCTGCTGGAGGCGCGGATAGACCGCGCCAAGATATTGGCGATAACGAAGGACGGGCCTGCAGAGGATGAAAGGTCATAAGAACGCCGCCCCGGCACAGGAGGTCCCCGCAACCCCTGGCTCGACCCCGCCGGGATCGACTGGTTCGTGTGACCTTCATATTAAATATGAAGGAAGAGATGGAGAATCATGTCCGTAAGGAAGTTCCTGACACCGGATACGGTGAACATTGACAGACACATAGACCTGAACTCTCAGGATATAACGAAGCAGCTTGCAAGAGATCAGGACAAGACGTTCTGCTTCAAAGGGCTGAGCGGCGGGGAGGCGGTCGGAAACATATATTCGACAAGGGCGAAGGTCGCGGAGGCGATGAACATAGGGCCTTCTTACATATCCGAGCACCTTGCGAAGGCGATCGCGTGCCCGAGGCCGGTGAAGATCATCGACAAACCTGCGTTCAGGAAGAACAATGTTCCGGTGGACCTCACTTCCCTTCCGGCCCCTAAATATTTCCCGGAGGACGGGGGAAGGTACATCACCGCAGGCGTCATAATAGCGGAATGGAACGGCGTGAGGAACATATCGTTCCACAGGATGATGATAATAGGAAGGGACAAGCTGGCCGTAAGACTTGTCCCGAGGCATCTGTACACCATGCATAAGGCCGCCAAGGCCGCAGGGAAGGACCTTAACGTGGCGATATGCATAGGCCTCCGGCCGGAAGTCCTGTTGGCAGCGGCCACATCGACCGACTACGGGATCGATGAGCTGGAGATAGCATCGGCCATGTGCGAATCGTCGTTCAAGAAGCCGCTGGAGGTCGGGAGATGCGACAACGGCATCCTGGTCCCGGCGGATGCGGATCACGTCTTCGAGGCGAGGATCACCGCGGACGAGACCAAAGAGGGGCCGTTCGTTGACATAACCGGAACATACGATCACATACGCGATCAGCCGATAATAGAGATCGACAAGGCATGGACATCCGACCGGCCGCTGTTCCACATGCTACTACCGGGAGGCAATGAACATTATCTGTTCATGGGGCTTCCCCGGGAGCCGATGATACTCAGGACGGTGCGTCAGGCGGTCCCAAGGACCCATGCGGTACGCCTTACGGAAGGAGGGTGCTGCTGGCTGCACGGCGTGGTATCGATAACAAAGAACAAGGAAGGCGACGGGACGAACGCGATAATGGCGGCATTCACAGGTCATCCTTCAATGAAGCAGGTGATAATCGTCGACAGCGATATCAACATATTTGATGACAGGCAGGTGGAATGGGCCGTCGCCACGAGGTTCCAGGGCAACAGGATGCTCAGGATACCTGATGCGGCCGGTTCATCACTGGACCCGAGCGCCGGGGCGACAACATGGAAGATCGGCATCGATGCTACGCGGCCGCTGGATGCTGATGAGAAGATGTTCAGGAAGGCGACGCTTTAACGTCTGTCGATCGTTTCGGATCTCTTCGGGCCTATGCTCAGGATCTCTGCCGGAACTTTCAGATGACCCTCTATGAATTCTATGTAATCCCTCATATTCCCGGGAAGGGCGTCATATCCTTTCAGGGCCAGATCCTCGGCCGACCCGAGATCATCCCATCCGTCGAACTCCGCATACACCGGCTTCGCCCTTGCAGCCTTTGCCAATGATGCGGGGAAATGCCTTTCCGTCTTTCCGTCCATGTCATAGCCGACGCAGACGTTTATTGTTTTATAACCACAGAGGACGTCAAGCTTGGTGATCGCAAGCGATGTGATCCCGCACAGCCTCACGGAATGTTCCGCGACAACGAGGTCCAGCCATCCGCATCTCCTTCCGCGGCCTGTGGTGACTCCGTATTCTCCCCCCTTCATCATAAGTCGTTCTCCCTCGTTGCCGTGAAGTTCCGTCACCAGCGGCCCGTCCCCGACGCGAGTGGTGTATGCCTTTATGCAACCGAACACCTTTCCTATCCGGTTCGGCGCGATGCCGCTTCCGGTGCACATGCCGCCGGCCGTGGTGTTCGATGATGTCACAAAAGGATATGTGCCGTGGTCTATGTCCAGCATGACGCCCTGTGCCCCCTCGAACAGCACCGCCTTCTCATCATCGAGCGCTTCGTTCAGAAGGACGGAGGTGTCGCATACGTATCTTCCGAAGACCTCTTTCCACATCCTGAATCTTTCCATGAGGTCGTCTTCGGTGCATCCGCATTGTTCTCCGGACATCATCCCGAGGACCTCCTTTTTATATCGTACCGTGGACCTTATCTTATCAATGAGGACATCCTCCTCGAAAAGGTCGCATACCCTGAAACCGCTTCTTGCCATCTTGTCCTGATATGCGGGTCCGATGCCCATCTTCGTTGTACCGATCGGCTCTTTGTGACGGTAGGCCTCCTCGGCCGCATCCAGTTTCTTATGGTACCCCATCGTCAGATGCGCACGGTCTGATATCCTGAGGCCGGCCAGACTCCTTCCGGAATTGGTTATTTGTTCCATCTCAGCGATCATATCGGTCATATTGATCACCGTGCCGTTACCTATGACCGCCAGTTTCCCCTCCCTTAATATCCCGGACGGGATCATATGCAGTTTGAATGTCTCTTCGCCTATCCTGATGGTATGGCCTGCATTGTTCCCCCCCTGCGGCCTTACGATAATGTCCGCCTCCTCGGCCAGATAATCAGTTATCTTCCCCTTTCCCTCGTCGCCCCACTGGGC
>JAITWO010000014.1 GCA_031285205.1 Methanomassiliicoccaceae archaeon | reverse complement strand
CATCGGCCCTTCCGGCGTTCTCGCTTCTCAGTATATTTGGATCAACGCCGTTGGCATTCACGACAAGGACATTATCGGACATCCTTGATATCATCCTACACCGTTCTGCATCCTGCTCTATCAGTTTGATATATTTTTTCTCTTTATCAAGGGTCCTGGCGACATTACTTCCTATGACCCCTCCGCCGATGATGACTATCTCCTTTGCCTCGCGCGGATATCCCATCATCCTGTTGAAATCTCTGATCGCCGACGGGGTGCCGAAGATGCAGAGCAGATCTCCCAGCAATATCTCGGTGGTCTCCCGGCAGACGCGGACGTCATTGTTCCTGTATATCGTCACGATGGCGCAGTCATTCGGCAGCCGGATGTTCATGACCACCTTCCCTATTAGGTCCGCATGGCCCTCCGATACCCGGAACACCGCCATCGCCAGCCCTATGCTCTCCGCTTCCTCGTAATCGACCGCGTTCTCTATGAGGGCCAGCTTGGATATCTTCTTCGCGGCGGACAGTTCCGGCGACATTATCTGATCCGCACCGAAGTATCCGCCGCCCTCCATGGCCCTGATAAAATCAGGGTCCCTTATCTTCGCGACCGTCCTTATATTCTTCTTCACATTCTTCGCAGCGATGCATGAGAACAGATTATGCTCGTCAGCAGGCATCGCCGCTATCAGGACATCCGCGGAATGGCGTCCGACGGCCTCTTCGATGACACGCGGGTTCACACCGTTCTCATGAAGGACAGAGACGTTGAGCATCGCTTTCACGGCCTCCGTTTTTTTAGTGTCCATCTCGATCATGAGGACATTGTGCGACGATGACAGAACACCGGCGATCGTCGACCCGACGTTCCCGGCACCTACGATTATGATGTTCATATGAATACTCAGCTATCTTTCGGGATGTTCACGTGAATATATGAATGGTACGTTATTTTTTCTCGTTACGTTCCAATATGCTCAGTTTTTTCACCACGCGGCTGAGCATGTCCGTTCTCTTAAGTTCCATGACCGCCACTGCGATCGACAGGAGCACGCATGCAATGCAGACCACGAAGAACATGTTGGGTATCGTCCCCAGGATGCTGTTCCTGCTCAGCGAGCTGAATGAGTTGGACGAGAGCGCGGAGAGGAAGGTCTCGTTCATCAGGAATCCCGCGAACCCGCCGATGTGGCCCCAGGTGGCGTATGTGGCCGGGTCCGCAAGGGCGTTGCCCCATATGCCCAGAAGATCCGAGAACGAGAGTCCCGGAGTGCCTGCGGAGTACCGGAGGTCAGTGAGAGGGTCGGATGCGGATGCAGCCGGGAACGTCATCAGAAGAAATAATGCGCAGCAAAGCGCGACGATGCATGGTAATGCATACGCTCTTATGTTCCCACCCTTGATGCCAACCGTATCGCTTATTGATAAATGTTGCCGTGACCGCAACGAAAGCGAGTGAGCACATTTATATCATCGACGGTGCATGAAAGGGGCATGTGGAAGCAGTTGGACGAGGGTTTCTGGGACAAGAACCGCAGTTCCAAGATCGAATCGGTGACCGAGGACGTCCTCAATATAATCGATCAGGTCAGGGCTGACGGCGACAGGGCGCTGATAGAGCTGACGAAGAAGTTCGACAAGGTTGACATAGAGTGCGTGACAGTATCAAGAGAGGAGATCGACGACGCGTACGACGAAGTTGACGAAGAACTGATAGAGGCGCTTGAAACGGCGGCTGCGAACATACGGAGATTTCACGAGATGCAGCTTGACGCCGATCTAAAACTGAGTGAGGTCGAGCCGGGAGTGTTCCTCGGTGTGAAGAGCACACCGCTGGAAAGGATCGGTGCGTATGTCCCCGGAGGAAGGGCATCATATCCCAGCACCGCGCTGATGAGCATAATACCGGCACGCGTTGCCGGAGTGGACGAAGTTATATGCTGCACACCGTCCCCCGTGGACCCGGTGACGCTGGTTGCGATGGACATCGCAGGCGCTGACGAGATATACAGGGTGGGAGGGGTGCAGGCGATCGCGGCCATGGCGCTCGGAACGGAATCGATAGAGCCAGTGCAGAAGATAGTCGGGCCCGGGAATGTTTACGTAACTGCGGCAAAGATGCTGCTGCGCACCTATGTGGAGATAGATTTCCCCGCAGGGCCCAGTGAGATCGGGATCGTTGCGGACAGCACAGCGGACCCGTTGTTCATCGCTGCCGACATCCTTGCGCAGGCGGAACACGACCCGTCATCGGCATGTGTCCTCGCTACCAGCGACAGAACACTGCCGAAGAAGGTATGGGACGAGATGGAAAAACTGATGCCGTCGGCCCCGAGGCTGAAGATAATCAAAGAGGCGCTGAAGAACTCTGGGTATATGATAAAGGATTCAACGGAACAATGCATCGAAGCGATGAATGAGATGGCGCCCGAGCACCTGTCGCTGCAGGTCGCGGATGCAATGTCCGCATTGAACATCGTAAGGAACGCAGGGTCTATATTCATAGGCCCGTATTCACCGGTGGCCGCCGGCGATTATGCATCCGGGACGAATCACATACTTCCGACCGCGGGGAACGCATCCGTGTCATCAGGTCTCAGTGTGGCGCATTTCAGGAAAACGTCAACGATACAGATGATATCTAAGGAAGGTCTGGAGGAGATGGCGCCGGTGATCGAAAGGATAGCAAAAGCGGAAGGGCTCGCGGCGCACAGGGACTCTGTGCGCATCAGATTCAGGAAAATGCCATAAATATGTCTCATCTCCGTTACATTAACTATTGTCATAAATAACAGATATATAGTGAGAGGGCGATGCAGAACCGATACAGGAGACGACCCCTTGCAACAGTTCCCCGGAGCTGATCGTCTCTTGTTTCCCCGTTATCATCCGTCATAACCTTTCATGTTTATTTTAATCCCGGCAATTCCGTTCTCCCTCAGAGAGCATGAGAGCTCATTCTCATTGGCAAGCAGCAGATGTATGCTATCGGGCCCAGTGAACAGATGCGCAGTGCCGTTGCGGATGCGCATCCTTATCTGACGCACCCCCGAGATATCCCTTATGAGCTTTTCGCACCTTTCGATCAGTCTGATGTCAGAGTCATCAAAGAAGGTGTCCGCAGGCAGCCTGGTGGCCATGCACGTCTCCTTCTGAACATCCGTTGTCAGTCCCAATCCGGAGAACATCTTCATGACGGTGCCCTTCGTGAACCCGAGGTCCTTAAGAGGGCTGATGATGCCAAGTTCGGCGGCGGCCCTCCTCCCGGGTCTTTCATCACCTTTATCGGACGAGTTCTCGCCGTCCGCGCATATCTCAAATCCTTTATCGGATGCGGCCCTTCTCAATGCGGAATATATGGCCGTTTTGCAGATATAGCATCTGTCCTCTCTGTTGTTCTGAACACCGGGCATATCCTCCCATCCCAGCCTCAGGGCTATAAGATCTGCACCAAGTTCACCGGCGATGTTCGCGGCAGTTCTTCTTTGCCTATCGGACAGCAGGGGGATGTCCGCGAAGACCGCGAGATGATCATCCGGCAGTGTTCTCACGGCGGCCGCAAGAAGGACGGTGCTGTCAATGCCGCCGGAGAAAGATACGGCGATCCTGCCCACGGAAGATATACGGTCGCAGAGGACCGTCCATTCTTTCATCACTGTACGACCTTATTTTCAGATCATGTGGAAATATAAATAATGATGGAGTCCGCATCAGCCGGATGCGGTCTGAGGATCTTTGCCGAGATACGATTCAGCAGATCATGCTTCGGCATTTCATATGGGCGCAACCGCGGAGCGGAATATGCAGAAGGTTAAGATATAGCAAACCGTTGCTCATGCCATGAATATCAGAGATATTCTGGATTCCCTGAAGAAAGGCGAGATGTCGACAGAGGAAGCGGAAAAGGCGCTCAGGTTAGACTATGTTGATAAAATAAATGACCACACGGTATTCGACCGCGGCCGCAGGATCAGAAAAGACATTCCGGAAGTGGTGTACGCACGTTCTAAGGCACCGAAGATGGTCGCAGACATCGCAAAAAGAGTTCCGAAGGACGGATATCTTTTGATATCAAGGGCGTCAAGGGAGCATTATGACGCCATCGTCAAAGAACCGAGCGACAACGAAGTGACATATCACGAGGACGCATCAGCGATATCCGTAGGAAAGATCAGGGCTGAAAGGAAAGGAATCATAGGCATCCTGACCGCAGGCTCATCGGACATACAGGTTGCGGAGGAAGCGAAACTGATGGCGGAGGCGATGGGGTGCAGGTGCATGACATCATATGATGTCGGTGTCGCAGGGATGCACAGGATACTTGAACCGATGAGAGAGATGCTCGATAACGGTGTGGACGCGATAATAGTTGTCGCCGGGATGGAGGGGGCGCTGCCGTCACTCGTCGCGTCCTTGGCGTATGTTCCGGTGATAGGTGTCCCGGCATCAACTGGCTACGGGTACGGAGGGAACGGCGAGGCGGCGTTGATGAGCATGCTCCAGACATGCTCACCCGGATTGGCGGTGGTGAACATAGATAACGGCATCGGCGCCGGATCGATGGCGGCCATGATAAGCAAACGAAGACATGAGAAATGACGGTCAACACAGAATTCTTTGACACGATGGCGGAGAAGAACGCCGCCGTGCGTTCAGGGCTATGCATAGTTTGCAAAGGGTCGCGGATGCTCTGCGGGAAAAGCCGTTGTCCGTTGATGATAAAGTTCTATTCACAGCAAAGGACTATGCAGCTGATAGATGCCAAGGACATAGAGGGCTGCAGCCCGCCGGCCGTTTTCGTTGGACGTTTCGGATATCCGAAAGTGGAGATAGGGCCGCTGATACCTCCTATGTACGGAGACACGTCATTAATGGACAAACCGGAGTTCTGGGTAGGGAAGTCGATAGACGAGATCGTTGATTTCAGGTTCAATCTGGTAAGGGGGAAGCATCGGATCGATGCAAGGAACTTCAAGGAAGGCGGAAAAATAGTGGATAACGTTCAGGAACTCGCGTTAACAGAAAGGCCGCTGGAAGTGGAAGCTTTATTCTCACAGAAACCCAGGGGCCGCGTGATACTTGATGACGAAGTTCAGCCCTTCGGCCCGTCGGCGAGGCTGGAGAAGCTGAAGATAGGGAACCCCAAATTTGAAAGGAATCTCGAAAAGTCGTTCTATGACACGGACATGCGCGCTACGGACGCGGTCATATCGGCGTACCGGAACGGGACGCTGATCTCGGAGATCCAGAAGGCGTTCGCCGTCGGGACGATGGGGATCGAAAAGAACAGAAAGTTCGTGCCCACACGGTGGTCCATAACCGCAGTGGATGACATGATCGGGAAAGACCTGTTGAAAACGACGAAGTACAACAATACGATAGATGAGTTCCGCATATACCAATGGGAGCAGCTGGACAACAGATGGTGCATCCTTCTTCTTCCCTGTTCGTGGAGGTACGAGCTGATAGAGGCGTGGTATCCGAACACCACATGGAATCCGGGAGGGAATGAGATAGAGATGATATCCGACCACGAGTTCTGGGAGGGGAGGACGGAATATGCGCACATCGGAGGGTGCTACTATGCGGCGAGGATGGCTGTGAATGAATTGCTCACAAAAGAGAGGAGACAGGCGGGCGCGGTGATATTCCGGGAAGCGCATTCAGGCTATGTGATGCCGGTGGGCGTGTGGAACGTCAGGGAGAACGTAAGGGCCGCACTGAAAACAACGCCGCGTAAGTACGATACGATAGAAGGGGCATTACAGCATGTGGACAGGGTCATGGACATCCCCCGCAGAACATGGATGATGCACTCGGGGATACTGCAGGACTGGTTCACGCAGAGGAGGCTGGACGATTATGTCTAACCTCCTTGATTTCACCGGCGGCAATGAATGGAACGGAAGATATCAGTTAATAAAATGCAAAAAGGCACTGTCGCCTTCAAAGCTTCCCGGGATAGACCACGCCCTGAACCCCTACGGAGGGTGCGAGCACGGGTGCCTTTATTGTTATGCGCCCGAACTGACATACACCGAATGGGATGATTGGCGGACCGTGAGGGTAAGGATGGGCATAGAGAGCCGGTTGGGGAAGGAGATATCCGCGGTGAAGGGGACGGTGGGCATAGGTACGACGACGGACCCGTATCAGCCCGCCGAGGAGAGATTCGAGCTTACCAGGAAATGTCTGATCAAATTGAAAGAGAAGGGAGTGAGAGTGCACATCCACACCAAATCGGACCTCATACTCCGTGACCTACAGATACTGAAGGGAATGGAAGGGGAGGCGGGCATCACGCTGACATCGATCGATGAGGCCTCATCCAAGATCATAGAACCGAATGCGCCGTCCCCGGCAAGAAGGTTGGATGCGTTGGCAAAGCTGACATCGGCGGGCATAGACACGTACGCATTGGTGGGTCCGGTGCTCTCGGTGCTCGACAGCAAAGAAGAAGAATTTGTCAATGCGATCATCTCGACAGGAACAAGAAGGATGTTCATAGATTCGCTGAATCACCGGCCGCTGCTGTCACAGAGGATGCAGGGTATCGGGATCAGTGGCTCGGACAGGGCGAAGGAAAGGATACGATCACTGGCATCATCGAACGGGATGATCGTCTCGGATGTATTCTGATGCCTGAACAAAAGAAATCTCCATCTCTGGTACGGATGATGCGGACGATGATTTATAATTCAAAATGGGCATATTGTTCCCGGGATACACATTGATGAACTATAAGAGGACGAAAATGTTCTGCATCTGCTGCGGTTCACCGGCGGAGAGGCAACGCAGTGAGTGCGGCGGAAGGCGGGTGTGATGATGATCAACGCCCGCATATGGGAATGAGAGGAGGGATTAGGGATGTGGCCGTTCACCAAGAGCCCGAAACAGCTTGCCAATGAAGGTTCCAAATATCATAAGATGAAAGACTACGCAAAGGCGGCGGAGCTTTACCGGGAAGCGGCCGATATGGGGGACCCCACCGCACTGAACAATCTTGGCATCCTGTATTACGAAGGTAATGGCGTGAAGGCGGACCCGATAAAGGCGTATGAGCTGGCGGCCGCAGCGGCATCCAAGGGGATAAGGGTGGCGCTGGACAGGATGGAGGAGAGAGGCATCCTTTCCGTCATCGCGGAATGTTACGAATACGGTGTCGGGGTGCAGAGGGACCTTAAGAAAGCGTTAGGCTGGTACATGAAGGCGGCCGAGAAGAATGCACCGAAAGCGTGTGTCCGTATCGGTCACTTCTTCTTCAACGGGGACATGGTGGAAAAGGACCGGAAAAAAGCGTTCGAATGGTACATGAGGGCGCCGGACATCTACATCGGGCAGTATTTCATCGCATCGTCGTACTATCACGGCGACGGCGTCGAGAAGGACAGGAAGAAAGCGTTCGGATGGTTCTTGAGGGCAGCGCCCTATCATCCGGGCGCCATGCTGAGCATCGCAAGGATGTACTTCCACGGCGACGGCGTTGAAAAGGATAATGCCAAGGCGAGGGAATGGTGCCAGAAGATAATCAACGGAGTCCATGGTAACAAATGGAACCCCGATTGGATAAGGGACCGCAGAAAGGATGCGGAGGAACTGCTTGCCAAGTTAGTGTCAGAGGCCCTTACGGACGCCCTCATCAGTTCGGCGGAAGAAGGGGATGCGGCGGCGCAGGTGGAACTGGGACATCTGCTGTTCAACGGGGACGGGATGAGGGCCGATCCCGCTAAGGCGTTCGGATGGTACATGAAAGCTGCGGTGCAGGGTCATCCGATAGGGCAGTTCTACACAGGCTCGGCGTACGCACAGGGCGACGGCGTTGGAAAGGATCAAAAAAAGGCGATC
>JAITWO010000009.1 GCA_031285205.1 Methanomassiliicoccaceae archaeon | reverse complement strand
GTACTGGGGGTGATGGCATCCGTGAACCACGGTGCGACGATGGTGATCCTTGAAACCTACGATCCGGTTATGGTGATGACGGCAGTGGAACAAGAGAGGTGCACGGCCATATACGGAGTACCGACCATGTTCATTGCCGTGTTAGATCACAAGCTGTTCAGCAAGTTCGATTTCAGCACACTGAGGACCGGCATAATGGCTGGATCGCCGTGTCCCATCAAAACTATGAACGACGTTGTCGAAAAGATGAATGCCAAGGAACTTACCATAGTGTACGGACTGACGGAATCATCTCCGGGCATGACGCAGACAAGGTACGATGAGCCCAGCCTTGAGAGGAAGTGCTCAACCGTGGGTCCTGCGATACAGGGCGTCGAAGTGGAGATAATCAATCCGGAGACGGGAGAGATATGCCCGCCCGGCATTCCCGGCGAGTTCTGCTGCCGCGGATATATTGTCATGAAAGGGTATTACAACATGCCCGAGGAGACCAAAAAGGCCATAGACAAGGACGGTTGGCTGCATTCCGGGGATGTTGGGATAAAGGACAAAGAAGGGTACTTCTCAGTCACGGGACGCATAAAGGACATGATCATCCGCGGAGGCGAGAACATATATCCCAAGGAAGTTGAGGATTTCCTGTACAATATGCCCGGCGTCCGTGACGTACAGGTAGTTGGAGTTCCGAGCAAGAAGTACGGGGAGCAGCCGGGGGCGTTCATAATATTGAAAGAAGGCGCGGCCATGGAGCCGGAGGATGTCCAGGATTTCTGCAAAGGGAAGATAGCATGGTACAAGGTCCCGAAGTATGTGGCGTTCGTTAAAGAGTATCCGATGACAGCATCCGGCAAGATAATGAAGATCAAACTGAGGGAGATGTCCGCCAAGATCTGGCCGGACGCATGAGGTGATGAAAATGAAGGCAATAGCATTCAACGGCAGCCCGAAAAAGGACGGGAACACGGCGCACATGCTGAAGCTTGTGCTCGCAGACCTGGAGAATGATGGTATAGAGACGGAATTCGTACAGGTGGGCGGTGAACCGGTGAGAGGGTGCAGGGCATGCGGCGTCTGCAGACAGAAAAAAGATATGAGGTGCGTCATCACCGAGGACAAGATCAATGAATGGGTCCTGAAGATGGCCGATGCCGATGTCATACTCATAGGGTCGCCGACATACTTCGCCGGTCTCACACCGGAAACGAAGGCCCTGATCGACAGATGCGGTTACGTGAGCAGGTCCAACGGCGGCATCCTGAAGAGAAAGATCGGCGCTGCGGTGGCCGTCGCAAGAAGGGCGGGCGCTGTTCAGGTGTTCGACAGCATCAACCACTTCTTCACGATATCGGAGATGATAATCCCCGGATCGACGTACTGGAATCTGTCATTGTCCCTTGTGCCGGGCGATTTTGAGAAGGATGCTGAAGGCAATGCGACGATGCACTCGCTCGCCGAGAACATAGCGTGGTTGATGAAGAAACTGAAGTGATATGATGTCTGGTGTCAGAAAAAAGATATTGTTCGTGGTCATGGACGGGTTGGGGGACAGAGGGTGCGCTTCGCTTGGCGGTAAGACCCCACTGGAACATACCCAGACGCCCAATCTGGATAAGTTCGTGAGACTTGGGAACTCGGGGATCATGGACATCATCTCTCCCGGTGTCCCGCCGGGAAGCGACACCGCCCATTTATCGCTGCTGGGTTACGATCCGTACAAGGTGTACAGGGGACGCGGACCGTTCGAGGCCGCAGGGATAGGATTGATAAGCAGGCCCGGAGATGTTGCATTCCGGTGTAACTTTTCAACGGTGAACGATAAAATGGAGGTCACAGACAGGCGTGCCGGGCGTATAAAGGAACCGGAGACCACGGAACTGATAAAGGCGCTCAGCGGGATGGTGATCGACGGTGTTGAGATACTTGTGAAGGAAGGCACCGAGCACAGGGCGGCGCTCATCCTCAGGGGCGAGGGATTAGATCCCAATGTCACCGATACCGATCCGCATGATCTGGGCAATGTGCTGACCTCTGTCGGAAGAACAAAGAATGCGGCGTTCACCGCGTCGATCGTCAATAAATTCGTACGTACCTCATATGAAAGGATGAAGGAGCATCCGGTGAACATCCTGAGAAGGAAGAAGGGCCTGCCCGAAGCCAATATATTATTGCCGAGGGGCGCCGGATCATTCCCCGACATACTTCCGTTCCCTCAGAAGAACATGATGAAAGCAGCCTGCGTCGCCGGGGTAGGCATGATAAAAGGGATATGCGGCGTATGCGGGCTCGACGTCATCGACGTTCCCAAAGAGTGCACCGGAGGGGTTGACACAGATATGATCATAAAAGCGGATGTTGCTCTGAAGGCCCTGAATAAATATGATTTCGTCCTTATGAACGTTAAGGCGGCGGATGTCGCAGGTCATGACGGGAAGCCTGAACAGAAGTGTTCTGTGATCTCACGATTGGATGATATGGCCGGTCGGCTCATGGAGATGATGGACGGGAACGTTGTCGTTGCGTTCACTGCCGACCACTGTACCCCGGTATCTGTAGGCGACCATTCCGGGGATCCGGTGCCGGTGACCGTTTATACAGAAGGCATGGTCTCCGACAACGCAACCAAATTCAGCGAATCCGGGTGTGCGGAAGGGCGCATCGGCCGCATACGGGGATGCGACCTCCTGCAGATATGCATCGACCTGGCGAACCGTTCTGAGAAGTTCGGCGCATGATCAGTATAACGATAATCTGGTGCGCATGGTATTCCCGTCGATTATCGTGATCTCCGATGAATAGTCCGACGTCAGCCTTCCCCCGCCGTCACCCGTTGTAAGGATGCGGCCGGCGTACTCGAAGGAGAACACATATCCGTATATCGGCGGAATTATGCGGCCAAGAGCCTGATCTATGTACCCTCGGACATCACCCTCGCCGGAGGCCATATGCGCGGCGATCAGGTCGCACATGCGGACGCATTGCGTGTCCGTGCCGGGGAACATGTCCTCGGTCCTCAGCTCTATCGAGAAGAATGTATCATGCATCGTTCTTGCGGTCGCCTGCTTATCGTCCGGCAGATGGGAATAGGCGAACATCCCCGCCGCGATCAGTCCGATCACGGTAATGAACATGAACGCATCGATGATGGCTGCCATCCCTTTCTTATCGTTCCTCAAATCCACACCGCCACCGAATAGTTCACGGGGACGGAACGTCCGTCGTCCGATCTGACCGCTATCGCGCCGCCTGCCGATATTATCGTATCGGAATCGGTGCTGCCTGTTGTTATCTTTACCTCCGAATCGTATATTCCGGAAGTTGATAATATCACGCACATCCCGATGAATCCGTATATGCGGATCAATTCTTCCATCTTTTCTTCGATATCCGCTTCTATGGCTCCGTTGATTATTTGCACATCATCAAGAAAGTCCAGCGGAACTTCCTTTCCCCTTTCCTGATCCTCGGACATGGAAAAGGCAAGGAACGAGAGGAACGCGGTCAGCGAGATGATGACGATCATCACTGCCAGCACGGACTCCGTGAGCCCGCCTTCTCCTCTGCTGTTCATCTTCATGACGGAACGACCTTCCGCCGAGGTTATAAAAGGAGATCATTACAATTAGTCTACACACCGCGTGCGTAGTGTCCGTATGTTATGCTACCGCAGATCTCCTTCAGCGCATCCTTCCTGCTTCTGTCGCGTTTGAAGAACGCTTCCGCCACTTTTGATGCGGTCCCGACCGGCCTTTTCCTGAGGTCTATGCCGAACGAATCGATCCCCATGCCCTCAAGTTCGTCCAGATGATCCAACAACAGCAGGTCCGATGAGTTCAGGATGTGCGACAGCCCGCAGTCATCCCTGTATACGGGGAACTGATAGCCCCGTTCATCCGTCAATGTGCAGTTGGTCATCTCCGGGTCCCTCGTGACCATCAGTTCCGTTCTGCCGAAGACCATCTGTTCCAACCGTATACGGCAGGTGTCACAGATGTTCCTTATTTCATTCTTTGATAGTTCCAGAGAAAGCGTTGTCTGTTCCATCGTATCGGGGAACATGGAGTTGAACATGTTCATGTGATGACTTCCGTAGATCTCGCGGCCTTCCGCGGCGGCCATCTGGCCCGGATTATGGACCATTACCGGACCCTCCGGAACATCATCGGAGACAGAGAACCTGGGAAGTATTGTGATCATCCTTTCGTACACCTCCCGGGCCTCATCGATCTCATCGTTCAGTTCGAAATATATGCGGTCCGCGTAATTCATGACTGCTTTCAACACCTTCACTGAAGAGACGTAGAACGACAGGTCGGCCTTTTTTCCCGTCCTTCGGATGACCTTTGGTTCAAACCTTCCTTCGTCCGGAACCTTTGTACCTCTGAGGTCCGGCACATCGGAGAAAATGTTCTTTATCTCATCTATTCGGGGATCGTATGTTCTGTAGATCTCATACGTCCCGTCGCTTATGTTGAAAGGGATCGTCACCCTTCCCGGGTTCGATATCTTGAAGCCGCCTATCTTCTCTTCCCCGCTGAATATCGATATCCCGTCCTTCACACCGATATCCATCCCCTGAGGGTCGAATCTCCGTCCATTCACATCCGCCGTGCCGAGGAATGACCCTCTGTTGTCGGGATATACCGGCTGCACCACATTCTTCACGCCGTCCATGTAGCCTGTGCCGTACCCACGGTTGAATATCGTCATCAGCATCTTCTTCGCATGCTCCAGCTCTTCCACCGGCCCATTGTTCTTCATCAATGAATACACCTTTGATGTAAGATACGTGTGCGCAGGACTCCTCATCCTGCCCTCTATCTTCACCGACGTTATGCCCATCTCCCTCAACCTGTTCAGATGATCAATGCAGTACAGGTCGGCGGTGTTCATCAGATAGCCCTCTCTCTTCTCGGACACATATCTTTTTCTGCACGGCTGCGCACATTCCCCTCTGTTCCCGCTACGCCCGCCAACGATGCTTGAGAAAAGGCAACCTCCGGAGAATGAATAACATAACGCACCCTGAGTGAAGACCTCCGTCTCTATCGGAGCATCCCTGACAACATCCTCTATCTCGTCCAGCGTCAGCTCCCTTGACAGTATCGCCCTGCTTATCCCATTATCGCGGCACCATTCCAGCCCTTTACGTGAGTGTATCCCCATCTGCGTGGACGCATGCTTCTGAATATCGATGCGGCCGATGGTCCTCAGCAATCCGATGTCCTGTATGATGACCGCATCGGCACCGATGTCCTTCAGGAATCTCACGAAAGCGATGGCATCCGCCATCTCGGAGTTCTTGATGAGCGTGTTCGCCGTCACATAGACCTTGACACCGTTGTCGTGTGCATAGTTCACCGCGCCTTCCAGCTGCCCGTATGTGAAATTGTCGGAGAACTTCCTGGCGCCGAACTTCTTCCCTCCGAGGTATACCGAATCCGCACCTCCCTTTACCGCTGCCGCAAGAGCCTCCGGCGATCCGACTGGCGCTAATATCTCCATACGATGCGGTACATCGTCGGTACATATATTGGTTATGAATCGGGATGTAACTGCCTTTTTATCAGAGTTAGTCTAATTGTAATGATCCTCCATTATAAACACAGAGTGAAAATGCTCTGACGATGATCATGTCATTGCTGAAACAGAGAAGGATAGCGGCACAGCGGGAACCGTACGCACTGTATGAGGACGGTATGTTGTTCATAGACTGCAGGATGTGCACCGGGCCGTCCTCCCTTGCGGACGGAGGCTGCGTGAAATGCGTTTCCGGGAAAATATCCGATAACGGCATACCGGTACGCCTGCTGATGCGCAAGGACCGTGACGTTGAACATTCGAATGACACGGTGGCGGTGCTCGGCGAGATTGCCAAGATAGGTTCGCTGACCGGCACCGCATCATCCGAGAAACTTTCCGGCAGGTGCGCCGGATGTCAGTCGTCACTGGCAAAGAACGCGAAGGACATATGGGACTCTTTTCCGGAACCGCGTTTCGACATCATGCGGCTGGAGGCGGAACGGTCCAAGCCGGAAAGGGAAGAATGCGAGGAATGCCTCTGGAAGACCATTGGGTTCATAGACCAGTTGGAATCCATGTTCATCACACTGAAAAAAAGCGCTGCGAAGAAGGCCTTCCGTCTCACGGAGGTGTGATATGGCCACCGTCCTGTCATCGAAGGATATGCTCGCATTCCAGGACGCTTCGCCTGCACCTTCCGGATGGATCAGAAAAAATAAAGATGACGTCTCCGTTGAACAGGCCGCGAAGAAGGAAGGATGTAATATCAGGCCAAAGGACATCCCGGATGTGCTGAGAAGCCTTGAAAGGATGTCCGCTAACCACACACGTTCGAAACCCATATACTCGGACTGCTGGATGATCGATACCGATAACATCGAGATAATCGAAGAATATGAGATCCCGTTCGGAAGGGTGACCATCGGCAACACATCCGACGGGCACGCCGAATACTTCCTGAGGCCGTCGGAATATAAATTTGATGATAAGACCAATGCAATGATAAACAATGTGATAGATGATATCAGGAACTCCTTCGCATCATCAAAGAACATCACACCGGGCACGGTCATCTCGATAGCAAAGGCTATGCTGATGAAACACTCAAAGAACGTCGTCCTTTCCCCGGAAGCGGCGGAGGAGATGGCCTCTGTTGTCCGCAGGTATACCATAGGGCTGGGCATATTCGAGGTGTTATTGGGCGATCCCAGACTGGAAGACGTTTATATCGATGCGCCGTGTGAAAAGAACAGGATCCATGTCACTCTGAACGGCATCGCCGGTTTCAATTCCCATATAAGATGCAGGACGAATCTCACCGCTGACAAAAGGGAAGTGCGCAATCTCATATCAGTCCTGAAAAGGGACAGCGGGCTCCCGTTCTGCGAATCGTCGCCGGTGCTGGAAACGGATATGCGCAGCCATGGCGCAAGAGCGACCGTCGTCGGTTATCCGATGAGCCCCAACGGTGATGCGGTGGCGATACGGAAACATTCTTCCAGCCCGTGGACGCTGACGAAGCTCATAGGTAACGGCACCCTCGACCCGTTGTCGGCCGGGCTGTTATCATATCTTGTGGATTCAAGATGCACGTTCCTCATATGCGGTGCAAGAGGGGCCGGAAAGAGTTCACTGATGTCGGCGCTACTGTTCGAGTTCCCACTGTCACAGAGGATACTGACGATAGAGGACACCTCTGAACTGCCGACGGAGAAGATGCGTTCGATGGGTTACAAGGTACAGTCGATGCTCATTGATGAGAGGATGCGCGGCGATATGCAGAAACGGGCGGAGGAGGCGCTGCGCGTGTCCCTGAGGCTGGGCGAGTCGGCGATAATATTGGGAGAGGTAAGGGGCGAGGAGGCAAGGACGCTGTATCAGAGCATGCGTACAGGGCGCGCCGGAAGCTCCATAATGGGGACCATTCACGGTGACTCCGCCCGTTCCGTGTATGAAAGGGTGGTGCATGACATGAACATCTCCCCGGACGCATTCTCCGCGACCGATATAGTCGTCACGATGGCCACGAAACGACCAAAGGGCAGCATCCGTCAGTACAGACGTCTCAACGAGATCGCCCTCACATCAGACAAACACGGCGAGTTCATCCAGGTACCGATAGGCGGCGATGCGTCCATGGACGGCATGTTCAGAACGCCGCTGTTCCGCAGGATATTGTCGTCGTCATCGTATTCGGAAGAAGAGATAACGGATGAGATATACGTCAGATCGGAAATGAGGAGATTCATCGCAGAAACGGCTATATCGCGATCAGATAGGTTCTACGGCCCGGAGTGGGTGTGTTTTGCGAACGAACATCTCTCAAAGGCGCTGGCCGACGGTTCGTTCGACAGGACAGAGACTGTGAACACGTTCAAAAAATGGTTCGGTAGATACAATGGACTGTGTTGACAGATGTGAAAAGAAGAGGGTCGCAAGGAGGCAGATGCCGATCATCTGCGGGTGCGCATCATCAGCTGCGATTGTTGCGCTGACGCTGATGGTCGGGCTGACGGGCGCATTGCCATTCATACCCGTGACCTTTGCTGTCTGCGTGCTTGCATATCTTCTCTCAAGGGAAAAAAGAACGGGCCCGCGAGACGAGGCCATAATGAATGAGGCGCCCACTGCGATAGGGATGATGCGTCTCATGATAGACGGCGGACGTTCTTTGGACTCCGCCGTACGGGAAGTGGCCTCGAACGGCCCGGCGGGCATCTCAAGGATGTTCGCAAAGGCGGTATGGGATGTTGACAGCAGAACATCATCGAACATACGGGATTCGGTCAGCATGATGCTTTCCTCGCTCCCGCATTCCCTGGCACCCTTCAGGAGGAGCGTGTACCTGCTGATGTCCGCTTCCGATTCAAAGGACGGGAGCGAACGTATGAGGATCACCAAGGACGCCAATGATACCATACTTGCAGGACTGAGAGAACTGGGGGAATCATACAGCTCGAAGCTCAACGCCCCCTGCATGATCATATTCGGCATCGGGGTGATGGTGCCGATGATACTTGTTTCGATCCTGCCGATGCTCAGCATAGGGGGTCAGTTCTCATCGTCAACGATAGACCCGATGATGATCGCGGTAATCACGCTCATCGTCATACCCGCGGCCGTTGCGGGAGTGATAATGATGATATCCTCCGGAAATCCCTTTTATGTCAGATCCGGTGAAATGATAACGATGATACGCATCGTACCGGCGGCCGTCTGCGTTCCGGTGTTCATCGTGATGTTGAATATCACCGCGGACATCACGCTCTCTGCGGCCGTCTCGGCGATCGTGTCGGGATCCTCGCTTTTTGTGAGTCTCGATCCGGCGATGAGGATGCGGCGCAGGATAACAAGAACGGAAACGATCATGGGCGATGCGCTGTTCGATCTGGGCAACAGGCTGCTCTCCGGTGATAATTTTGAGGCCGCGCTGACGGCGTCCTTCAAAGGGAGGAGCGATTGTGCCGAACTCGCCTCATCGTTGGAAAGATGCATCATGATATCCAGAGGCGATACCGCTGATGCGATCCGCCGTGCAATGGGCCCGTATTCAGCAAGGATGGCATCCCTCTACTGTGATGTTCATTCATCATCATTGAAGGACCTCAGGGATGCGGGAAGGCTAGCGGTCAGCATGGGGCATCAGCTTCAGGACCAGACGGCAACGGTGAACGGGATACAGAACAAGCTGAGGAGCATGCTGGACATGATGACCGGCACTTCGTCGGTATTCGCACCGCTCATCCTTGGGATCAGCGTCTCGATGCTGGCACCGCTCATGGACCTCGCCGGCGGTGCCGAGACGGCGTTCACGTCGCCCGTGCTGATGATATACCTGATTGAACTGGCGGTGCTCATATCGGTGCTCACCACACAGCTGAGATGCAGAGGCGGCATTCTGACAACGATGCACACGTTCAGCATGATGATGCCCGTATCGCTGATGATATTCGGATTATCTACATACACATATATTTCAAACATAAGCACGCCCGTAGCTATTATTAATATTACGAGCGATAAAAACATGTAAAAAGCCCTGCGCTTTCTGTATATTCTGGTTAAGCTGGAAAACACTGTAATAAAGCCCAGCGCCGCGAGTATAACACCCAGCGCCGGCACCCAGCTTAAAAACAGGCCAAAAAACGACACGCGCATGCCGCGCCCCAGTTTTACGCGTTCATCGCGCTCCTGTCCTCTGGACATATCCATTCGCGCGGCCACCTTTCTTTTTTAGACGATCGCTATTTAAGACGCACGCCGCCCCGCATAAGTTCACCAATTTCCATGAACATATAAATTTCTTTGCGTGGAAAACCAGCAACCTTATCGGAAAAGTGATGTTGACGGACGCTCCTATCATATGTTATCATCAAAATGCGGCTTAGTAATCCGCGTGAAAGGAGCGTTGTTTATGAAATCAGAAGAATTGAGGGTTTTAAGCAACTAAATACAGGCGGCCGGTATGCCGGTTTATAACGCAAGTACGCGGCTGCCAAGACACCCATCGTGATACCTGTTTAGATTTCGGGCGCATCCACGCGGGTGCGCTTTTTATTATGAAAATCTTGAACATGAGTTAACACAGATAATAATAGACAGGAGGCCGACCATGCTGGATTTAAGATTATATGGTTACACGGGAGCAACGGATATTGACGGCGCCCTTATACCCGCGCGCGTCACCGCGGTTTATCGCGAGCGATACGAGATCGTGTGCGAACGCGGCTTTACGCGCGCGAAACTCAAGAGCGGCGCTTATATGACCGGTCAGCCGGAGATGCTATATCCCACTGTGGGCGACTTTGTGCACAT
>JAITWO010000001.1 GCA_031285205.1 Methanomassiliicoccaceae archaeon | reverse complement strand
CCCGGAACGTCTGTTTTTGTTAGAAGCCCCGCATCGATGAGCCGTGCCGCAGAATTTTTCATTGCATCAAAGTTTGTGCCTATGGCCTCGCTTATGAAGGTCGATTTAGATTTTCGTTGCATCTCGCACACGCGTGCGAGATGCAACATTCTTTTTTGAACTTTACTTTTGAGTCCCTGCCTCTCTTTTTCTTTGCCGTGCTCTCACCCCCCTTTGTGTGTTTTTTGTTCTCATCCGGCCGTTTGAGTGTCATTTTTGTATGTTTTTCTCCTTCTGATAATCTTTTTATGAGACAGTTTTTTATAATTGGTTAACATAATATTTTTCAGATTGTGCGCCGGGGGGAAGCGATCTTAAGGACGCAAACCTCGGTACAGTCATTTTTGTTGCATCTAGCACGCGCGTGTGAGATGCAACTTGACGATATGAAACGGAACAGCATTTATACAGTCCTAAACATCAGATGAACATAAGATAAGTACCGGACGAACATGGGATAAATACGTTTTGCCCACCGAGGTTATTAATCACGGGATGCGATGCATCAGCATGGATAACGCTGATGTTAACTCTGTTAGAAATGAAAAGGACGAAAGGCGGATAAAGGCCGCGCTTATACTTTTCCTGATCAACGCGGCATCAATGATGATCCTCGGACTGATAATTCTGATAAATGCACCGGAGGTCGCGGCCGGTGCATTTGAACTGTATGAGGGAACGATCGTGCAGCCGTTCATTAACGATATGTTCGATCTTGGATCGTTGATCATTGTGATGCAGATAGCATCATCAGTTACCGTCATCGGAGGCATCACGGCAGCAATTGCCGCCGTGCTGACGATGAAACGCAGGAATCACAAGATCATCATATTCGTCGGCATAATATCAGCGATTGCAGGCATAACGACCGGAGCAGGACTATTGATAGGAATTGCGGCAGTATGGATGATACAGAAGGTGAAAGGATCATTCTTCGGATGACCGACGGATGATGTGTGCCCGGTCACGTTTTTAATGGATGTCATCACAGACAGCAGCGTATCGGCAGCGAAAACGTTGCATCTCCACACGCACATCCGGGTTGCGAGTGATTCATCTCATGTACGTCGGAAATTGCGACGCATCGGTGTGAGGGATGAAGAGTGCCGACATATACTCGTCGGAGAATGTCGGCTCGGAACTGAGATCGACGTATGTCGTCCTTTTAAAAACATCGGATATCCTTGACCTGACCGACAACGACAGCAACGCCTGCTTGGCACCCGCCAACGATGCGTTCCCCAGGTACACGAAGCGGCCCCTCTGTACATCCGGTAACATCCCCAGCACGATCGCGTTCTCCGTGTTTATGAAATTACCGAACCCCCCGGCGATGTACACTTTCCTGACGTCGGAGATGCTTACGCCCAGTACTTTCATAAGTGATGCGGATGCGGAATATATCGCCGCTTTGGTCATTATCGCGTTACGTATGTCATCCTCGCTGATGAACACATCCTTCGTTATCGTCAGAAGTCTTTTCCCGTCGGCTGTGTGCATCTTTGTGTCCGCTTTGCCTGTGAACCTTCCCTTCTTATCGATGTACCCGTTCAGGAACAGCTGTGCCAGTATGTCTATCAAGCCGGACCCGCATATCCCTTTCGCTGTGTCCCCGGAGATCACGGTGAACCGGAAACTCCCGCCATCATCTATTCTGAAACTGTCTATCGCGCCGGGCCTGGCCATCATCCCTGACGTCATCTTCCCTCCTTCGAACGACGGCCCCGCCGAAGATGAGCATACGAGCATCACATCTTTGTTTCCGAGTGCGACCTCCCCGTTGGTGCCTATGTCTATGAGTAATGACAATTCATCGTCAACGTCCATCTCTGAATTGATGATGTCCGATGTCACGTCCCCGCCGACGTACGCCGCGGGCGACGGCATGCACACCACCCTCGCGTCCTTGCTTACGCGGAGATTACTTTCCGATCCTGTTATCTCCTTTTCCTTTATCACCGGCTCATACGGCGGTTCCCGTATGGGCGACGGGTCAACTCCGAGGAATAGGTGCGTCATTGTGGTGTTCCCTGAGATGTAAACTGCTTTTATCTGGTCCGTAGGCGTCCTGAACGAACGTATAAGGTCATTTATCGTCCCTGTCACCAGTTCTCTGAGTTCATGGGTCCCGCCGTCACCGGCGTACTCTATCCTTGACAGCACATCATCTCCGCGTATGCCCTGACGGTTGTATCCTGCTGCGGCATGCATCTCTGCCCCGCTGTTCATATCGATCAGCGAGACGGCTATCGTTGTCGTTCCTATATCTACGGCCAGTCCGTAATTGTTCCGGGGCGACCTGACCATCGGCGTGATGTCAGGTATGCTCATCCTCTTGTGGTCGTTGGACGCTATTATCTCTCCGCCGTCCGACGGCACCGAGACGATGATATCGTGAACTATGTGTGTCTGACATGCAAGCACCCTCTCAGAACCTTTCTGTCCCTCCGGCCGAGATATCAGCAGGTTGCATCGGCCACATCTTCCGTTGCCGTTGCACGGCAATTTTATCGTCACGCCTGCGGCCTTCGCGGCGTCCGAGATGAGCGTCCCCTGAATGACGTCGGCGTGCGCACCGTCCGGATGGAAACTTACCTTGAATTTTGCCATGATATCACCGCGTGAACATATTAGATGTAACAACTATACAAAACTGTTGCACCTCATCGGCCTCCGCTCCCTCTGTCCCTGGTATATAAAGATGCTCCGACAGATAAATCTATGATCACCTGTATTACGGGTGTCATGAAAATTGCCGGATTCATAAAAACGACGCTGCTGGACTGGGACGGGCTGGTCGCCTGCACCGTGTATCTCGCCGGATGCAACTTCAGATGCCCGTATTGCCATAATGCTGAGATAGTCGTCAACGCGGATGCCGCCGAAAGAGTGGATGAGGACGCGGTCATCGCATACATAGAGGAGCACAGTGATTTCATTGACGGTGTTGTGGTCTCGGGGGGCGAGCCGCTCATGAACAAGGACATCGGAAGATTCCTGAAAAGGTTGAGATCCGTTGGCGTGAAGGTGAAGGTGGACACCAACGGCATGTTCCCCGACATGCTGGATGACCTGATCGGCGCCGGATTGATAGATATGGTCGCCATGGACATCAAATCGTCGCTTAACGAACGGTACGATATGGCCGCCGGCAGTGACACAGATCTGTCAAAGATCAGGAAGAGCATTGATATTGTCATGAATTCGGGCGTGGACCATGAGTTCAGGACCACTGCCGTCCCTGTGTTCGTGAAAGAGGATGACATCAGGAACATATGCGAGAACATAAGAGGCGCAAAGAGGTACCGCATCCATCAGTTCAGGAACAAGGTCACGATAGATGATTCGTTATCCGTACTGGACCCATACCCTGAGTCCAAGCTCACGGCGATGGCGGAGATCGCCAAGGAATATGTCGGTGACGTGAAGATCAGAGGGACATGATCATCTCATGAAGTTCGCGATGTCCGCCTTCAGCGCCGTGCCGATGACACTGCTCGGCCCGTTGATGTATACGACGTCCGTATCCGCCTCTCCGAGGAATCTTTCGATCACTTTCTCGTCCTTTGACATTATCCCTGAACCCGGCCCTGTTTCGCAGTCCCCTGCCATCTCCATTGCTTCGTTCAGATCGTCCGCTATCTGCACCGACAATATTGGCAGACTGTGGTCCATCCCGTTCAGCTCGTGGTCCTCCGGAAGTCCTGCGAATATCGCTGGCATCACATAATATCCGGCCTCCGTTGTCTCATCACTGACCCTTTTCCCTCCGAATATCAGGTGATCCCTGGCGCCCCTCACTGTTCTGAGGAATACATCCATGCTCTCTTTGGATATCACCGGGCCAATGTGCGTACCCTTCTCGGCGGGATCACCGACCGTTATGTCTTTGGCCGCAGCAAGGAGGCAGTCGATGAACTGTTTCTGCTCGCCCGCCGTCACTATGACCTTCGAACATGAATCTGTCCTCTGGCCGCTGTACGAGAACGCAGAACTTATCGCGGCCTCGGCAGCAGCCTGCATCGATGCCGGCCTGTATATCATTAGGGGGTTCATCCCCTTGAACTCGCTTATGAACACAAGTTCGTCATCAACGGAAGCGAACATCAGGTCCTCGAACCTGTCACTCCTCCCGATCGCCGCGATGCCGCCGAGATTAACGTTCTCGGTCAGCGACCTCGTCGCCTTCCCCCTGCGGTCAAAGATCAGATTGAAGACGCCGTCCGGCACCGCTGCGTTCACCAGCATGTCATATATCATGTACACGGGGAAGGGACATTCCTTCGGAGGTATCAGCACGACCGTGTTCCCTGCGAGCATCGCCGATATCGCATGACCCATCGGCGCAGCTAACGGGGAATTGTATTCGGATATTATCGCCCACACCCCTATCGGCCTTCCCTTCACTCCCTCCCTTAACTTTTTAATCCCGTCATCAATGATCTCAATGAGCCTGTCAACCTCGTAGATCGATCCTTTACGGGTCATCCCCGAACTTAACGTCACCGCCGCTGCGATCCTGTATTTCTGCTTCCTGATCATGTCCGCAACCATTTCGAACATTCCGGCACGCTTTGCCGGCTCCGTTCTGGACCATGATCGGAACGCTTCCTTTGCCGCATCGACGGCGCTGTCGGGCAGATCTTCTTCCGGCTCCTGGAACCTTCCGAACTGTATGCTCTCGTCAACGGGGCTTTTCACCACATATTCATTTCCGGATGCGATCTTCAGCCCTCCGACGTAGCACGGATAATCCTTTTTATCGATGTGCAGCACCGAGTTCAGTGCGCCGTCGAATTTCTTGTCAGCGTCGCTTCCGGACGCGTCATCGTTCGTATTTGGTGTCATGACATCCTCCGTATCAAGCAATATGATGTTAATCTTTCGCAGTTATTCACGCAGATACTCAACGTCCATGCGGCTGCCGACCTTATTTGTCTTCCATTGTATCTCCCTTGTCCGTTGATCTTACTGCACATTTTTTGTTTATTCACGCGCAGCAGATCGGGATCGATGTGCCGCGTATCTTACCGTGGATGGAAACTGTGACGGATCAGGTACATCTCGGCGGCCTCTCTGCCATCTGCATACGTACGTCGCCCGCTCTAACCCAGCGACTAAAACACGGTCGCCGGAAAAGTGTGAACGATTAAATATACCGTCATGCTTTCTCGAAATCAAGGGCTTGTGGTCTAGCGGTTATGACGTCGCCTTCACACGGCGGAGGCCGCCGGTTCAAATCCGGCCGAGCCCACCATTTCTTACATGTGGGGGTGGCCCAGCCTGGTAAGGCGATAGACTGCTAATCTATTGTCCGCAAGGACCCGCGAGTTCGAATCTCGCCCCTCACGCCATCTCCTTATGATTGCCGTTAACATAGTATATATCGACCGTCCGTGTTACTTGTGCCGTGACCAAAGGTACCATGGGCGTGATAGGCTGCCCGATCCTGGAAGATGAGCTCGTGTACTCGCTTTGCAACGACAGAGAACATAGGAACCTGTTCGTTGTCGACGGTCCCGTATCAAGGTCGTTCAGGGACAAATTATCAAAGAAGGGCCTCCCGTTCACTCCGATAGACGGATGGGAGTTCGATAACGGTTTTGTGGAGATCGATGAAACTGCATTCAACATCGTGGTGATCATGAACAAATTAGGTCTGCACTCCGATCCTAAACTCCTCAGGAAGACGCTGGAGGACCAGCTCATTCAGTACCGTCACCGTTTTGATTCCGTGGCACTGTACTACGGGATGTGCGGCAACGCCATGTGGGATGTGTCGAAGTGGGCCTCCGCATCTCTGAACAGACCGGTGTTCGTGTTCCGTGATGAGAATGACGAGGTGTGCGATGATTGCATCGGTGTTGCTGTCGGCGGCCATTCCTGTTATTGCGATTTCGTGAGGAAACACGCGGGGATGCTGTTCGTCACGCCGGCGATAGCCGGCAACTGGAAGGATTTTTCCAAAGAGATGGACATGGTCAAGGGATACGACATCATGGACATCCATACCGTAAAAGGGGTCTTCGAATTGTTCGGGTACAAATACATGGTGAAGATCGATACAGGCATAGGCATATCGGGGGAGGAGTTGGAAGAGGGCTTCAGGCATGTCTCCGAGATCACAGGACTGGAGATGACCATGCCCCGGTCGGGGTCCGTTGACCTGTACCCTGCCGAGAGACTGTACAGCGACGCGAAAGGTGCGCTGATGCAGTGAGTAACGGCCGCGGCGGCACTCATCCGAACGCATCATGCGGCCCCCGGGGCTTGTGCTTTGCATCATCCTATCCCTCGCTCCGTAAATGCCCTTTCTCGCAATCTTTATCTTATCCCGATGCATTCTGAATGCTCATGAGATCGATAGTTGTTTCTGACATCCATGCAAAAACATCCACTGCGGAGCTTGTGAACAAAGCCGCGGAGAAGCACGGCGCAGACAACATACTGGTTCTCGGCGATGTATCGAACTTCGGGCCGGTGAGCGTCGCCGTCGAATACATATCATTACTGAAAAAGCCGGTTTACGCGATACCTGGGAACTGCGATCCCCGTAATTTCCCGCAGGCGGTCGCCAAGGTAGCTACAGATATGCACGGACGCACCGTTACCATAGACGGAATGAAGATCGCAGGGCTGGGCGGCTCCAACCCTTCGCCTTTCGATACTCCTTTTGAGATAAGCGAAGATGAGATATTCTCTGCACTTGATGCTATATGTGATGATGTCAGCATACTCATGGTCCATGCGCCCGCCTTCGGGCATCTGGACAGGATACCGAACGGCATGATGGTCGGCAGCGAGTCGATAAGGGCGATCGTTGATAAATACAGGCCGAAGGTCGTCCTCTCGGGGCACATCCATGAAGAGCGCAGGATCGAGATCGATGGAGGAACTATGTTCATGAACCCCGGTTCGGCCAAAGAGGGGTACGCTGCGCTGCTTATCGTGGAAGATGGAAAGGCTACGGCGGAACTGCTCGTCCTGTGATCACACGAATGATGCGTTTATCTCGGCGAACAGGTTCTTGAACCTCTTCTGCTCCTCTGCGTCCAGCATTGAGAATCCGTCTATCTTCGGGCGGGCCCAGTTCATGAACGCCTTTGCGAGTTTTGAACGTGAGTACTCACTTCCCATGCGATCGTCGAATATTTTGAGTATCGGGGTGCTGGGCATTGATGCGACGTACTGTACCACATCCCATCCGAGCTCCGATTTGGCTATGTTCGCCAGCGTCTTTCTCATAAGGTCCTCGATCGTCGGCATGTCGATGCTCCCGTCTGTGAAATCCTTCGACCGCATGACGTGCTTCGCACCCACCGCATTTATCAACCTCTCCTGATCGCGGCGGTGCGTTTCGGACAACGAATCGGAAAGTGCGGTCACGTGCAGTTTCTTCGCATGCATTATGGTTGCGAAATACGCTATCTTACCGGTGGATGAGACGGGCAGCATCACT
>JAITWO010000012.1 GCA_031285205.1 Methanomassiliicoccaceae archaeon | reverse complement strand
CAACGAACCCATAGAGGCACAACGCCCGTTCAATGCGCCTCTGCCGAAGATGCTGGACGCATACAGCATCGATCACCAGATCATCAATAACGCTGACGAACTGCATCTGATAAACGATGTGATCGGGAAAGCATACTCCGATGAGAAGATATCCGTAGCATTGATCAAACCGGAATGCTGGGACACTGTCTCTGCGGAACAATCATATGGACCCAGGGCCAGGATCATAGACATGAGATATCACGCAGACATCCGCGAACCAATGATGACGAGGCTCGATATGATAAAAATGATAATGAGCTCAGCGGACGATAGTGACATCGTCGTATCTAACATAGGCGTACCGTCGAAGGAGACGTACGCATCGAAGGACCGTCCGCTGAACTTCTATATGCTTGGTAGTTATACGCAGGCGACACCGATAGGCCTCGGCATGGCACTGAGGACATCAAGGAACGTGATCGTCATAGACGGTGACGGTAGTCTTCTGGGTTCGTCGGTCATGCCCGTGGTCGCATCCGAGAACCCCGGCAATATGACGATGATATGTCTGGACAACGGGACGTTCGGCAGCACCGGGGATCAGATGACGAACGCTTACACCCAAGTAGATATGGAGCTCATGGCGAAAGCGTGCGGCATTGGACATACGGCGAAGGCGTGGGACAGGAAAAGTTTAAAAGACGCTATGAATGAAAAGACGGAAGGCACAAAGTTCATACACGCTATGATAAGGCCGGGCAATTCATCATCCGGAAATATTCCGATGTCAGCCATGGAAATAAAGAAAAGATTCATGTCATCGGTGCGACCGTGATAAGGACACAAAGGCCGAACGCATCTCCGCCCCATTCCTTCAAAATCACGGCCTCTTGATACTTATCCTGTCAATTACAGAACTAAAATCCTGTCAATTACAGAACCAATAGAGATAAGGCCGGATCTGCAGGCGTACCGACCAGATCGGATTCGCCATATTATCACATCGCCGCCTCTGCGATGACAGAAGCTGTCAGTTCATTGTTCCGAGAGGATGTTCACAAAGCCGATGCGCACATCATCCGCTCTGTAAATTTGAAATACGTTTCATATCATATCGATATGGAGTCATACGTAAGATGGAAGATGCCAAAAGCACCGATATAATAAAATGCACGAACTGCAACGCGAGCATGAGGTTCAGCATAAAGGACCACGCTCTCAAATGCCCGCACTGCGGGCACGTTCAGCAGATCGAGAAGGGAAATGACAATCTCGTGCGCAGGGAAATCACAAACAGCGCTCTGACTGAGCACGAACCCTGGATCGAGAATGTTATCTTCCGGTGCAACTTCTGCAACGCGGACATCGATGCGGATAAGAACGGGATCATGAAAAAATGCCCATTCTGCGGAAACCCCAACATCCTGAGGACGGAAGAGATCCCGGGGATAAAACCCGATAGTCTGATCCCCTACACAGTAACAAAAGAATCGGCACTGGATCTTTTCAGGAAATGGATACACAGCAAGATCTATGCACCCGGAAAATGCAGGAGGAGCGCAACGGCGGAGAACATAAGTTCGGTGTACTCGCCGGTGTGGTCGTTCACTGCCCGCACACAGAGCAGATACAACGGCGTCCTTGGCGAGGATTACACTGAGACGCATACCGATTCCAAAGGGAACACATACACTACAACACACACCCGATGGTACCATGTCTCCGGGAATATCAGCGCAGATTATACTGACGTGTTCATTCCAAGCGGAAAATTAATACCGAAGAAAATGGCGCATAAGCTTGAACCGTATCCGATGAAGAAGGCGGTCGGTTACAGGCAGGAATATCTGGCAGACAGGGCAGCGGAACATTACAGTCGAGATCTGAACACATGTTTCAATGAATTCAAAAGTTATGTGTACTCCGACCTGTGCCAGCGGATAAAAAGAAAATATGGTGCGGACCACATAAGGGAGATGAACATAGACACCAACTACGTTACAAAATATTTCAATTATATATTGCTCCCGAATTACATTGCCAATTTTTGGTATAAGGAGAAGAACTACAACTTCTATGTGAACGGTGCGACGGGCGAGGTGGTCGGCAGATATCCGATCAGCGCGTGGAAGGTGATGTTCACGGCAGCCGCTGTCACGGCTGCGATAATCCTGATCGCGGACTTCCTGTGGTCATAACGGTCCGTACGTGCATGTTAAAAGAGAAATGTTCCGATAAACTGCGATTTTTGAATTCATTGTTCAGAAAGGGTGAAGAGGATGTCCGAACGGAAGGATGTGGTGCAGGGGAAGGGATTTGAACCCTCGAACCACTAAGGACAAGGCCCTCAACCTTGCGCCGTTGGCCAAGCTTGACTACCCCTGCGTAGTGGTGTGTGATGATGATATTGTAAATAAGCTTTATCCTCTCATAAATCGAGGAGGCCCGCGCATCAAGTATGCCGATCTCACCATACCGTCACGGAGCATTCTCGCACAGCGATATTATGCGGTCTGTCAGTTCATATGTTCCCATATCCCCGCCGTCATCCGCTGTGCGGTAACCGAGTCCGTACGCCGCTTTCACGGCATCCCTGATCTTTCTGCCCTCTGATGTCATGCCGATGTGATCCAATGCTGCGCTTCCGGCGAGTATCGCCGCAACGGGATTGGCGCGGTTGATGCCCACGAGTCCGGGCATCGGGCCGTGGTCCGGTCTGAACATCGCCCTCCTGTCGCCCAGACAGGCGACCGGCATGGTCATCCCGCGTCCGGCGACGGTCGTCATAAGGCCGTC
>JAITWO010000056.1 GCA_031285205.1 Methanomassiliicoccaceae archaeon | reverse complement strand
AGGTACTGCTCCTTCTTCTCGCAGTCCACGAGCGCATATTCAAGCACATCCCTGAGGTTCTCCACCGTTACGATGTCTATCATGTCGTAATACCTGGTTTCGATCATCACGTCCTTGCCATTCTCTTTTGGGATCAGCACCCTCTTCATGCCTGCCTGCGCCGCCGCCTCCAGCTTTGCTGTCACACCGCCTATCGGCAGGACCTTGCCGCGGACGCTCAGGCTCCCGGTCATCGCCATGGATTGATCTATCGGGATATCTTCCATTGCCGATATTACCGCTGTTGCGATGGTTATCGATGCGCTGTCCCCCTCGACACCGTCGTACGTTCCGATGAACTGTATGTGTATATCTCTTTCAGAGATGTCGGTCATCGTGTACTTTTTGATCACGGCGGCGATGTTCTCCACCGCCTCCTTGGCTATCGTCCCCAGCTGTCCGGTGGCGACGATCGTTCCCTTTTTGGTCTGCGACGGTGCCACCTCCGCAACTATCGGAAGCACGACACCTGAATATTCAGCCATGTTGGAGCTGGCGTTCATCGCCGCAAGGCCGTTCACAGCACCCACTGCCGATCCGTCGGTCTTGAACATCTCGTATGATTTGTGCCTCTCGATGTAACGGTCGGCGATCTGCTGCTCCAGACTGCGTGCTGTCTTCTTGGCTTCCAGCACATCCGCCTTCGTCGTCAGCTTGGCGTTCTTCGCGACGGCGATGTCGCCTGCTATCCTTATCAGTCCGCCGAGTTCCCTCATCCTCAGTGTAAGCTCGCCCTTCTTTCCGGCCCTGCGCTGCGCCTCCCTGAGTATCTCGGCCACCGCATATTTATCGAAGTGCGGTATCTTGCCGTCCTTCTTCACTTCCTGGGCAACGAACCTTATCAGTTTCTTCCTGTTGTCCTCGGTGTCCTTCATTGAGCTCAGCATGTACACTTCATAACCGTACCCTCTGATCCTGGACCTGAGCGCCGGGTGCATGCCGCTGATCGCGTCAACGTTGCCTGCGCATACCAGAATGAAATCGCACGGGACCGGCTCGCTCTTGACGAGAGCGCCGGACGACCTCTCGCTCTGCCCGGTTATCGCAAGCTTCCCTTCCTGCATCGCGGTGAGCAGCGACTGCTGTGACTCCATCCTGAGGACGTTGATCTCATCGATGAACAGGACACCTTTTGATGCCTTGTGCACCGCTCCAGGTTCAAGCCGGTCATGCGACGGCGTCTCCAGCCCTCCGGACTGGAACGGGTCGTGCCTCACATCCCCTAACAGAGAGCCGGCGTGCGATCCCGTCGCATCTATGAACGGCGGCATCTCCCCGCCATCGTGTCCCACCAGCAGCTTCGGTACGATCATTACCTCCTGCCTCTGGCCGGGGGTCCTGAGCATGAAATATATCAGGAAACATGCTATCAGCGCGATCAGCAGTATCGTGGCGTCGTGGTATATCAGGAATGCCGCCACGCCCAATGATATCACTATTGCCATGAATATCATCATCGAATTGTTCTTCTGCATCTTCTGCTGCGCCGCGACAGCTTTTTGTTCGGCCACTATCTGCTTCCCGCGGCCGGCGGGCAGCACCCTTATCAGCGGCACGTTGACGTCTTCGGGGTTATGATAGGCGATCACATCCTGTAACTCGCTCTTCGGCAGAAATTCTACCATGGAATTGGCTAACATGGACTTCCCTGTCCCCGGTTCGCCTATCAGCATCACGTGCCTTTTCTGCGATGCCGCCTTTTTGATGACCTCGACGGCCTTGTCCTGCCCTATGACCTTGTCGGCCATGCCGCCCGGGACCTCTATGTCAGCGGTGGAGTTGAAACTCTGTTCCTCCATCCACTCGTCCAACGGGGCCACTGTGGGGTCTTTATCCATTTGCATCTCCTATCCTGTGGGATAAATGACCTTCTATAAATAAAATGACCTTCTACAAATCGTGTTGAATATATCATGGGATCTTTCAGCAACCGATGGTCTCTGTGGGTCCGTCGCTGTTCATCGGTTCTCTTTCCGGTAAAAGGGGTCGCGGTCATTTTTCGGCTGAAATTTTTATAACTATAATGATTGGTTTTATAATGACCGGTTTTAGTGTCAATGTATGATCTGAAAGGATGTTCGATCTGCGGCGAAGGTTTTCGGCGGGATCAATCGCGTTTATTGCGTTCGGCCGCGATCTCGGCATTCGTCTTCAACTGTTTGAGGATCACTCCTTTCATTACGAGGATCCCGAAGAGCCCTCCGATCGCCGGGACAATGATGGGCATGAATAAAACGCCCCCTAGATCCATTACGATAAGATGCACCGCTATCCCCATGACAGCCACACCGACCCCCGTCAACAATAAAAAAAGGCCGAACGTCTCTCTCCCTATCTGCTGTCCCGATTCCATGAAAGAGTGTATGATAGGTCGGTATTTATTTTTTACATAAAGGTCGGCTGTGTTGAACGGATCGTGCCGATCCTTCGGTAACTGACCATCTGTTCGTATCCGTTGCTGTTCATCGGCCCTCTTTAGGTGAAAGAGTTTGCGGAAGAACTCAGATTGGATTGAAGGAATGTGCGGCCGCATCGGAAAGACGTTAAAACATGAACGTATCTGCCCTTATGATGAGGACAGATGAGCTTGAGCTTCCGGACAACATCGTTGATGCCCTGACGGCGCAGGGATACGTCACGCTGTTCCCTCCGCAGGCGGATGCGATGCCGAAGGTCATCGACGGGAAGAACATGGTGGTTGCCGTGCCGACCGCCACCGGCAAGTCCCTGGTGGGGTACGTGGCCGCACTGAGGACGGTCCTCGTCCTAAGAAGGAAGGTGCTGTACATTGTTCCGCTGAAGGCGCTGGCCGCCGAGAAGAAAGAGGATCTCGACAGGTTCTCGCACCTTGGGATGAAGGTGGTGATGAGCACCGGCGACCTTGATTCCGAAGAGAGGGGAATGAGGGATGCGGACATAATAGTGGCAACATCAGAAAAGGCCGACTCCTTGCTGAGGCACAGGAGCGAGTGGATGAGCGATGTAGGATTGGTCATAGCTGATGAGGTCCACCTTATCCACGACCCGACGAGGGGACCTACACTGGAGGTTGCGCTGACGAAGATGATGCGCCGTAACCCCGGCATGCAGATGATAGCGTTATCCGCAACCATATCCAACTCCCGAGAGCTGGCGGACTGGCTGGACGCCGATCTTGTCACCAGCGACTGGCGCCCCATACCGCTGAAGGAGGGGGTATATTTCAACGGAAAGATAATGTTCAGCGACCTTGACACAGTGGATGTGGACCCCGGGAAGGACGATATATGGTCGCTGATAGAGGGAACGATAAAAGAAGGGGGGCAATGCCTTGTGTTCGTCAACGCCCGCCGTTCCACGGAATCGCTTGCCGTGAAGTACTCAAAGGACATGGGTAAGCTCACATCTCCCAACCTCTCTGAGGAGGAGGTCGCCATACTGGAAGGGGAGAGCGAGTCCACGGCGCTGGGGAAGAAGCTTGCATCATGCGCCAAATGCGGCATGGCGTTCCATAATGCGGGATTGACATACCAGCAGAGGAGGTTCGTGGAGGACGGCTTCCGCAAAGGGAGGATAAAATGTATCGTTGCTACACCGACCCTTGCCGCCGGGATAAACCTCCCCGCCAGACGGGTGATCGTGCGAGATACGAAACGTTACGAGGCGAACTATGGGTACTCGCCGATATCTGTCATGGAAATAAAACAGATGTGCGGGCGCGCCGGGAGGCCCAGATACGACCCCCACGGCGAGGCGATACTGTATGCAAAGACGCATTACGATAAGGACCATCTGATCAGGGATTACCTCTCCGCCGAGTCGGAGGACATAATCTCGAAGCTCGGGAACGAAGCGGTCCTGAGGAGTCACATCCTCGGCCTCATAGCTACGGAGGACGCATCATCGGAGGATGAGATAATCGAGTTCCTGAGATCCACCTTCTTCGGTCATCAGTCGGAACTCTACGGAGCGGAGGTGGCGGTGGGGAATGTCGTGGAGCATCTGATATCGGAGGGCATGGTCACGGATGACGGGGCACTTACGGCAACCCCGTTCGGGAAGAGGGTATCTGATCTTTATATAGACCCGGAGTCGGCGATGATACTGCGTGACTCGCTGATGAAGATGAACGATGACACTCCCGATCTGGCCATATTGCATGCTGCTGCATCGACACCCGATGTCCTCGGACTGTACCCGAGGAAGGCCGATGCGGAGATGCTTGAAGAACTTATCAACAGGTACCGCGGCGGTCTGCTCGTAGAGGAGCCGGACGACCAGTCGGAGTACGAGTACTTCCTTTCGGACATGAAGGTTGCCTGCCTCATGCTGAACTGGATAGATGAGGCGGACGAAGAGACCATAACTGATGAGCTGGGCATAGGTCCGGGCGACATACGCGCAAGGGTCGATACGATGGAGTGGATCCTGCATGCAATGAACGAACTGTCCGCCATATTCAGACCGGAATGCGCAAAGAGGCTTAGGCCGCTGCTCACCCGTGTGAGGTACGGCATCAAAAGCGAGCTGATAGAACTTGTTGCGTTCAGGGGCGTCGGGAGGTCAAGGGCGAGGACCCTTTACAACGCAGGCATAAGGAAAAGGAAGGATGTCGCTGATTCTGACATCAACCGTTTGGCCTCGCTCAGCAGGATAGGTATCGCATTGGCGAAGAGCCTGAAGGAACAGGCCGGCCATATGGGAGACCGCGAATATAAAAAGACAGAAGTTAGTGGCCGTGATCAAGAAGCCCAGACTGATGGAACTAGGAGCGTGAGAGACGAACCGAAAACAAACCGCCAGTCCGGGCTTCTTGATTTCAGGTCACATACTTAGTATCTTTATAATACTTAATATATCTTTCGATGACCTTATTGGCGGATCTGACGAGGATATTATCGTATCTGGATCTTTCAGTGCGTTCCCGGTGCATATGCAGACCACTTTCTCATCCTTGTCGATTATGCCCATATCCCTCAGTTTCTTTGCCCCGGCAACGGATGCGGCACTTGCCGGTTCCACTCCTATACCCTCTCTTCTGCCAAGGAGCTTCTGCGCGGCGAGTATCTCTTCGTCGGTGACAGATGTCGAATACCCTCCTGTGTCATAGATCGCCTTCAGCGCCTTCCTCCCGCTGACCGGGTTCCCTATCCTTATCGCCGTGGCCACTGTCTCCGGGTTCTCCTCCGGGATGAAATCCTTCTCGTTGGATCCGAACGCCCTTACGATGGGCATGCTCCCCTCCGCCTGTATCCCTGTTAGCATGGGTATCTTTGATATCCATCCTATCTCCTCGAGCTCCGTTATCGCCTTGTGCACCGCAGAGATGTTCCCTGCGTTGCCCACCGGCAGTACTATGCGATCAGGCACATCATACGCCAGCTGGTCCATTATCTCCAGGAGCACCGACTTCTGGCCTTCCGGACGGTACGGGTTGATGGAATTCAGCAGATACAGGTGGCGCCCCCTTGCCAGTTCCCTTACCGCTCTGAGCGCATCATCGAAGTTCCCGTCGATGGATATCACCTTGGCACCGAAGAACATCGCCTGTGCCAGTTTCCCTGCGGCCACCTTCCCGGACGGTAGGAACACCGCGCACTTCATCCCGGCCTTGGCGGCATATGCCGCCAGGCTTGCCGATGTGTTCCCGGTGGACGCACATCCCACCACTTTAGCTCCTATCTCCACCGCATGCGTGACCCCTATGGTCATCCCTCTGTCCTTGAATGAGCCGGTGGGGTTTGCGCCCTCATACTTCACCCACAGGTCCTTTATCTTGATCTCGCCGCCGAGTGCGCCGCACGGGTACAACGGTGTGCCGCCTTCCTGCACCGACACTTTGCGCGCCGGGTCTGCGGGCATGAAGTCCTTGTACCTCCACACCCCCAGTGGGACCTTGTGAAGATCCTCCGGCCTCTTGGACATCAGCGGCTCGAGGTCCATCTTTATTGTGAGGAGTCCTCCGCATGCCGGACATGTGTCCGCATATTGATCGTCAACGGCCCTGCCGCAGTCCCAGCATACTATCTTGTGCGGTGCCATCTTACAACCTTCTGCACCCTCTTCCCGCATCGGTCACCCAGGTGTCGCATCCCATGCCTTTGGATGCGTACATATTCTTGATCCCTTCGGCTATCGGTTCACCGGAGTGCTCCTTTTTACTGAAGAACGATATCACGCACGGCCCGGAACCTCCCAGGAACGATGCTTTCGCGCCCAGGGACATCGCGGTCGCCTCCGCCTCTTTCAGATGAGGTATCAGATGGGTCCTTGCCGGTTCGAATACCGCATCCTTCACCGACCTTCCCAAAAGCTCCATGTCGCCTGTCAGCATAGCGTGGACGAGACATGATGCGTTCCCGACGTGGAACACCAGGTCCCTTACCCGTACCTCCGCCGGAAGGACCATCCTTGCATCCTTCGTGGAGACCATCACGTCCGGCATCGCCACCACCACTCCCAGGTCCTTGGGCGGGTCCACACGTACCACCTCGAACGGCTCGTACGACCGTATGATCGTGAAACCGCCGAGTATGCACGGTGCGACATTGTCCGCATGCAGCCCCCCGGAGGTCACGTCCTCCGCCATCGCGGCGCACATCACCAGCTGGTTATCTGTAAGTTTGTTATCGCACAATAGGTGCGCCACGTACGCCCCTCCCGCCGCCGACGCCCCCGATGACCCTATCCCGCTGCATGGCCGTATCCCTTTCTTGATCTTCAGCTCTATGCCGAAATCCGCATCACATTTCTCCAGCACCGCAGCTGCCGCTATGCCGGCGGAATTCTTCGCCGGGTCCCGGGGGATACTTTCCGCGCCCGGGCCGGTGATCTCCGAAATGAGTATGCTGTCGTCTATCTTCCTTCCTTCAATGACGTCGAAGGGATCGCTCAACGCCATCCCGAATATGTCGAAACCGGGGCCTACATTCGAAATTGTGGCCGGTGCCACTACCTTTACCCACTTTCCGCTCATAACCTCACGTAGGGTGGATGGAAAGGGTTACAGATAAACTTTCTTTCGAGGGCGCGGAAAGACAATGATTAAAACATGTATGCCATCTCCCGTGCATGGCTGATGTCACCGTCATCGGCATGAGATGCCGCCTCCCGTTCAACGAGATGATAGAGCACTTCCGCGGCCTGGGCGGTGACGTCATACTGATGGACCCCGCTTACGTATGCGGGCGCGACCACATATTGTCGGCGGTCATGCATGCGGAGCGCGCATTCGCGAACGGGACCAACCGATCGAAGACGCTGCTCACCGAAACGATACTGTACGCCGCAGGCGAAAGGCAGATATCCAGGGCGCTGGAGAAGATGAGACCTAAGAACATGACCGATGGTGTGGCCGCCGCAGTGTTCGACGTGGCCGACCTGCGCCTGGAGATGATCGGTGCCGTCGTTGACGATGACATACTCACAGGGACCCGTGAGAAGGCGGAGAACCTCGGCCTTGATATGCCCGGCAATATCTCCGCGGAGGACCTTGCCCTGGAGATGGTCGCCACCGTGGACATTCAGAAACAATAAGGGGCCCTTGCGGGCCCCGGGGTTGTGTCCGAAGGGTTTTCCGGATCAGCTCTTCGGTGTGAACTTGTACCCGTAGTTGACTATCCCCTCACGGCCGTCCTCGCCTATTTTGCGTAAGACCGCTCTCACCGGCATCCCTATGTGTATCTTGTCGATATCCACGTCGACCAGCTGGGCGGTTATCAGCACCCCGTCACCGGTCATCACCATGGCGACCGCATACGGCTTCAGGATGCTGTTCTCGATCGGCGCCTCATGTATCACGGAGTACGTGAACACGGTCCCCTCATCCTTCAGTTTGTATGATTCCATCTTCCCCAGCGATGCCCTCCTGCATTCCGGGCAGAGGCTTCTTCTCGGGAAATACACTTTACCGCAGCTTCCGCACCTCGTTCCCACGAGGTTGTATCTTCCGGGGGTCTCCCTCCAGTGCCTCGCTACCGACATTATACTGCCTCCATGATGTTCACGACGACAGTGGAACCCGTCCCTCCGACGCTGTGCGCCAGCCCGTACCTTGCGTTGGCCACCTGTCTCTTGTCAGCGTCGCCCCTAAGCTGCTTTGTTATCTCGACGATCTGCGCAACCCCCGTTGCGCCTACGGGGTGCCCCCTTGCCTTGAGGCCGCCGGATGTGTTCACGGCTATCTTCCCTCCGATGGTCGCCTGTCCTCCCATGACGGCCTTCCCGGCCTCGCCTTTAGCGAAGAAACCGAGGTCCTGCAGTGCGAGTATCCCTTCTATCGTGAAATGGTCGTGCACTTCCGCTACCGCTATCTCACTCGGAGTTATCTTTGCCATGGAGTATGCCTTGTTCGCCGCCGCGACGGTCGCGGAGAACGATGTTATCTCCTTCCTCTGGAACAGTGCCAGCGAATCACTCGCCTGTGCCGATGCCAGCACCCTTACCGGCCTGTCCGTGTATCTTTTCGCTATATCCATCGGGCACAGCACAACGGCGGCCGCGCCGTCGGATATCGGTGCGCAATCGAACATCGTCAGCGGGTCTGCGACCATGCCGGACCTCAGGACGGTGTCCAGGCTTATCGCCTTTCTGAACTGCGCATCGGGATTCAGCGCTCCGTGCGCATGGTCGTTCACTGACATTGACGCTATCTCCTCCCTCGTTGCTATGCCTTCGTGCATGCATCTTCTTGCTATCATCGCGTTCAGCGACGCGAATGTGGCGCCTATCGTGGCCTCCCACTGCTGGTCGTTCGCCGAGTCCATGACGGAATTGGATGCGTCGTCCGTGACATCGGTCATCTTCTCGGCTCCGCCGACTATCACCACGTCATGCATCCCGGACGCCACCGCCATCACGGCCTCCCGGAACGCCACCCCTCCGGATGCGCCCGCCGCCTCGACCCTGACCGCAGGCAGGTTGCGGGATGCCATGCCCGTATAGTCCGCTATCAGCGCGCCCACGTGGTGCTGGCTTATGAACCGGCCGGAAGACATGTTCCCTATGTACATACCGTCCACCTCGGAGCCTGTGAGGTTGGCATCGTACATAGCTTTCAGTCCCGCCTCTATACCCAGGTCCCTGAAGGACGCATCCCATAACTCTCCGAATTTTGTAACTCCCGCACCGATGATCGCCACTTCCCTCATCAGATCCCTCCCATCAGAATTTTACCTTTGAATTTCGCATATCTGCCGTAATCCAGCTGTACGGTGTCCTTCAGGCGGTCGGCGACGGTCGGCGCCGCCTGCCTGTTGTATCTCAGTATATCGTCCGTGACGGTGATGTCGAACGCATCGCTTCCCGCACCTGAGCCATATGCCACCACGAATATCCTTTCGCCGGGCTTTGCGTTATCGAGCACCGATGCCAGCCCTAACGGCACCGCGCCGCTGTATGTGTTACCGATGTACGGCGTCAGGAGGCCGTGCTTTATCTGCACATCGCTGAATCCCAGCTCCTTGGCTATCCTTGTCGGGAATTTGCCGTTCGGCTGGTGGAATACCGCATGCGCATAGTCCTTGGGTCCCGTGCCCATCTCCGAGAACAACATCTTCGCCGCCGACCCGATGTGCTTGAAATATGCGGGCTCGCCCGTGAATCTTCCCCCGTGGCTCGGATAGGGGCTCCCCTCCCTTCTCCAGAAGTCGGGAGTGTCGGTAGTGAAACTGAGCGTCTTGTTTATTCTGGCTATCACGTTGCCGGAACCGATCAGGTATGCCGCGCCGCCTGCGGAAGCCGAATATTCCAATGCGTCTCCGGGCGCCCCCTGTGATGTGTCCGCACCTATCGCGACGCCGTACTTTATCATCCCTGAGCCGACAAGCCCCATGCACATCTGTATCCCTGCCGTCCCGGCCTTGCATGCGAATTCAAGATCTGCGGCGGTAAGGTTGGGGGTGGCGCATATCGCCTCCGCCACCACCGTCCCCGATGGTTTCACGGCATACGGATGCGATTCCGAACCAACGTATATCGCACCGATGTCATGAGGGTCCACATCACATCGCGACATCATGTTCCTCGCCGCTTCGGTTGCTATTGTGATCACATCCTCATCCGGTGACGGCACCGATTTCATATGGATCAGCAGCCCTTTCCCCATTGCATCCCCGTCGATGCCCCATATCCTTCCTATCTCCGCAGGAGTTATCCTGTAACGGGGCACGTACGCTCCATAACTTACTATTCCGACATCCATTTCATTTCCCTTCCTTCAGGTCCTTGAGCCTTATGATCAATTCATTGAGTTCCATGTCCGTTGACACCAACGGTATCTCTTCCAGCTTCGCTAATTTCACGGCAAGCTGGTCCACGTTCTCGGGTCTTTGATACACCACCATCGCCGGCGTCAGCGGATGTGCGCGGATCGCTATCATCGGCGACCTTCCGAAGAACACGTCCGTGAATATAAGGGCGCGTTCTGTGCTCCATCCGTATATCTTCAGGTAATCCGATGAGCTGAGCGAAATTATCGCCTTCATCGAGTTCACGATGGTATACCCATATATCCTTCTCCCTTCGGACTCTGCACTGAGCACCGTTCCGTTTATCGCCCTGATGAAATCATCTGATGATATTCCATAGCGGAACTCGTCCATCGCTATGATGCACTCCTCCCTTTTCACCGCCTTGAACTTCGATGCGGTGGGGTAACCTCTTGACCGGTCTATCTCTAAAAGCGAATCTACCATATTCCTTACGACGGCCACGCCCGGCGACCTTCTGCGCCCTGATTCATAATCGCTGATGACCGACGGCGTCACGTCCATGCCGGATGCCAGTTCGTTCTGGGATACGGAGAACTCCTCCCTCCATTTCCTCATCGTCTTTCCGGGGTCCTGCGACAGCGCTATCTCTCCGGCGATCTTCTCTCTTAGGCCGTCCGTCATTGTTGCATTGTTAAGCGAATTCCGTATTTATAAATGACGAAGACTTACATCGACAAAAGACGTTGTGCTCTTCCGTCCGGATACTCATCGATCGTGTGCCGTGGGTTTACGAGGTGCACATAAAGAAAAGGATGACGGCGGGAAGGTCCCGCCTTTGAAATCGTTTCATGTCCTGTTACGCTTACTTATTAGGTTTAAGCATATCTTTCAGGAAGAACCAGTAGACGACGAACCCTATCGCTACTATCGCGATGATCGCTATCGCAACATACAGCATGGTGCTGTCACCCGGTTCATCCGGTGCCACAGTTCCCGTTATGGTGAGCGTGAACGTCACCGACACCGAACCGAAGGCGTTCTCTGCCGTTAGTGCCACCTTGTACTCATTGGCGGCCAACCCTGTTGCGATGTCCAGTTTTTTGGTATCGTTGTTCCAAACTATCTTTCCGCCGTGAGTGTCGTCCTGCGTAAGATACGCCTCGGGAAGGCCCGGGCCGACCGTGTATGCATCCGTTGATATTGCCGCATATCCTTCCGTCAGGCTCATGGACTCCGGTCCGGTCATCGTAGGCAGGACCTTTTTGCTTTCATCGAACACCCACACCACGGATGCAGCGGGCGGGGTCAGGTCCTCTTTGTATCCCAGATAGTTATCCTTCGTGGAGTTGTTTTCTGTTTTTGTGAATGTTTTGGTGTCGGTCTTGATGTATATTACGGGCAAGGAGCCTGCGGTCGGACCTTTGATCAGACCGTTGATCGTGACCTCCGCACCGATCTCGGCCCAGACGCCGGTATGATCTGACGTTATGTTGCCGTTGATCGTTGCCTTTGAAGGACCGGATGCGTACACTCCGCTGTTGTGGATGCCGACGGATGTTATGTTTCCGTATACGGTGACCACGGAACTGTCACTCGAGGACACGGCGTTGCTGTTCTTGACCTTGATGCTACCGTATACGGTGACCGTTGAACCGGATGCGTACACTCCGCTCCCGCTTCCTATGTCATCTATGTTGCCGTATACGGTGACCGTTGAACCTCCATGTGCCTCCACGCCTCCTCCTTCGACCTTCATGCTGCCGTATACGGTGACCGTTGAACCCTCCTTTGCCTCCACGCCGCCTCTGTAGACCGATGTGATGTTGCCGCCTATTGTGATATTTGCTCCGCCTTCTGCGCGCACGCCATCCTCGTCAGACGTTATGTCGCCACCGACTGTGACCGTTATACTTTTACCGTAAGCATGCACGCAGACATCGCCATCCGCGGTGATATTTCCGCCCACTGTGACCGTCGCACCATCGCCGCTGACATTCACACCGGGGCCTTCGGCATTTATACTGCCGTTGACTGTGACCGTTGAACCTCCGCTCGCATCCACACCGCTCGTGTGATATATCGTCGTGATGTTGCCGTTGACGGTGACCGTTGAACCTCCGTTCGCATCCACACAGATTATGCCCTCTTTCGATATTATGTCGCCGTTGACGGTGACCTTCGAACCGTATGCGTTCACGGCTACTCCTGCTACCAATTTGCCATTGATGATGACCGTTGAATCGGCACCTGCGTACACTCCGTGCTGGCCCTCCATATCGCCATTGACGGTGACCGATGAACTGTACGCATACACACCGTATTGACTTTTGATCTCGCCTGTGACCGTGACGGTGCTGTCCTCATTCGCAGATATTCCGTATCCTCCGCCGGAAATGTCCGCATTAATCTTTACCTCCCCTCTTCCGGCGACGTACACGGATGTGAATCCGTCGCCGGGCGTTATTACAAACTTGCCGGTCCCGGTACCGGTCTGGATCAGCTTGCTGTTCTCTATTTGCATGGGACCCCCGCCGGCATATTTGAGTGACAGGTCGTTATCGCCTAGATCGATGTATATCGTCCCTCTGTTGTTCAGGATGAACGGGTCGCTGAAGGTTATCTTGGCCGTCAGCTTTATTGTGTCCCCGTCCTCCGCATAATATGAGCTTGTTTTGTCGTTCAGTGCCTTTAGAAGTTCGGCCTCCGTCCCCACTGATATATCCGCACCGAGGGTCGCATCATCGCCTGCGTTGCTCGATCCGTGTTCATCCGTCGCCGGCGATAGCAGAGCGAACGCCGCCAGTGCGAACACGAAGGCCATCGTCACAGAAATGAGTGCTTTGCCCCCCCCCCTCCTCCATATTTTGTTCTTCATCATCGTCTTACCTTCAATGAATGACGGCAATGCCTCCGGCACATGCCCGTATACTCTGTATCAGTAACTATATTTATTATACGTTGCACTCACACATGCTCAGGAATGAAGATTAACAACGATTTTAGATCTGTCATCACTTGCACCGGGGTGCTTTTGTGCGTTTCCGGGCCAGTCACTGAGACGCCTCCAAGCTGTCCGGAATTGTTACTGCCCCATGTCCACACCGTGCCGTCATTCTTGAGAGCGACGGTATGAGAGCCTCCGGCAACGATCATGGCCGACGTCCTGAAAGATCCTTCTTCGTCTGCCTCTTTGATCCCTGACCCACCCTCATCAGGCTCTGCGGCCTCCGACACGAACGAGGCGAAAGGGACTGTGAAGAGCATCGATGCAATGATGACCGACAGTTGCATGGATCAATGATGACAGAAACATCTGTGTTAACCATACTTTGATCATATTAATACTTTCATTTTGATAGTAAATATCAAAAATTATATCTTAGGAAAGATGTTCAGTTCATTGATTATTCTTTAAATTTTTAAGGCCGGTCCGGACGTCGGCAACATATTGTCCAGAAGGTTGAAAGTGGGCCTAATCGGATTTGAACCGATGACCTCCCGGTTATCAGCCGGGCGCTACAGCCAGTCTAAGCTATAGGCCCTGTCGGTTTGAGTGCAACAGGTACGAATGATAAAAAGGTTTCCTTGGCCGTCCCGGCGGGATGTCTATACTGACGGCCCCTTTCCGCCGCCCCGTGAGTCCCGCATGACTGCGAAACAATAATCAATACGCTTCCGTATGTAAGCGTATGGCGTCCGTTTTCCATTGGGTGAGGATAAAACTGTTCTGCTATGCCACCGAGGACGAGGAAAAACTGCATGACCTCATGTGCAGGATCGCGGGCACCGATGATTTCGATGCGGAGATGAGCGACGGCCATCACGGTAATTCGATGATAATATTCACAGCGGAACTGAAAAAGGATGCGGAATGCGCCGGCCTGTTCGGGCGGTTCGGAAAGGAGGTCATAGATGATGTCCTGAACGGCCTTGACAACAGGATCGACGATGACTGCGTGTTCCACCTAAGACTTGATAAACAGGCCGCGGTGCAGGAAAGATATGAGATCGCGCATCACGGTGATGTCGTATCGGTGACATGCAAGATCGCCTCGCATCCTGCCAGAAAGGTGATCGCGTCGTCCAATATGAAAAGATTCCTTGAGGATCTCCGGACCTCATTCTGACTGCTTTTCCTGTTCCTCTTTCCTTCCGGTCCGTATTATCGTCACTTCTTTGATACGGCGGTTCTTGACCGTCTTGACGATCATCCTTACGCCGTTCAGTTCCAGAACCTCACGGTTCATCGGTATGTGGCCCAATTTATGCAGAATGAAGCCACTCACCGTGTGGCCCTCGTAATCGCCCAGATCTAGCTTTATTCCGGACTCTTCGATTATGTCGTGTATGTTCGCGCCGCCCAGCGCCGAGTAGCTTCCGTCGGGGTTCTCTACCATGTCCTCTTCTTTCTCGTCGCTCTCATCCCATATCTCGCCTATGAGCTCCTCGATTATGTCCTCCAATGTCACAATACCCACGGTACCGCCTGATTCGTCCACCACGACGGCCATGTGTATCTGCGACTGCTGAAGGTCCTTCAGTAACGATGATACCTTCATCGTCGTCGGGACGAACTTCACGGGCCGTATTATCCCGTCGATCTTCATGCCCTCCGACTCCAGATAATGGTTGTAGAAGTCCTTGCTGTATATCACGCCGACTATCTGGTCGATATTGTCGCGGTACACGGGTATCCTTGAGAACCCTGTGTCCCTGAATGTCTTCTTTATCTTGTTCCTGTCCGCTCTTATCTCTATCGACGCCATGTCGACACGTGGGGTATACATCTCGCCGACCGTTATATCATCGAACTCTATCGCCGATTTGATGAGTTCGCTCTCATGCTTCTCTATGGTCCCCTCTCCCTCGATCTCGTCGATCATCACCTTCAATTCGTCCTCTGTCATGGTCGGGGTGTCATCTTCCGGCATCTTGCTTGTCAATATCCTCTTCAGTTTTACGAACGGGATGCTCAGCGGAGTGAACAGAAGGACAAGGAATGCGGTCGGTGGGACAAGCGCCATCGCCCATTTCTCCGCGCGCTCCATCGCCATGCACTTAGGCGTTATCTCGCTGAACGTCAGCAGTATCAGAGTGATGACTACGGTCGATACCGCGGCAGCTATGTTCGGGTCATTCTCCAGGAGGAAGCTGACGAACAGCACCGTTGAGACCGTTGCCGCCGATATGTTGACGAAATTGTTCCCTATCAGAAGTGTCGTCAGCAGCTTATCATAATTTTCGCACAGCTTGAGGGCGTTCTCTGCCTTTTTGTTGCCTTCCTTGGCCAGGTTCTTCATCCTTATGTGATTCATTGATGAGTAGGATGTCTCGGCTGCGCCGAAGAATGCGGAAAAGCACACGAGAACTGCAAGTACACCTATCAGAATATAAGCGAAGGACTCCATCTCATGTTGCTCCTGGCCCGGCACACCTCGGTTCTATGCGCCTGTGCGGCCGACGGCGCATACAGGCTCTGAGTGAATACAAACGATGAGTATTTTAAACCTTTGAGAACGTTCTGTCGGAGAATTGATAATGACCGATATTTCACCGCTTTCTTTCTTTATTTGTTTTACTTTAAATATAAGAAGAAGTATTATAAGTAAAGGAGCGGAACCACCATGGTAGAGTTCAAATATGAGGTCGTAGAGAGGGTCGCGGTCCTTTCGGAGTCATCCAAGGGATGGACGAAGGAGCTGAACCTGATAAGCTGGAACGGCAGGGAGCCTAAGTATGACATAAGAGAATGGTCCCCTGACGGAGAGAAGATGGGGAAGGGCGTTACGTTAACGGACGAGGAGGTCGCGGTCCTCAAAGAAGCTTTGGCGGGCCGGGACATCTGAGCACAAATAAAAGGCGCCGGTACGGCGCCGAATATTCTTATTTTAGGAAGCCTCCATGAGTGTCAGCAGGATCGAATATCTGGAACGGTTCCTGGATGATGCGGATTTCGTCATCTCCGGGAGGCGCGGGGCCATATCGGAGGACAGGTGGCTCATCATAAACTATCATCCGTCCTTTTACGGCGCGGTGAGCAAACATCTTATGAGCTCGAATGAAAGGGTGAGAGCTGAAACGGTCATGCTGTTCGCGTCCGTCCGTGAAAGGGCCGCCCTGGACGCCGTCAGGGAGATGAGGAAGACTGACAAGGACGTTGTGCGGACAGCCTGTCTCGGTTATCTGAACGCATTGAACGAATCGGACAGCATGATGCATGATCTGTTCGATGTATTGGAACATAAGGGCGGACAGGAGTTCAGACTGGCGGCGGCCAAGACAGGGTCTCTCGGGAACAGTGATGATATTCCACGCATCAGGAAGATATACGGACAGGTGACCGGGGATATGAGGGCGCAGGTCCGCGACGCCATCTCGGCGATCATAGACAGGGACCCGGATATGATGAGAAAGAAGGACCTGCTGTTATCCGTCCCTGTCTTTCCTGATGAGAGGAAATTCCTTTCGTTCCTTGACAACAGCATAAATTATCTTGACATCAGATACCGCGACAGTATCGCACCCGTGAAGGTCATCTCCGAAAGCACATACAATAACGTGTATGGTGCGATAATGAAGATGAGGGTCCGGATGTTCAACGAGTACGACAACCTGAAACACTATGAGAAGAGATGCACGGACGGATACAACGACCTCATCTCCCTGATGGAGTGGGCATCCGGGGACCTTTCCCTGAAAACCGTGGAGAACATATGCCGTGCGGGCGCTGTGATGTGCCCGGAATGTGGGAATGAGATGAATCATCACAACGGGATATGGACGTGTGTACGGTGCGGAATAAGAAAATAAGCGAGAAAAATAAGCATTTTTGGGTACTAGCTTTATAAACTAAAAGTGTCTATACGCCGAACAGAGGCATTCGTGATATTACGACCTGGTCCGTGTCCGAAAGGCGCGAGGAAGATGTGATATTGGAATACTCCAAACAGAGGAATAAAAATGGCCTACGGAGATAGGAACTACAGGGACAGAGACCAGCCGCCGAGAGAAATGCACAAAGCAGTCTGCTCAGACTGCGGAAACGAATGCGAAGTACCGTTCAAGCCCACGCAGGGCAAACCGGTCTATTGCAGGGACTGCTTCAGAAAGCACGCGCCCCCCAGAGACAACAACAGACGCAGATACTGATCGCGTGTCTGAACAAACCTTTTAAAAAACACCCTTTCCGTTTTCATCATATTTGTCATCATCTTTCTCATCATATCTTAATAATGCTCTCATTATCCCCGTCATAATTCATTTCATATACGGATCGGCCATAACGGTCCGCATGGACCATGACAAAGGCCAGTTCAGGAGACCTTCCGGGGATGAGGGGCGCCTTCTGCTGCAGGATATGAATGTGCACCACCTCGGACTGACCGAATGGGCATTGAGCAGGCTTCCGCTGAACGAGTGCGGAAAGATATTGGACATCGGGTGCGGAGGAGGCATGCTGATATCGCTGCTCGCAAAGAGATTCCCTGATGCGGAGATATACGGCATCGACATATCTGAGGAATCTGTGGCGGTGTCCATAGATGTGAACAAGGACATCGTGGACAGCGGAAGATGCCGCATCACAACAGACACGGTATCTCATCTTCCTTTCCGTGACGGTATGTTCGATCTCGTGACCGCTTTTGAGACGTACTTCTTCTGGCCGGACCTGCGCAACGATATCGGAAAGGCGGCGGCGAAGGTCAGGAACGGAGGGTATATTGTGATCGTTTCTGAGACGTACCCGCACCCGGCATTCAAAGAGAGGAACGATGAGATAATAGAGTCATACGGGCTGAACCTCCTTGACAATGAGGAAATGGCATCACTGCTTGATTCCTGCGGGATGGACGTGACCGTAAATGAGATAGAGGAGAATAACTGGGTGGCGTTCGTCGGAAGGAAGAGATGATCATCTCTTCCCGAAGTCCAGGTAAAGGAAGAACTTCACTATGGTGAACCCTATCACCATTGCAGACATGCCTACGATGGCCATCAGTACGCCGATGACGGGGTCGCCCATCAGATAGAACCCTATCCCGAACAGCACGAGCATCGCGCCCGCGAAGAAAAGGATGCGCGCCCATGACCTGTATTTAGCGATGGTCATGCACATCCGATACGGCGGCCTGAATATCAATCTTGCGAATGATATAGAACAAAAAAGGAGCAAAAAGGGAAAGGGTGAAAAGAAAGTTTATGCGATCTTCTTGCCAGCGGCGGGGTTCGCGCTCTGGTCATAGACGGATGTCGGCTCGAACACCCAGACGGCGTTCGCCTTCAGCTTCATCGCAGCAAGCGCCTCGTTCATGCCGTCCAGCATGGGGCCTTTGGAAACGCGCTCCTTTGCCTTGACGTTCACGACGAATGAGGTCAGCCCCGTGACCACGAGTATGGCTGCCTTGTCATTCTTCTTCATATTCGAGGAGGACGACTTCATCAGTATCTCACCGACGATCAGCATATCAGGCGATACCGCCCTCAGGCTGCCGCAGACTATCGAGTGAGGATACCCACTCGGGCATACGGTGGTCAGCACCTTCACGGCCTTTGGGTCGTTGAATGCCGCCATTACATTATCTGGGATAGTTACCATTTGTTATCACCACACATGAATCCGTATATGGATATATAAGCGACCGCTTTCAGCGATGTTAGCGTGCACGCCCGTTATGCTTTGGCCTTCTTCAGGTTGCTGATGAACAGTATCACGAAGAACACCGCCCCGGCTATGAGGAGCGGCATCAGTTCTGTTATTTCTGGCATGGTCTTACCTGAGCGGTCAACAGCGTGTCCGTATATATGATTAATCACACCTCTTGAGGTGCTGGACCACCAGTTTGATCTCTCCGCCGCCGTTGAGTATCATCGTCCTGCACTCATAATGCTCTCCCGTCCTGGGGACCGTCCTGTAGCGTTTGCACCTGTCGTCCAGCGTGGACGCCGTTATGGTACACGTCTCGCACGGACATGATCTTCCGAAGAGCTCGGTGTAACAGCTTTTGCCGATCACCTCGTCCAGCGTCTTCCCGAACGCTTCCAGCCCGGCGCGGTTCATCCATATGATCGTATGCTGCGAATCATGTATCACAATGATGTCATCTATCTCATCGAGAATGAGATTCAGCAGCGTCTCCTCGTAACCTGCATCTTTTTTGTTATCCATGATATCACGCGTGTATGGTATCTGTGTGCGCCGTTATATTATGATTGGTACCGGCAATGCGTTTACAGTGATGTTACCGTCATACGACATCCGTAGAATTGTTTTACTTTTTCGTAATTTATCACCTTCTTTCGTCGAAGGTCGATGAATGCACGCGTGTATTCGGAGAACAAAGTTTTATATAAAAAGTACATAACGCGAAAGAATGAGATATGACCTGATCATCATCGGTGCCGGCCCGGGAGGGCTTACTGCTGGTATATACGCAATGACCAGAATGATGAGGACCCTTATCATAGATGCTGCGGAGGTGGGCGGCCAACTGGTGTCGCTGTATCCGGATAAGGCGATCCAGAACTATCCGGGATATGAGCGCATACAGGCAAGGAAACTCTCCGACAAACTTTACGCGCAGGCGGAGTCGATGGGTTGCGAGTTCAGGGAGACGGAAAAGGTCATCGATATCAACGACGGCAAAGAAGAGTTGATCGTGATCACTGACAAAAACGAGTACAGAACGAGTTCCGTGATCGTCGCAACAGGCATGGGCATGTTCAAGCCGAAGAAGATGGGCTGCAGGGGCGAGACCGAATTCGAAAATAAGGGATTATGTTATATCCTCCCACCGAAGGAAGACCTGATAGGAAAAAAAGTGGTGGTGTTCGGGGGAGGGAACAGCGCCATCGAGATGGCGCTGATCGCCGATTCGGTGACGGATACAGCGATAGTGCACCGCAGGAATGAGTTCAGGTGCGATGAGAGCAACACCAACGCGCTCGGTGCCAGCAACATCAAGGCGGTCATGAGCGCCGAGCTGTTATCGGTGAACGGTGACGACAGGGTACGGTCGGTCACCCTGAAAAAGGGAGACGAGACATTCGATGTTGCGGCGGACATCGTGGTGATACTGATCGGCATATCATCTGACCTGGATGATCTGAAGAGATGGGGCCTTGAACTGACCAAGGACGGCCTGCTCATGGTGGATGATGCGATGCGCACATCAAGGAAGGGTATCTTTGCGTGCGGTGATGTTATAGATTACGAGGGAAAGTACAAACAGATAATAACTGCATGCGGCGAAGCGGCCACCGCGACCAACAGTGCCTATAAATTTGTCAAAAAACCGTACTGGGCATAATAGGGTTTTTGAAAAGGTTTTGTGTGCCTGCTCACTCCACGATAGCGTCTGACGGGCACTCATCGATGCATGCGCCGCAGTCGACGCACTTGCCCGCATCGATCACTGCGATGTCATCGACAGTTATCGCGTCCTGCGGGCATACATCGGCACAATTGCCGCATCCTACACAATCATCTGCTTTTACTGTGACTGCCATGGGATTTACCTCTGGGCCTAATCATTGACCGTCCTATTTTAATGTTTCTTAAACGCCGCTTGCGAAACCCGGACGATGAAGAACATTGCCTGTGGTCCATTCTCGAGACCGGCCGAAAATCATGTCGCATTAACAGAGTATAAATAAGTAATCATGATATACTGGGACGGGTGCCGCAGGAGCGGCTCCGTAAAGGTGTATCTCAAATGGAAGGCATAAAAGAGATCAAAGTACAAACAAAGGAATGGGCGAATCCGACACCCGCGGGCCTTGTCGCGCTTGCGGTGGCGGCTTTCTGCTTCTTCGCCATGCTGGACGGCCGCCTCGGCACGAATCCATCCGGCGCCATGATGCTCATCGGCTGCTGGCTTATAGGAGGGTTCGTGGTACAAGTCATCGTCGGCGTCCTGGACCTTAAATCGAGTAACAATACCGGAGGGAACACATTCTTGTTCTTCAGCGCGTTCTTCATGCTGGCATCGGGCCTCTCGATGTTCGTGAAAGCCGCGTCCGCGTCCCCCATAGACACCTTCTTGGACGGCTATGTGTGGCTAGCGATAACCATGGTACTGTTCCTTTGGACGCCGGCGTTCTTCAAGCCGTTCGGGTTGCTGACAGTTCTGGTCCTGTTACTGGACATCGCGTTGCCGGTCCTGGCGCTCATGGACCTCCACATCCTGGATGCGACATTCAGACCCGTCGCCGCATACGCATTGCTGGCCGCAGGGATCGTCGCGATCTATCTGTGCTCGGCGCTCGTCGTGAACAAGGCGTTCGGTAAGACCGTGTATCCGCTGCTCCAGTGGAAGAAAAAATGATCAACGATGCCCGCATCAGAGGATGCGGGCATCTCTTTATACTGTTTTTGTGGCTCCGATAATCTGTTAAATATCCCTGACCATCGGGGAGGCATGGAATACCTGTCGGGAATGATATTCAACGGGTCCGGTTTCACCGACGGGTACGTGGGCATAGAGAACGGCATCATTGCTGAGATCGGTGACGGGAGGCCACCTGAAAGGCCGGTCGCCGAAGGTATGAT
>JAITWO010000022.1 GCA_031285205.1 Methanomassiliicoccaceae archaeon | reverse complement strand
AGATATCGCGTACGTCAAAAGAAAAAATGGGGAAGGAATTTTTGGAATTCTTGTCGTACACGTTCGGCGGCGGGACGGATTTCAATATCGCGCTGAGAGAGGGGATAAGGGCGTTAAGAGAAAAGGAATGGGAGGGTGCGGACATACTTTTCATCTCCGACGGTCATTCTGTGATCTCTGACATATCTATAACCTCCGAATGGTACCTCCTTAAAGAGATGAACAATGCCAAGGTCTTTTCGGTGATAATCAACAACGACGATGCAGGAGGCCTTGAGGAACTGTCCGACAGCGTTTATATCATGGACAGCGGGACCATATGGGACCACGGCGGGAACTATGCGGACATGTTCCGCAAGCTTATGTGACATCATTGTCTTTTTGCATCGTTGAAGCTGTCGATTATGCCTTTCCTGAACTGTTTGTGATAATAATTTGCGTAAACGAACGCATAGAACGTGGAAAGGAACGCGGTTATTGAGACGTATCCTGCATAAGTGAAGTATGTCCTCTCCACATCGTAGCCTAGGAACACATATATCGCGAACATCGAGAGGAACATCATGAATGCGAAGAAACCTTCGTAAAGGCGCTTCCTCATCCCTTTCCACAGATAGTAATCCTTTGCCTGGCTCTTTATCCTGGCACCGGTGTCCTTCGTTATGAACCACGGTATTATCAGGACGGGGACGAAGAAGGTGATTATGACCGTCACTATCACCGCTTCGTCCAACGTGAATGTGCTTGCGAATATAGGATTAAGGAATACGTACGAGCTTATCGTCAGTCCAAGGATGAATATGCTGAAAGCCATCGATGCGAACATCCTCAGCGGAAATCCATCGTTTTGCTGAACGGGTTCCATCTCTATGCACTGAACATCGATTATCTCCGGTATGTCGTACACCCATCTGCTTATCTTGTTCTTCAGCGAGTCGTTCCTGTCGTTGCTTATCCTCTCGATGCTGAGATAGATCTTCGCGGTATATTTCCTGAAATATGCGACCACGGTTGAAATTACTCCATGACTTGTGAACAACATCAGCGCGTTCAACGCGTACACGCTGAAGAACACCATAATCACCAGATTCGTTTTGGTCATCATGAACCTGCTGAGTATGTCCATTATCTCCGGCATCTTGTAGTATGTGAACGCTGCCAGCGCCACGGAGACGATGAACGGCGCCACCAACAGTATCGCGGCGGTCATCCTGGCCGTCAGCAGTCCCTCATCCCTGTAAATGAACGTGTATATCCCCAGAATGGCGAAACCCGCCACGAACGGTACGCAAAAGCGCAGCAACAGCCCGCCGAGGTCGCCGACGGCGATCAGCGACAGGATCAGCCCGGAGACGGCCGATATCGCCACAACATACGGGACCGCCTTTGTGACCACTTTGTCCCTGTGCACGTTCATGCTGTCTCCTCTTTCCATGAGATCACCGTTATCTTCATCCTTTAAAACAATTACTGAGATAAAAATATGGTCATTGGATAATGGACAATGTTTATCTATCAATCCGAAGATTGACAGATGATGTCCGACGATGCAGGATTGAGGAACCGGGGCCGTGAGCGCAGCGATGTTGACGAAAGGCGTAACGCGATCGAGAGGATGACAGGCGCAAAGCTCGACCACATTTCCAGCTATTCATTCGATCCCGTCTCCGCCGGAAAGAACATCGAGAACATGATAGGTGCGGTGCAGGTCCCCCTCGGATTCGCCGGGCCGGTGAAAGTGAACGGCGAGCATGCCAAAGGTGAGTTCATGATACCGCTGGCCACTACCGAGGGGGCGCTGGTGGCCTCCGTGTCAAGAGGGATGTCCGTCATCACATCCTCCGGCGGTGCGAATGTGAAGGTGTTCAAGGATGCCATGACCAGGGCGCCGGTGTTCAGTGTGAGGGGCATAGACCACGCATCCGATGTGATCCTCTGGATTGGGAAGAATGAGAAAAGGATCAAGGATGCCGTGAACGGAACGACATCACATGGGAAACTTGTGGACATTGAACCGTTCCCCAACGGAAGGAGCCTTTTCCTCCGGTTCTCTTACGATACCGGCGACGCCATGGGGATGAACATGGTGACCATTGCAACCGAAGCGGTCTGCAGGCTCATTGAGAAAGAGACCGGGGCAGTTCTGGTGTCGGCGTCCGGTAACATGTGCACCGACAAGAAACCGGCGTGGATCAATGCGATCGAGGGAAGGGGGAAGAGCGTTATAGCGGAAGCGGTAATTCCCGCGGACATTGTCAAAAATAAATTGCACGCATCCGTCGATTCGATCATCGATGTGAACACACGTAAAAATCTCATAGGAAGCTCATTGGCCGGGTCCATGGGCAACAACGCGCATGCGGCGAACATGGCCGCCGCGCTGTACATTGCGACGGGTCAGGACCCGGCGCAGGTGGTCGAAGCCAGTTTGACAATGACGACATGCGAATCAGCGGACGGTGACCTTTACATATCGGTGAGGATGCCCGCAGTGGAAGTGGGGACCGTCGGAGGAGGAACAAGATTACCGTCTCAGTCGGAAGCACTGAACATCATGGGCTGCCTCGGCACCGGCAAAGCGAAGAAGCTTGCCGAACTTGTTGCCGTGACCGTCCTTGCCGGTGAACTGTCAACACTGGGAGCCCAGGCCGCCGGGCATCTTGGGAAGGCGCACAAGGAACTGGGGCGTTAAACGCTCCAGTCGATGTCCTTTCTTATATCTTTCAGGAACTCTCTTCTTTCCTTTGACCTGTTCGTCCTTTGTTCGTCCAGTTTGATTATGCGCACGTCGCTGCTGTCCGGGCATCTTTCGATGATGTTACCTTCCGAGGATATGTACCTGCTCCCTCCGGCCATCACGAAGCCGGGGTCCGGGCCGACCATGTTGACGAATATCATCTCTATGGAATTATCAACACACCTTGCGGGCAGCACTTTCTCATACTTTTCCAGAACGTCTCCCGGAACGGCGGATATGCATATGACCGCATCAGCACCCTTTGATGCATACCATCTGAACAGTTCACCGAACATCACGTCGTTGCCTATCGCGATCCCGAACCTGCGGCCTCTGCATTCGAATATCTTCGGTTCGCTCCCTGCCGCAAATATCTTCTTTTCCGAGAACTTGTCATCCGGCGCAAGGTGGATCTTCTTGTATATCTGCCTGTTCTCGCCGTCCGTTAATATCGCGGAATTGTATAATTTTCCGTTCTCCTCGACCGGGCATCCGAACAGCATGAGACATTTTTTGTTGATTATGTTGGTGTTGACCTTGTTGTTGAACATGACGTCCATGTTCTTCATGAACTTCGCACACTCCATGTCGTAACCGGTCGCGAACATCTCCGGGAATATCAAAAGATCCACGTCGGTGTTGTTCAGGAGCATCTTTGCCTTCGATGCGTTCGCCGGCGGGTCGTTCATCTGACCTCTCACTTGTGCTATAGCGATCCTCATGCATCACTGTACGGAAAGAAAGGATATAAAACCGACCTTGGGGCGTGCTTATCAGATATGTCCCCTTGTATTTGCATTAAGGAAATTCTGGCACGAGATGAGACCTGTGGTCTATATTCGGTCTGAACTGTCCGGTATTTCCAGATGGTTGCATCCTCCTTTCCTCGATGCCTGACGAATATCTGTAAAGATCTGAGATCTCAGATGATAAAATATTTTCTCAACATATGGGGGCCGGTGATGCTTGTCGGAGGGCTCCGTTCAAAAACGAATTTATACTAATCCTTTGTTTTAGCAAAGGATGCCCGTCATCAATTTCAAATACAGCGACCTCTGCGCCCTGATCGGCCAAGATGTACCGAAGGATGTCCTGATGGACCGTATACCGATGATCGGCGCGGACATGCATGATACGGAAGGCGACGAGGACGATATGTCCGTTGAATTCTTCCCGGACCGCCCCGACCTCTATTCCGTGGAGGGGATCGCAAGGGCGATGAGGTCGTTCCTGGACATCGAGCCGGGGATGGCAGAGTACGAAACGGAAGACACGGACATCATCATGAATGTGGATGAAAGCGTCAGAGATGTCAGGCCGTTCATACTCTGCGCAGCGGTGTTCGATGTT